>JANZZC010000133.1 GCA_026419575.1 Thermomicrobium sp. | reverse complement strand
GCTACGACTACGGTCACATCCAGGACCGTGCCGAGCGGGAGTGGCTCGAGGAGGCGATCGAGTCCGGCCGCTATCGCGTGTCGCTCGATACCGAAGAGAAGCGCGCGCTCCTCGAGCGCTTGACCGCCGTCGAGACGTTCGAGCGCTACCTGCACCGGGCGTTCGTCGGCCAGAAGCGTTTCTCGATCGAGGGCACCGACATGCTGGTGCCGATCCTCGACGAGATCTTGCGGCAAGTCGCTGCCGCGGACATCCCGAAGGTGGCGATGGGGATGGCCCATCGCGGTCGGCTCAACGTGCTCGCGCACGTCCTCGGCAAGCCGTACGAGCAGATTCTCGCCGAGTTCATGGGCCTCGATCACCGCGAGTCGATCGCCCTGACCGAAGGCGGGACCCTCGGCTACACCGGTGACGTCAAGTACCACATGGGCGGTGTCCGGGCGAGCGGCGAGTTGCAGGTGATCCTCGCGCACAACCCGAGCCACTTGGAGTTCGTCGATCCGGTCGTCGAGGGGATGGCACGCGCTCTGCAGGAAGAGCGTGACCGCCCCGGCTCTCCGGTTCAAGACGTCGACGCGTGCCTACCCATCCTCATTCATGGCGATGCCGCGTTCACCGGCGAAGGGATCGTCGCCGAGACGCTCAACATGAGCGGCATCGCGGGATACACGACCGGCGGCACGGTGCACATCATCGTCAACAACCAGCTGGGTTACACGACCGAGCCGAAGGAAGGACGCTCGACGCTCTACGCGTCGGATCCCGCGCGTGGCTTCGAGATTCCGGTGTTCCACGTCAACGCCGACGATCCGGAAGCCTGCCTCACGGCAGCGCGGCTCGCCTTCGCCTACCGACAGCGCTTCCACAAGGACGTCCTCATCGATCTCATCGGCTACCGGCGGTGGGGACACAACGAGGCGGACGAACCGACCTTCACCCAGCCGGTGATGTACCGCCGCATCGCCCAGCACCCGACCGTCCGGGAACTCTGGGCACGCCGCTTGGTCGCCGAGGGAATCGTCACCGAGCAGGAGGTGGCAGCGCTCGAGCAGCGGTACCTCGCGCTCTTCCAGGAACTCCGGCAGAAGCTGCAGAGCGAGGCCAAGCCGTCGCTCGGCTCCAACGGCGCCGCGAACGGAGCGCGACAGACCATCGCCGTGCGCACCGCCGTCCCCCTCGACCAGCTCAAGGAACTTAACCGCCAGGCGCACGCGCTGCCGGAAGGCTTTCGCCTCAATCCGAAGATGCGTCGTCAGTTGCAGCGGCGCCTGGAGGTCGTCGAGCAGGAGGAGCAGGTCGACTGGGCGCACGCGGAGCTCCTCGCGTTCGCTTCGCTCCTGGCGGACGGCGTTCCGATCCGTCTGACAGGTCAGGACACGATCCGCGGCACCTTCAGCCAGCGGCACGTGGCGTTCTACGACTTCGAGACCGGCGAACCCGTCGTGCCGCTGCAACGGATGCCGGCTGCGCGGGCCAGCTTCGCTGTCTACAATAGCCCGCTCTCGGAGGCGGCTCCGCTCGGATTCGAGTACGGCTACAGCGTCCACGCCCCGGAGGCGCTCGTCCTCTGGGAAGCGCAGTTCGGCGACTTCGCGAACGTCGCGCAGGTCATCATCGACCAGTTCATCGTCAGCGGCTGGGCGAAGTGGCGGCAGCGATCCTCCCTCGTGCTGCTGCTTCCCCATGGGTACGAGGGACAGGGGCCGGAACACTCGAGCGCACGTCTGGAACGGTTCCTCCAGCTGGCAGCCGAGGACAACGTGCGTATCGCCAACTGCACGACAGCTGCCAATTATTTCCATCTCCTGCGTCGCCAGGCGGCTCTGCGGACCATCGACCCGCGTCCGCTGATCGTGATGACGCCGAAGAGCTTGCTGCGGCACCCGAAGGCGATGTCCTCGGTCCGCGAGCTCGCGGAAGGCTCCTTCCAGCCGGTGCTGGACGATCCGAACGTCGGCGAGCGGCGCGACGAGGTGACGCGTCTGATCTTCTGCAGCGGCAAGGTGTACGTCGACCTGGTGACGAGCCCGCAGTTCGCCGAGGCACGCCACGTCGCCATCGTCCGCGTGGAGGAGCTGTATCCCTTCCCCGAGCCGGAGCTCGCCGCGGTCCTCGCGCGGTATCCCAACGCCCGCGACGTGGTCTGGCTCCAAGAAGAACCGAAGAACATGGGCGCCTGGAGCTTCGTGCAGCCGCGGCTCCAGCCGCTCCTCGGTGATCGGACACTCCGGTACATCGGACGCCCCGAGCGCGCGAGCCCGGCGGAAGGCCATCTCGACGACCACGAGCGCGAACAGGCTCGCATCGTCGCCGAGGCGTTCGCCGGCGTTCCGGAACCGGCCCTACCGGCTTGACGCGAAGACAGAGGGTGCAGAATGGCTGTCGAAGTTCGTGTCCCGCAGATGGGCGAGTCGATCGTCGAAGCGGTCATCGGCGCCTGGCGGAAGCGCGAGGGCGAGCCGGTTGCTGTCGGCGACGTGCTCGTCGAGCTCGAGACGGAAAAGGTCAACGTCGAGATCACCGCCGAACACGCCGGCGTGCTGGAGCGGATCCTCAAGCGCGAAGGGGAAACGGTGACGGTCGGCGAGGTGATCGCGCTCATCGCCGAGACGGCCGCAGCCGTCGCGCCCACGGCTGCGCCGCCGGCGCCCACAGCTGCACCGGTGGAACCGACCACCCCGGCTGCCGCAGCCCAGGCAGCGGCTGCTCCCGCTGTCTCCGGCACGGGCGTCCGGGCGACGCCCGCGGTCCGGCGTTTGGCAGAGGAGTACGGGGTCGACTTGAGCCAGGTACCCGCTAGCGGTGAGGGCGGGCGTGTCACGCGCGAGGACATCCTGCGGTACGTCGCACAGCGACGCGCCGCGCCGCAGCCGGCCGACGGCGCTGCAGCGGTCACCGTCGCTCCACCGCCCACCACAGCACCACCGGCACCGCAACCGGCGGCCGCGCCGTCCGTTGAAATCGGCCCCACGGCGGTGAGCGCACCGCTGGTCGCTCCGGCCGCCGGTCGGCGCGAAGAGCGCATCCGGATGAGCCAGCGTCGCAAGACGATCGCACGGCGCCTCGTCGAAGCGCAGCACACCGCTGCGATGCTGACGACCTTCAACGAGATCGACATGAGCGCCGTCATCGCGCTGCGCAACCGCTGGCGCCAGCAGTTCCGGGAACGCTACGGGGTCAACCTCGGTTTCATGTCCTTCTTCACCAAGGCTGTCGTCGGAGCGCTCAAGGCGTTCCCCTTGCTCAACGCGGAGATCCAAGGGGACGAAATCGTCGTCAAGTACTACTACGACATCGGCATCGCGGTCGCGACCGACGAAGGGCTCGTCGTCCCGGTGGTGCGCGACGCCGATCGGAAGTCGTTCGCCGAGATCGAGCGAGAGATCGAGGAACTCGCCCGCAAGGCCCGCGAGCGACGGCTCACTCTGGAAGAGCTGAGCGGCGGCACCTTCACGATCACCAACGGCGGCGTCTTCGGTTCGCTCCTTTCGACGCCGATCCTCAATCCCCCGCAAGTCGGCATCCTCGGCATGCACAAGATCGAGGATCGCCCGGTTGTCGTCAACGGCGAGATCGTCATCCGACCGATGATGTACGTCGCGCTCACTTACGACCACCGCATCGTCGACGGGCGGGAGGCCGTCCTGTTCCTGGTTCGTGTCAAGGAACTCATCGAGGATCCCGAGCGGCTCCTCCTCGAAGGGTGAGCGAGTGAGCGTTACCGAACTCCGCTGGGCGATCACACCGAACGGCGAGAAGCTCGCCTACGAACGACGGGTCGACGCGGACGGCCCGCCGCTTCTCGCCGTTCACGGGATCCTCGTCGGCACCTCGAATTGGGTGCACCAGGTGCTCCGCCTCCCGCGGTTCCTCTGGCTCCTGCCCCACCTGCGTGGCCACGGCGCGAGCCCTCCCCCGATACCGCGCCAGACGATCGAGGAAGGCGCGCTTGATGTGGCCAGCGTGCTCGATACCGAGCGCCTCGAACGCGCGGTCGTTCTGGGCAACTCTCTCGGCGCGACGATCGCCCTCGCGCTCGCCCTGATGCGGCCTCGGCTCGTCCACGGCCTCGTCCTCGTCGAGCCTTCGTTGCCAGCGTTGGCCGGTGAGGACGAACGCGAGCGACTCCGGCAGTCCGCCGAGCTGACGCGCTCGCTCTTGGCCGCAGGCAGGGTCGACGAAGCGCTTGCCCACTTCCTCGTTCCCCGTCTCGGCCCGGATTGGGCACAGAAGGCCGGGCAACGACGTTTGCAGGAGTGGCGACGAAACGTCTTCAGCGCACCGGCGTGGATCGACGCCGTGCTCGCCTTCGACCCCGGTCCGGTTCCGCTGGCAGCCGTCGATGTGCCGACGCTCCTGGTGTATGGAGCGGAAACGCAGCCAGCGTACAAACGGACGATCTTCGCGCTCGCTGACCTCCTGCCGCGCGCCGAGATCGCCGAGATCCCCCATGCTGGCCACGGTGCCCCGGTCGACAACCCGGAGGCGTTTGACGCCGTTCTCCTGGAGTACCTGGCGCGCGTCGACTGGCTGTCCGGGACGTGACCCCGGCCCCCGCCTCTTCCGCACGCCGAGGAGCCTGGCCTAGAATGGCAGCGTGGCACGGGTCGCCACGGCCTGCGCCATCGTCGGCCGCCGATCGCCGCTGCTCGGGTGCGTGCTGGTGCGCTGGGCGTTTTCCCTCGGAGCGCTTCGTTCGATCGGCGGCGTGACCGGAGAGGAGCGAATCCATGCCTCGACTCACCGGTGGACAGGCCCTCGTCGCCCAGCTGCTCGGCGAGGGCATCGATCTCGTCTTCGGACTCCCCGGCGTGCAGCTCGACTGGGCGTTCGACGCCCTGTACGAGGCGCGCGATCACATCCGGGTGATCCACACGCGTCACGAGCAAGCGACCAGTTACATGGCCGATGGCTACTTCCGCACGACCGGCAAGGTCGGCGTGTGCCTCGTCGTACCCGGCCCCGGCGTGCTCAACGCGATGGCTGGGCTCGCGACCGCCTACGCCTGCAACTCCCGCGTCATCTGCGTGACCGGGCAGATACCCTCGGAGCAGATCGGCAAAGGGCGCGGCATGCTCCACGAGATTCCGCACCAGCTCGAGGCGCTCCGCTCGGTCACCAAATGGGCTGCACGAGCGACGCGAACCGAGGAGATCCCAGCGCTCGTCCACGAAGCGTTCGTCCGACTCTTCAGCGGACGCCCTCGGCCGGTCGCGCTCGAGATTCCGCCCGACGTGCTCCAGGCGACCGCGGAGGTCGAGACGGTCCCGGCCACGCGACCGGAACCACCGGAACCCGATCCGGAACTCGTTGAGCATGCCGCGCAGCTCCTGGGTAAGGCCGAGCGTCCGCTCGTCTTCGCCGGCGGGGGTGTGCTCGTCGCGGAGGCGTGGGAAGAGCTCCGACGACTCGCCGAAGAACTCGAAGCACCGGTCGTCTTGACCATGGACGGTAAGGGAGCGCTCGACGACCGGCACGATCTGGCCCAGAACATGATCGCAGCCCGCGAACTCACGCCGAACGCCGACGTCATCCTCGTCGTCGGTACTCGATTCCTCCAACCGGCGATGTCCGACTGGGGTCCGCGAGATCAGGCGATCATCCAGCTCGACATCGATCCCGAGGAAGTCGGGCGGAACATCCGTCCGACGATCGGGATCGTCGCTGACGCCAAGCGTGGGCTCGCCGCGCTCCTCGATCGCCTGCCTCTCTACAACCGCAAACGCCCGTCTCGGCGTGCGGAACTCCGAGCGCTCAAGGAGAGAGTCGCTGACCTCCTGTGGGAAGTGCAGCCACAAGCGTCCTTCGGAATGGCCCTCCGCGAGGCGCTTCCGGAAGACGGCATCGTCGTGAGCGAGAGTACGCAGGTCGGTTACTGGACCTGGAACGCCTTCCCAGTGTACCGGCCGCGCACCTTCCTCACCTCGGGCTACCAGGGAACGCTCGGCTTCGGGTTCGCGACCGCGCTCGGGGCCAAAGCCGGCAACCCCGATCGACCAGTCCTCTCCATCAACGGGGACGGCGGTTTCCTCTACAACTTGCCCGAACTCGCGACGATGGTGCAGCACCGCCTCAACGTCATCACCGTCGTCTTCAACGACAACGCCTACGGCAACGTCCGTCGGATCCAGAAGGAACGCTTCGGTGGACGATTCATCGCCTCGGAGCTCGTCAATCCCGACTTCGTCCTGCTCGCCCGGAGCTTCGGCATCGAAGGCCTACGGGTCGAAACGCCCGAGCGCTTGCGCGATGTGGTCGCGGACGCCGTGAAGGATCCCCGGCCGGTCCTGATCGAGGTACCGGTCGGCGAGATGCCGAGCATCTGGGGAATCGTCAACGCCGGACGCCGCTACTAATTACAGCGTCGGCGGGGTGAGCGACCTCGCTCACCCCGCCGACCCGACGGGTCCGAGTCGATGCTCCGTCAATACACCTTGATCGGGGGCGACACGCTGTGGAGCGGCAGGTAGAGCACGAACAGCGGGACATAGGCGATGACCACCAGCACCACAGCGACCAGGAACCAGAACCCCAGCCGATCCCAGAGGGGCGACGTCTCGCGCGCCCCGAACCGCATCTCGGCGACCGGGATCTCCATCGGCTGAGCGAGCCGCCGTCCAGCGAAGACGGTCCAAAGGATCACGATGAAGTAGAGCGCACCGCTGACGACCATCAACGTGCCGCCGATCGCGGTCAACCAGTTGTCGATTCCCGCACTGATGAGTTCGCGGTACGGTGCCTCGCCGATCGATGACCGACGCGGCTCGCCGAGCAGCCCAGCGGCGATCTGACCGCGTGCGAAGAGCAGCACGCCGACGAACCAGAGCCAGGCTTGGGCTAAGGCCAGCCGGCGACCCATCAGTTCGCGCCCGGTCAGGTACGGCACCAGCCAGTAGGTGATCCCGATGAAGGAGAGCGCGACCGCTGTCCCCACGGTCATGTGGAAGTGACCGGGGACGAACGAGGTGTTGTGCACCACGTTGTTGAGGTTGTAGCTCGCGTTCACGATGCCGGTCGCTCCACCGAGGACGAAGACGAGCATCGCGAGCAGTTGCGCCGCGACGCTCGGGTCACCCCACGGGAGCTTCCAGATCCAACCCAAGAGTCCCCGTCCGCCGCGGGCACGACCGCCGTCCTCGAGCGCCGCCATGACGGTGAACGCAGTCACCAGGCTCGGATACACGACGGAGAAGGTCGTGACGAGGTGGACGACCTTCATGATCGTGGGGATACCCGGATCGACATACTGATGGTGCAAGCCGGTGGGAACCGAGAAGATGAGGAGAAGTATGAAGACCAAACGGACGAGACTGTCGCTGAACACGCGTCCGCCGACTTGGCGCGGCACGAGGAGGTACCAGGAGATGTACGCTGGCATCAACCAGAAATAGACGATCGCATGGCCGGTGAACCAGAACAGGATCCGATTGAACTGGGGATCGGTCGTCCGGAGCCAGCCGAGCTGCCAGGGCAACAGGAAGAAGACCACCAGGACCACGACGCCGAGGCTAGCGAGCGCCCACATGACGTAGGTGACCACCCCGACGAAGCCGAGCAGCGGCGTGCGTTCGCCGGGATGCTCGCGTTGCCAGGCACGACGGGTGAGGACGAGATTCAAGGTGGTCAAGAGCGTCGAGATGACCAGGAGCGCCGCGCCGAGATAGAAGAGCGAGCTCGCCCGCATCGGTGCATAGAACGTGAACAGAACCGTCGCTTGGTTGCGCAGGATGGCGTAAGCCGCCAGAAGAGTGCCGACGAGCATCGTCCAGAAGGCTCCCTGGACGAGGAAGGTGCTGGCGAGCGGACGCTCGAAACCTCGGATCGCCATCAGCGAGACGAACGCGTTCCCGAAACCGAACGTGAAGAGGAACGCGAGCAGCACCCCGTGGATCGTCAGCCCCTGGTAGTAGCTCTGCATGAGGAACGCCTTGTAGATGACGACACCCACCCGGTCGAGCGCCTGCATCAGCCCCATCAGTCCACCGACGGCGAGGCCAACGAGCGCGAGCGCGAGCTGTCCTTTGATCGGCCACAGTTGCTCGGCCAGGAAAATTCCCTCCCGGGCGATGGCCCCACCTCCGGAGACGACCTGAGGGCGCGCCGTCGCACTCATCGCACCACCACCTTCCCGAACATCAGGTGATGCCCGAACCCGCAGTACTCGTGGCAGACCCAGACGTACTCGCCGGGCTGGTCGAAACGAGCCGTGACTTGGGCGATCTGACCGGGAATGACCATCACGTTGGCGTTCGTTCCGGTGAGCACGAAGCCGTGGATGACGTCAGGGCTCGCCATAGTGAAAGTCACCGTCGAACCCACCGGAACCTGGATCTCGTTGGGCTGGAACTGCCACGCCCGGGCGACGATCACCGCTTCGTACTTTCCCCCACCGAGCTCCCGCAATCCGGGCTGATCGAAGGGCGGAGTGGTGGAGAGCGTGCGCGGGTCGACGCGTCCGGCCGGGGACGGGACGTGCACCCCCGCGACGAGGGCGCCGATGGCGATGCCGACGATTCCCAATGCGAGCATGAGCGCTGCCAGGACCATGAAGATCCGTTCGTACGCCTCGATCCGCATCGCCTCACCCCCGCCCCAGCATGTCGAAGTACACGGTCAACCAGATGCCGATGATGACGATCAGGATTAGCAGCGTCAGAAACATGGTCCCGACCGGGTGCTGCTCCGTTCGATGCGAGTTCCGCTCGGTTCCCGTCATGTCCCCCTACTCCTCTCCGCTTCTTCCCCTGCCACGACCCGCTCCTTCTCCTCCCCTTCTCTCACCTCCCCCAGAACGCCGCTCCGCACCAACACCCAACGAGCGAGCGCGAGCGACACCGCGACACCGAGGATGCCGACCACACCGCGCAGCCAGTCCCCGGCGCTTCCGCCTCCCCCGAGAATCCGGTTGAAGCTCGACCAAAACAGCATGGCACTGGCCCCACCCAGACCGATCAGTGCGAGCCAGGCGAAGAACAGCGACCAGCGCATCGATACCCCCTATCCTCAGTCTAACGGCATTCTTTCGGGATGACCGATCGGCGGTCGACGGAAAACGTTACACTTCCGTGACACGCCTCCCGGCCGACGTTTCGCTCGCCATTCCCTCTTCCGCGAGCTTCAGGAGTACACTTGGCCGGTGCGGCACGGTCGCCAGGAAGGGCAAGTCATGACCGCGGCCATCGAAGTTCGAGGACTTGTGAAGCGCTACGGCGAGGTTCTCGCCGTCGCCGGAATCGACTTCTCGGTCGAGCACGGTGAATTCTTCGCGTTCCTCGGCCCGAACGGCGCAGGCAAGACGACGACGATCAGCATCCTGTGCACCCTCGCTCGGCCTACCGAGGGAACGGCACGCGTCGCCGGGTACGACGTCGTCCGCGAGCCGCAACTCGTCCGCCAGCGTATCGGCATCATCTTCCAGGATCCGAGTCTCGACACCCAGCTCACCGCCTGGGAGAATCTCGCGCTGCACGCCCGCGTCTACGGCGTACCCAGCCGCCTCTGGCGCCCGCGTGCCGAGGAACTCTTGCGACTCGTCGAGCTGTGGGAACGTCGCCACCACCTCGTCCGCACGTTCTCCGGTGGGATGAAGCGCCGCCTCGAACTGGTGCGGGGCTTGTTGCACGCGCCGGACATCCTGTTCTTGGACGAACCGACTATCGGACTCGACCCGCAGACCCGCCGCCAGATCTGGTCGCATCTCCTCACGCTCCGACGAGAGACCGGCGTGACGCTCTTCCTCACGACCCACTACCTCGAGGAAGCCGAACAGTGCGATCGAGTGGCGATCATCGACCACGGAAAGATCATCGCGCTCGACGCCCCGCACGCGCTCAAAGCCCAGGTGGGTAAGGACATCGTCGTCTTGAGCACGGACGACGACGAGCGCGCGGCCCGCGAACTCCGCGAGCGGTTCGGGTTCGCGCCGATGCTCGTCGACGGAACCATCCGTATCGAAACGGAGCGCGGCGACGAACTGATTCCGAGGCTCGCTCGCGAGCTGACCGTGCCCATCCGGTCAGCGAGCTTGCGCCGTCCGAGCCTCGACGACGTCTTCCTTGCGTTGACCGGACGGCAGATCCGTGACGAGGAAGCGTCCGAACTCGACCTCTTCCGCGAGCGGATGCGTTTCCGACGGTGAAAGGAGCCGAGGATGACCCTGGTCGACGTCGCGGAACGAGTGCGCCCACCCTCGCCGGCGCTCCGCGCCCTGGTCGGCGTGCTCACCCTCTGGCAACGCGATCTCTTGCGCTTCTGGCGCGACCGGACGAGGATCACCGGCGGCCTCGCCCAACCGCTCCTGTTCCTCGCGATCTTCGGCGCCGGACTCTCCCCCTGGATGGGTCGCCTCGGCGGCGCGACGATGGCCCCTGACTATGTCCAGTTCATCTATCCGGGCATCATCGGCATGTCGGTCTTGTTCTCCTCCATCTTCAGCGCCGTCTCGGTGGTCTGGGACCGCGAGTTCGGCTTTCTCAAGGAACTGCTCGTCGCACCGATCCCGCGTTGGTCGATCGTCGTCGGCAAAGCGCTCGGCGGCAGCTCAACCTCGATGGTGCAGGGGCTCCTCTTGCTGGTCCTCGCGCCGTTCGTCGGCGTCGACCTCGATTTCCGAGCGATCCTGCTCCTCGTTCCGTTGCTGTTCCTCCTCGCCTTCGCGCTCTCGAGCATCGGACTGGTGATCGCCGCCCGGATGCGCTCGACGGAAGGTTTCGGGCTCGTCATGAACTTCCTGGTGACGCCGTTGCTCTTCCTTTCCGGAGCGCTCTATCCGCTGAACAACCTCCCCTCCTGGCTCCTCGTGCTCACCCGGATCGATCCGGTCACCTACGGCATCGACGCGATCCGTCGCGTCGTCCTGGCGGCGACCGGCGTCCCACAGCCGGTGATCGACCAACTCGGCGTGACGCTCTTCGGACACCCCTTGAATCCGCTCGTCGATGCCGCGATCGTGCTCGGCCTCGGGCTCGTCCTGATCGTGATCGCAGCGCGACAATTCGAGCGACCGGAGTGAACAGGGAGGGACTCGGCCATGCTGTACACCGGCAAGGGCGACCAGGGCTACACCGACCTCTTGGGGGGACGCGTTCCCAAGTACGCTCCTCGCCCGGAAACCTTCGGCACGTTGGACGAGGCGACCTCGGCGATCGGCATGGCGCGCGCCTTCGCCCGATCGGCGGAAACGAAACGCGCACTGGTACAGGTACAACGCGATCTCTACGTCATGATGGCCGAGCTGGCCTTCGCACCGGGCGTCGAGCAGCAGAAGTACCGCATCACCGAAGAGCACGTCCGTCGGCTCGAGGCGACGATCGACCGGCTCGGAGCCATGGTTCCCATCGGCCGGCACTTCGTCCTCCCCGGCGACACCGTCCAGGGGGCGACGCTCGACTTCGCCCGCACGGTCGTTCGCCGGGCCGAGCGGCTGGTCGCGCGGCTCTATCACGACGGCGAACTACACAACGACCACCTACTCGCCTACCTGAATCGGCTCTCCTCGCTGCTCTTCGTGCTCGCGCGGTATGAGGAACACCTCATGGGAGTCGCGTCGACGCCAGCCAAGGAGGAGCCATCCTGAGGGCTCAGGAACCGCGCAGGCGTTCGAGACTCAGCTCCTCCGCGAGCCGGCTCGGCTTGGGGTCCCGCTGACCAGCGTACTTGTTGCCGCGCTTCATGCGATAGGGCACCAGAGCCGGCGACGTCAACTGCTCGAACGTGAACGAGCAGATCCGCATTCCCGGGTACAAGGCGACCGCCATGCGACCGAGGTTCGAGAGTTCCATCGTCGCCGTCCCGGCCCAGCCAGGCTCGAACAGCGCAGCCGTGCTGTGCACCGTGATCCCGAGCCGGGCGATGCTCGACCTCCCCTCGAGTCGCCCAACGAGGTCGTCGGCGATCTCGATGTACTCCAGCGTCGACGCCAGCGCGAAGTCCCCCGCCTGCATGATGAACGGCTCCCCGTCAGGCACCACGATCGTGCGCATCGCTTCGCCGATCGATTGCGGCTGCCGCGGATCGATGTACGAGAAACGGGAATGCTCGAACACCATGAACGTGTTCCCGAGCCGGAGGTCGATCGAACACGCGCCGAGCTGCGTCTCCAGGTCAGGTTCCGGCGTGATCTTGATCCGCCCAGTCCTGAGCGCCTCGATGATGTCCCGGTCGGAAAGAATCATGCTCGCCTCCTGCTCCGCGTGGCGAGGAACCATCGTACGGACGACAGTATGATGCGATCCCACGCCCTTCGTCAACTCCGGCCCGGTACAGCGGGACTGCTATACTGCTCGGCGGCGCGCGAGCGCTGAGGAAGGACCACGCATGACGTCGAACGAGCCGCCGCGAGAGACGCCGATCCCGTACGTGCGCAAGACCGCACGGGAGCTCCGCGCCGCCCGCCACGGATACGCGGCAGACGAGTCGCCGCCGATCATCCAGCGACCTCCGGTCCGTCGGCGACCTCCGGTCCGGCTCCTCTTCGGGATCCTCGCTATCGTCGTCGTGGCGGGGCTCCTCGCCTACCTCGGCCCTCTCGCCCTGGCCAGCTGGCGAGCGTACCAGCGCGTCTTCGTCACGCCTCTCCCGCGCGCGACGGTCGTCGTCAACGAGCAAGGGACGCCCGAGGTCGTCCTCCTGACCGCCGACGATCCAGCGGTCCAGCTCCCCGACTGGGACGAAAAGGACCGGATAAACATCCTCCTGCTCGGCGTCGACCGCCGCGAAGCCGAGGAAGTCCCGCGCAGCGACACCATCATCGTCGTCACCATCGACCCGCTCACCAAGGAGGTCAGCATGCTGTCGATCCCGCGCGACCTCCTGGTGACGATCCCCGGGTACGGGCAAGACAAGATCAACGCGGCCTACGCGCTCGGCGCGAGTTCGCCGATCACCGGCCCCGGTCTGGTCCGCGCCACCATCGAATACAACTTCGGGATTCCGATCCACTACTACGCCGAGGTCGATTTCGACGGTTTCGTGCGGATCGTCGACACGCTCGGTGGCGTCGTCGTCGACGTCCCGGCGCCGATCAAGGACGACGAATATCCGGGCGAGGACTACAACTACACGCGTATCTACTTCGCCCCAGGCTTGCAGCACATGGACGGCAGAACAGCGCTCCGTTACGTCCGAACGCGCCACGACGACAACGACTTTTCCCGCGGTTATCGCCAGCAACAAGTGCTGCGCGCGCTCCGCGAGCAAGGGCTCAGGCTTGGCCTGATCCGCAAGGCTCCCCAGCTGGTCGACTCGCTCGGCGACACCGTTCGGACCGACCTGAGCCCGACCCAGGTGCTCGCCCTCGCCAAGCTGGGCACCGCGATCCCGCGCGACCGGATCCGTTCGTTCACCCTCCTCCAGGCGACGACGAGCTACTGGGAACCTGGTCAACCGTTCTACTTGCTGCCGGACTGGAACGCGATCCAGGCTGTCCTCGACGAGATGTTTCCCCCGCGCGAAGGGCAGCCGCGACCGCAGGTCCGCGCGACGACCTTCACGGTCCCGGCGCGACCAGTCGCCCCCGAGCTGGCCGAGCCGGTGGAGACCCCGCCGCCCGAACTCTCGACCCCGACCGAACCGGCACCGACGCCGAGCCCGGTTGACACGCCGGCAACCGCACCGACCGTCACGCCAGCGATCGAGCCCACGCACACTCCCGAGCCCACCGTGACGCCGGAGCCAGCCCCGACCGAAGCCGCGGAACCGACGCCGACCGTTCCGGCAGTCGCGACACCGGAACCCACGCCGTGACGGCCCGTTACATCACTTCCGGTGCAGCGATGCCGAGGAGCGCGAGCCCGTTCTCCAGTATCTGACGCGTCGCTGCGACCATCGCCAGACGCGCCGAACGGGTCGGCTCAGGAGCCAGCAAAACAGGACACACGCGGTAGAAGTCGTTGAACCGCTTGGCGAGCTCGTACACGTAGTTCGCGATCACCAACGGCTTGTATTCGTCCGCCGCGTGCTGGACCTCGTCGGGGAAGAGCGCGATCTGCTCGATGAGCTCGATCTCCTCGCGGGTGAGCTCGTCCAGCGCATAGGGCCCCTCCGGCAACGCCTCCACCTTCTCGAGAATGCGGCATGCTCGCGCGTGCGCGTACTGGATGTACGGGGCGGCGTGCCCCTCGAACGAGAGCGCTTCCTCGATATCGAACACGATGACCCGGTTGTTGTCGCGCGAGAGCATGCCGTACTTGAGGCTCCCCAGGCCGACCTGGCGAGCAACCGTCTCCTTGACGTCCGGAGGGAGCGTCGGGTTCTTCTCCTCGATGATCTCGCGCGCACGTTCGAGGACCCGCCGGGCGACGTCTTCGTACAGGACGACGTTGCCCAACCGGCTGCTCATCGCGCCGCTCGGCAACATGACCGTCTCGTAGGCGAGGTGGTAGCACTTCGACGCCTGCTCGAACCCCCAGAGCTCCATCACCTTGAAGATCTGCTGGAGGTACAGCGTCTGGCGCACGTCCACGACCCAAATCGCCCGATCGACCTTGTACTGTTCGAACTTCCGCTTGGTCAGGGCGAGATCTTTCGTCGAGTACAGGGTCGTCCCATCGGAGCGCAGTATCGGCAACGTGCGGTAGGTCTCTTTCTCGAGACCGAGCTTCTCGTCGATCTTGACGACCGGCAGGCCATCGCTGATTTCGGCGATCCCCCGCTCTAGGAGTTCCCGGACGATCTGTCGTCCTTCCTCCTCCACCTCGCTCTCGTAGAACCAGACGTCGAAGTGCACGTCGAGTTCCTCGTAGATGCGGAGGAACTCTTCCATGCTCCAGGCTCGGGTCTCTTCCCAGAGCCGCACGAACTCCGGGTCCTTCCGCTCCCAACGCTGGAACGTCTCGCGAACTTCCCGTTCCCACTGAGGCACGTGCGGCCACCAGTCGATGGTCGCGGCTAGCCGGCGCCATCGCTCGTACCACTCCTCGAGCTGCTCGAGACGCTTTCGGGCGTTCGGATCGACTTCCGCCGCGGCCTGCGCTTCCACCAGCTCCTGCTCGAGCTGCCGTCCTACGATCGGCCAGAACTTCACGATCGTCTGGTCGTCGTAGAACGCGTCCGGCCTGATCTCCCGACCGTGCGCGATCTGGCCGAGCAAGTAGGCGATGTCCTCGCCGACCTTGTGCTCCCGCCAGAGTTCCTTGAGCATCCGATCGATCGCCTGAACGAAGATCTGATCACTGCGCACGATCTCGTTCAGGAGCTCCACGACGTCGTTGCGGTAGCTCAACCGGCGGTCCGCTTCGGCGTAGATCTCGCCGAGCCAGCGGCCACGTTGCTCGCGCGGGGGTTCCTCGCCCTGATGGAACCGCAAGTAGCACCAGAGACACTTGATGACATGGAGTCCGATATCGCCGATGTAGTTGGCTTCGAGCACGTCGAACCCGGCGAAGCGGAGAATGCGGCTCAGTGCGTTGCCCAGGCACACGTTGCGCAAGTGACCGATGTGGAAGGCCTTGTGGGTATTCGGTTGGGAATACTCGACCATGACGCGCTCGCCGCGCGGCTCCCCGCGACCGAAGGCCGGCCCGCTCGCCAGCGCCGTGCGCAGGACCTCGTTGGCGAACCGACCGGTGTCGTACACGATGTTGAGATACCCGTTGACCGCCTCGACGCGCGCGAAGTCGCCGTGCTCCTCGAGCCATCCAGCGAGCTCCGCCGCGATCGCTTGCGCGCGCTCGCGTACCCGCTCCTGTACCAGACGCTTGGCTTCCTTCTTGGAGAGCCCCGCCGTGACGCGCTCGAGTTCCTCCGACAGCTGCTCGTTCGCGATCTGGTAGCAGACGGTCGTCGAAGTTCCCCACACGCCCGGGAAAGGAATCGGCCGCATCTCGAAAACACGCTCACCGTACCCGAGCGCGATCAACGCGCGCTGAATGAGTGCCGCTGCTCGCTCGCTCTCTCGCTTGAACATCCTGCCTCCGTGTCGAATGGTCTCATCGCCCGATCGTCGACGCCGAGTGCGGGAAGCTCGGTTCCGGATCGCGGTAGCCGCGCCGCTCGGCCCAGTACCGGTTGGCACGATGCAGGCTCTCGAAGGTGCCCGCGTCGCTCCAGAACCCCTGGAGCTCGACCCACCGCAAGAGCCCGAGTTCCAGGTACCGGTTGTTGACGTCGGTGATCTCCAGTTCGCCGCGCGGCGACGGTTCGAGCTCCCGGATGAAGTCGAAGACCCGGCTGTCGTAGAGGTAGAGTCCCGTGACCGCGTACGGGCTCTTCGGCTCCTTCGGCTTTTCCTCGATCCGGACGATGCGCGTCGGATCCTCCGGATCGAAGACCGGGCAGCCGAACCGCTGCGGATCCGGAACCCGCGCGAGGAAGATCAGCGCACCGCCGGTGAAGCTCTCCACCGCCGAACGGATGTCGGCATCGGTCGTGTTGTCGCCGAGGATGACGCAGATGTGCTCGCCGTCGGCGAACTCCTCGCAGAGGCTCAGGGCATCGGCGATGCCGCGCTCCTCTTCCTGGTAGGCGTACTCGAGGTGGCGCACACCGAGATGCCGGCCGTTCCGCAGTACCCGGAGGAAATCCCCCGCGTGCGGGCCACCGGTCACGACCATGATCTCGTCGATCCCGGCCCGGACGAGCGTCTGAATCGGGTAATAGATCATCGGCTGATCGTAGACCGGCAGGAGGTGCTTGTTCGTCGCGAACGTCAACGGGTAGAGCCGCGTTCCCAACCCACCCGCGAGAACGACCCCCTTCATCGGTCCCTCCTCGATCGTCGGCACCCGGACCCGGCGAGCCTGTGGCATCCGGGGAGCGCTACCGTTGCTAGTATAGCGAGCCCTTTCCGACGACTCGCGGCCGACGTCGCTTCCCGCTCGACGCGGAGCCGTCCGCTCGGTCGAGCGACACCGGTCGACGCGGGAATACCGATGGTTGGCTGCATTGCAACTGATGCCTTGACAACCTGTCCGGAGCCGAGTAGTGTCGGGGACGAAGCGTGCCCCGGGAGCTCGGGTGAACCGGGCTGAGAGGGCGGCTGAGGAAACCGCCGCCGACCGGTCGGACCTGATCTGGGTAATGCCAGCGAAGGGAGGGCCGCAGCCGCCTGACCCCGCTTCCGGACCCCTGCAGAACCACCGCTATCGCGTCGTTCGAATCGAGAACGGGAGGTCCAGCCGTGTCCACGACACTGCTCGACGACCTGCTGCACGAGGCGCGCCCGCTCTGGCAAAGGATGACCGAACACCCCTTCCTGCGCGACCTGGCGACCGGGCAGCTCCCGCGCGAGCGGTTCGACTTCTGGGTCCAACAGGACTACCTGTTCGTACAGGCCGGCATCCGCTTTCTCGCCCTGCTCATCGCACGTGCACCGGACGAGGAGCTCCGGCGCGGACTGCTCGATGCGGCCGTCGCTTTCCGCCACGAGCTCACGATCTTCGAGGACTACGCGCGAACCAATGGGCTCTCCCTGGCCGTCGATCCCACACCGGTCTGTCTGGGCTATGCCTCCTATCTCCTCGCGACGGCCGCGACCGGTTCGCTTGCCGAAGCGCTCGCCGTCCTCTGGGGAGCCGAGAAAGCCTACTACGACGCCTGGGTGACCGTCCGCCGGTCGCTCGGTCTCGCCGAGCCCTACGCGCGCTGGATCGAGAACTGGACGAGCCCGCAGTTCGCCGCCTGGGTCGATTGGGTGGGGCGACAACTGCTGCGCACGACCACCGCGCTCGACTACGATGCGGTGCGAGCGGCCTTTCTGGCCACGGCACGGTACGAGTACCTCTTCTGGGACATGGTCTACACGCGAGCCCGCTGGCCGGTCTGAACCGAGAGGAGACCGAAGATGCAGCGCTTCACCGACGAACTCTGGCGCTCGATCGAACCGATCTTCTCGGCGATCCTCGCTCACCCCTTCGTGCAAGGACTGACCGACGGGACGCTCCCGGAGGAGACGTTCCGCTTCTACGTCGTCCAGGACGCGCTCTACCTCCAGGACTACGCCCGCACCCTCGCTCTCGCCGCCGCCAAGGCACCCAGGGCAGCCTGGTGCGAACTCTTCGCCGAGCATGCCAAGGTCGCGCTGGTCGTCGAACGAGCGCTCCACGACAGCTTCTTCCGCGAATGGGGCCTCGCTCCGGAAGACGTTGCGGCGACGCCGTACGCGCCCGCCAACCTGGCCTACACCTCCTATCTTCTGCGCGTCGCGTACGAGCGTCCCTTCGAGGAAGTCCTGGGCGCCGTGCTGCCGTGCTACTGGATCTACTGGGAGGTCGGGAAGCACCTCGAGCGAACCGGCTCGCCGAACCCGCTCTACCGACGTTGGATCGACACCTACGCATCGGAGGAATATGCGCAGGTCGTGCGCGCCGTGATCGACGTCACCGAGGAGGCGACCGCCGACCTGCCCGAATCGCGCCGCGCGCTCGTCCGGCAGCACTTCGTCACGACTTCGCGCTACGAGTGGCTCTTCTGGGACAGCGCCTGGCGACGAGAGGCATGGCCGGTGTGACCGAACCGACAAAGTCCTGCACGCACCGCGCCCGCGAACCGGAGCATGACCCGAACTCCGGTTCGCGCGTGTTCCGGGATCGAGCCGGAAGCGTCGACGCCTGCTCACCGGCCGCGGCGGCCGCCCTTGGGTCCGTCCGAGCGACCTCGTCCAGCAGCCGATCATCGTCGCGCGACCGGCCGGTCCGAAACAGCCACTCCGGACCAGCGTGGACGCTTCCCCCGCCAGGCTCCCCGCAGGCGTCGTGCACGGTGCCGCTCTCCGGTCGCTCGCCGCGAGGCCGACACCGGTCGTCGCACTGCCTCGCGAGCGCGCCGATCGCTTGACACCCCGCGCGGCCACCCGTAGAATGAATCCCGAGTGTTTTACTCGGGTTTGGTCGCCGGCGACTGGATCGGGAAGGCACGGAACGTCGATCGAGCGGGTGCACAGAAGGGGGAAAGCGCGTGACTCATCGCTGGTTCCCGATTCAGCGTGTCCTCGCGTTCCTGTTGTCGTTCGTTTTCCTGCTCGCAGCCTGTAACCGATCCGTCGAGACGCCGACGCCCTCGTCCAAGCCAGCGACACCGACACCGGCCGCGGCAGCAACCGTGACCGGTTCGAGCCACGAAGGCCACGAGACCACGGCCATTGCGGACGACGCTGGACTCGTCGCGACCCTCTACGAGATGCTCGGGCACCTCGAAGCGAGCCGAGCCAACCTGGAGCGTGGTAACTGGACGCTGGCCCAAGCACACGCCGCCCATCCGACCGCCGAGTATTGGGCAGCGGTCGAATCGGCGCTCGCTCGGCACGGCTTGACCGCGATCCGGGATCCGCTCGACGCCAATCTCCGGGCTGCGCGCGACCAGGCGACGGACGCGCTGGCGGCGAACGATACCGCTCGCCAGGCGCTGCATGACGCGATCGCCCGACTCGCGACCGCCAGCCCCGACGGCACGGCACTGCGCGCGGCCGCGCTCGCCTCGCTGGCCGAAGCGGTGGCGACGGAACTCGCCGAGGGCGTCGAGGGCGGCACGATCGTCAACATCGAGGAGTTCCAGGACGCCTGGGGATTCTTCCAGGTGCTCCAGCGTGAGCTTCCGGAAATCGTCTCCCAGGCTCCGGAGTCCGGGAAGGCAGCCGCCGCGGAGGCGGCCGAAGACCTGGAGACGCTCGCAGCCGGTCCGCTCGCTCAGTTCCACGACCAGCCAGGCGCGCAGTTCGGCGACCTGCAACCGATCCAGGAGCGACTGCGGCACCTGGCGGCAGAACTCCGCAGCGCGTTCGGGATCCGCGCACCGGAAGCGAGCTCGGTGAGCGACCGGATTGCCGAGATCCACGCCATGCTCGACCGCTCGCTCGAGCTGTACCGGGGCGGCCAGGCCGACGCCGCCTACGAGCAGGCCGCGAACGCGTATCTCGAGGGCTTCGAGCAGCTGGAAGCACCGTTGCTCGACGCCGGCCACCGCGATCTCGTCGAACGCCTCGAGCTCGACTTCAAGGCCGTCCGCGACGCGATCCGCGAAGGCAAGCCAGCTGACGAGGTCGCCCAGCTGATCGACGAAGTGAAGAGCGGGCTCGAGGAAGTGGAGGAGGTCCTGCAGTGACGTCCGCCGCGCTCGGTCGACCCCGTCGGCTCGGTCTCCTGCTGCTCGCGCTCCTGGCCATCGCGATGGCGGCGCTGCCGCTCTCGGTCCGCGCGGACGCCGGCGCACCCGCGGTCGCCGTACGCGACGAACTCGCCGCGATTCGTCGCCTCATGGCGCAGAGCCGGGACGCGTATCGCGCTGGAGACCGCGAACGGGCGCTGCGCTTGGCGCGGCAGGCCTACCTTGATCACTTCGAGCTGGTGGAGATTCCCCTCCGCGTCGCCGACCCGAACTTCACGTTCGCGATGGAAGTCCAGTTCGCCGAGTGGCGACAGGCGATCGAACGAGGAGCCCCGGCCGACGAGATCGATCGGATCCTCATGGAGATCGACAGCGGACTTGTCGAGGTCGAGCGCGTCGTCGGCGGCCCCGGACTCGCGGCGCCGGCCTTCGTGACGCTCGCCTCGTTCTCCATCCTCTTCCGGGAGGGTATCGAGGCGATCCTGGTCATCGCCGCGCTGCTCGGCTATCTCGGCGTGCATCAACCGAGCTTGCGGCGCCCGCTCTGGATCGGCGTGCTCCTGGCTGTCCCGGCGAGTCTGGCGACCTGGCTCCTGCTCGTCGTCGTGCTCCGAGTCGTCCCGGTCGGGCGCGAGCTCCTCGAGATCGCCATGTCGCTCCTGGCCGTCGCGCTCATGATTTCCATCAGTCTCTGGCTCCTGCGGCGCATCGACACGCGCCGGTGGATGGAGTATCTCCGCGCCCACGCCTGGGAGGCGATCGCGACCGGCAAGGCATCCGCCGTCGCGCTCCTCGGCTTCACGGCCGTCTACCGCGAAGGAGCGGAGACCGCCGTCCTCTACCAGTCGCTGGTGCTGATGGCCCGGCGACTCGAGACGTGGATCGCCCTCGGCGTGCTCCTGGCCGCCGTCTCGCTCGTCCTGATCGGCTGGGCTGTCATTGCGCTCGGCGCACGCCTGCCGCTGCGGGCCTTCCTCTCCGCGGCGGTCTCGATCGTCATGCTGCTCTCCATCGCGATTCTTGGTCATGCGGTCTGGGAGCTCCAGATGCTGGGTTACCTGCCGGTCACCGTCGTCGAACTTCCGGCGCTGAACCGTTTGGTCACGGAGCTTCTCGGCCTCCACCCGACCCGCGAGGTACTGATCGCGCAACTCGCGCTCGCTCTGGCGTATAGTGCTGCGTGGCTTTGGGCCGGATGGGCCTGGTACCGGAGCGCTACGGTGAGCCGAGCGGTTCGAGTCTCCGACTGAGGGAGGGAGCGCGTGATCCGGATCGGCATCGACGTCGGTGGAACGTTCACCAAGGCGGTCGCCGTCGATCTCGGTTCCGGCGAGCCGATCGCACGGGTGGCGGTTCCGACGACCCATCGGGCACAGCAGGGCGTCGCCGCCGGGGCCATCGAGGCCCTGCAGCGGCTCCTGGCGACCGCCCGGTTCGCCGCCGCGGACGTGCGCCTCGTCACGTTCAGCACCACGCAGGCCGTCAATGCGCTGCTCGAAGGCGACGTCGTTCCGGTCGGCATCCTCGCCCTCGGTCCCCGCCGCGAGCGTCGACAGACCCAGCAACGGACGCGCCTGGAACGGATCGAGCTGGCGCCCGGTCGCGCCCTGCGACTCCACTACGCGTACGTTGATCTGGAAGAGGCGTCGGAAGCTGTTCTCGAACGGGCTCTCCAGGAGCTCACGGCTGCCGGCGCGGGAGCGATCGCGATCTCCGCAGCGTACGCGGTCGAGAACCCGGCAGTGGAGGAACGCGCGCTGGCCGTCGCCCGCCGGTTGGGAGTTCCGGACACGGCCGGGCACCAGCTGACCGGGCTGTACGGGCTCGAGGTTCGCACGCTCACCGCCGCGATCAACGCCAGCATCCTCCCGCGCATGCGCGAGACGACCGCCTGGGTCAAGGCCGCGCTCGACCAGTCCGGCATCGGCGCGCCCGCCATGGTCCTGACCGGCGATCTCAGCGTCGTTCCGATCGACCAGCTCGCCGATCTCCCCGCGCCGAGCATGCTCTCGGGGCCAGCCGCGAGCGTGGCCGGTGCGCTCCGCACCAACCCGACGGTCGACGCGCTCTTCGTCGAAGTCGGCGGTACGAGCACGAACATCGGCGTCATCCGGAACGGACGGCCCGCCCTGCGCTACGTCCGCATCATGCGGCACCCGACCTGCCTGCGGTCGGTCGACGTGCACGTCGCCGGGATCGGCGGTGGCTCGCTGATCCGGATCGAACGGAATCGCGTCGTCGGTGTCGGTCCGCGCAGCGCGCATATCGCTGGGCTACCCTACGTCAGCTTCGCCGCTGATCTCGGGCAGCCCTCCGCGTGGGAGACGGTCGCACCGCGCGAGGGAGACGATGAGAGTTACGTCGTGATCCGCGACGCCCATGGGCGTCCGGCCGCCTTGACGCTGACCGACGCCGCGAACGCGCTGGGACTGCTCCCGTCGACGGACTACGCCTGCGGCGACCGCGCGCGAGCTCGCGCGGCCTTCGAGGTCGTCGCTCGTGCGCTCGGTCGGACCGCCGACGACTTGGCGCGCGAGGTTCTGGACGCCGCCTGCGCGGCGCTGGAGCCGCTCGCGCGCGACCTCCTCCGCGAGTACGAACTCCGTCAGCCGCCGGTGATCGGCCTCGGGGGCGGCGCTGGCGTGATCGCGCCGCTCCTCGCGGAACGACTCGGCTTGCGCACGGCGATCGCACCCGCCGCTGAGGTGATCGCGGCGATCGGCGCGGCGACGACGCCGCTCAGCCTTATCGAGGAGGTCCACGTCCGCTCCGGTCCGGAGCTCCTGGCCGCGGTCGAGCGCGTCGAACGGCGACTTGTCGCTTTCGGTGCCACTCGCGGGAGCGTGCAGGTCGTCGTGGAACCGATCCCCGAGCGTCAGGCATCGCGCATCCGCGCACTCGCGCTCGAAACCCACCGGTCCGCCGGCCTGCGCCCCAGCATCGACCGGGAGACCGCCCACGAACTCGCCGCGCGAGCGCTCGGCGTGCCGGCGACGTCGGTGCGCCTACAGTTCGAGAATCCGTACTACTGGGTGTTCACGGCGTCGGTCCGTACCGGAATCGGCCCGTTCCGCCGCGAACGCAGACCGATCGTCGTCATCGATCGCCATGGCTCGGTCTGCTTCCATGCCGTCGATGGCTCGTGCCGAGCGCTCAGCGGCACCGAGACGTCGAACACCCGGCAGCCCAGCCAGGGCTGTGCCTGCGCGATCATCGGTGCTCGCTGTCTGCTGTTGGATCGGCCGGTCGACATCGACCAAGCGCTCGCGTCCGGCGAGGGCGGCTGCTTGCTCGTCGGCCAACCGGCCCGGCTGTGAGGCGAGACCGTGGCTGTCGTTCGACCGCACCGGCGCCGTCCCGCGTGGCTTCCCGCTGCTGTCGTCGCGGCCACGATCGTACTGGTCACGCTCGTCGCCGCAGCCTTGCTCCGAACTCGCTCGCCGGCTCCGGCCTCCGCTGACGTGTCGAGCGCCGTACCGCAGATGGTCGCCGAGCTGGACGTCCTGGCGATCTCCCTCTACACCGACGAAACGGTCCGCGACGGTACCGTGCTGCGCCCAGAGGAATATGCGGCAGCCCGGACCGCCCTGGAGCGCGTGCGGACGCAGTGGGAACGAGTCCGGCAGGCGGTGCCCGAAACGCGGCGGGAACGCGTCGACAGCCTCCTGGATCGCCTCACGCACGCGGTCGACGCGCGCGCCCCGGCGCACGAAGTACAGGACCTCGCCCGGTCGCTTCAAGCGGAGCTGCGTTCGTTGACGAGCGAATGATCCGTCCGATCGGACTCCGGTCGACTGCGGCGCACGACGAAGATCCAGTAGGGGAAAAAGGCGAGGACATTGAGGCCGGCGACCAGCACCAGCCAGACGAGCCGACCACCGAACGGGAAGCGGTGCGACGGACGTTCGAACAGGTCAGCGAGCGCGACCGCCAACGCGAGCGTCGTAAGGACGAACGACGGGGGCAGCAACAGGAGAACGATCCAGAACGGTCGGCCCAGCCCTGCCACGAGCCAGAGCGACCCACCGAGGAATACGAGAAACGTGGCTGTCGCGAGCGGCAACAGCCACGTCTGCTTCACCAACCGGTCGAGCGAAGACCGACCCGACTCGTTCCTGCCGGCGCCCGCTGCACGCACGGTCAGAGCCCGAGCTGGCCCTTCTTCGCGAGCTTCGCGAGCTTGCGGCGCCGGCGATGCTCCGCCTTGCGGATCTTGGCCCGCCGCTGCTCCGACTTGCTCACGTAGTGCCGCTTCGCGCGGTAGTCGCGCAGGACTCCGGCCTTCTGCAGCTCCTTGGTGAACCGCTTGAGGAGCGCGTCGAAGCTCTCGTTCTCGCGCAGCTCGACGTGAACCGACTTCGCCACCTGGCCTCACACCCCTTCGGTACCGAGATTGGCACGATCGCCCGTGCCGGCACACTAGAAAATGATAGCACACCCGCACCGAATCCGCATCCATCCGCTCGCGGTCGATCGCTGAACGAAGGTTCCCTGGCGCGCGGTCGAAACGGTTCCTCTCCGGCGCTCTCGCGGAACGCGCTCAGTCGCGACCCGGCACACGCCGCCCGTCCCCGCTTCGGCCGGCGCAGTGAAAGAAGGGCGGTGCCGCGTCGCGCGCCCGCTCTGCAGCGCCGCACGCACGGCTACGGAATCACCGGGCGCATCGCGTGCAACGCCGTGCGTCACCTTCTTTTCGACCTGATCCACGCGCTGGTGCGAGCGTCGGTTGGTGCGCACCGGCTCCGACCCCCTGGCTGCGGAGTCGCGGTCAGAGGCTGTCTCCTCGACTCGCAGTGCCGAGAGACCGCGTTCGGGCGACGGAGACCCTCGCTCGACCGCGGCGATCTTCTCACCGCCGTGGCGGCCACCGGCGAGCGCCGCGCGCCCGTCGATCGCACGCGACGATCACGGCCGGCAGCGAACACCGCTGCGCCGAGCACTCCGGCGACGTCGGCGGCACGAGCGGCGCTCCTACGAGGGCCCGTCTCCCTGCAGTCGATCCGGCGTTCTTAGCCGCGACATTCCCGGAAAGACCGGGGATCGCCCGTGGACGGCCGCAATCCGAGACGGGTATACTGCAGCGCTGCGGGCTGGGTGACGGGAGCGAACGATGATCGAGATCGACGGTGTGGAATACCTCACGGCGCAGGAAGCGGCTGCGCTTCTGGGTGTCAAACGCGAGACCTTGTACGCCTACGCCAGCCGCGGCCGCATCCGGAGCTTTCGTCGCGGTATCGGTCGGGAACGGCTCTACCGCCGGGTCGACATCGAGGCGCTCTTGCGCCTCCAGCCGGCTTCCCTCGACGAGAAGCGCTTGCCGGCGGCCGACGCCTGGATCCCCTTCACCTCGTGACCTCGCACGTACGGGAACGCGGCCGGGAGCACGCAGCTGTGACCGACCGGCGACTGTACATCTGGCTCGATCGCGATCCGTTCAGCGGCCCTCCCGATCTCTGGATCGAGGACGTCCCGGGCCGTGCTGACCTGGATCTCCTGGCCGAAGCGATCCGCAGCGGGCGGCTCGGTCGCTTCCTGCCGACCCGATTGGCCATCTCGCCGCACGAGCGGCCTCGTCTCTCGACGGGTTTCCGCAGCGTCAACGTGCCCAATCTCCTGCGCCAGTACCGCATTCCCTATCGGACGCGTCTGGAGCTCCTCGCTGTCCCGGCGAGCGACGATGCGGTCGCGCCGGCGTCTCCGTCAGGGCAGGACGAGCGATGTACTTGACGCCGAAGGAAGTCGATCGACTGACCGTCTTCACGCTCGCGGAACTCGCGCGGCGTCACCGCGTCCGCGGCATCAAGCTGAACTACGCTGAAGCGGCGGCCTTGATCTGCGACGAGGTCTACGAGGAAGCCAGGGCAGGACGCAGCTACGAGGAAGTCGTCGCCCATGCACGGTCGCTCCTCACCAGGGACGACGTGCTACCGGGAGTGCCGGAAATGCTGTCGGTCCTCTACATCGATGCGCTCTTCCCGGACGGAACGCGCCTGGTCACGATTCGGGAGCCGATTCGATGATCGACGAGCGATTGCCTCCCGGCGGGGTGCTCACGGGGAACGGTGACATCGAGGTCAACGCCGGTCTCCCCTCGGTGACGATCCGCATCACCAACGGTGGGAATGTTCCGGTGCACCTCACCGCTCACTTCCACGTCTTCGAGGCGAACCCCGCCCTCTGCTTCGATCGACGCAGGGCGTTCGGGATGCGCCCGGACATTCCGGTCGGTTGGGCGATCCGCATCGAGCCCGGCGCGACCGTCGAGGTGCCCCTGGTACCGATCGGCGGACGACGTGTCGTGCGCGGTTTCCACGGCGTCATCGACGGCGCGCTCGACGCCGTCGATCCCGAGGAAGCGCTGCGTGCCCTCGTCGCGCGCGGCTTCTGCCACCGACCCGAGGAGTGAGGAGTCGACCGATGCCCTGGCGCATCGCGCGTCGTGACTACGCGTCCTGGTACGGTCCCACCACTGGCGACCGGATCCGTCTCGCCGATACGAATCTCTTCGCACGGATCGAACGCGACGACACGTTGCCCGGTTTCGAACCGCTCGTCGGCTTCGCTCGCCCGGTCAGGGACGGGATGCTCGCTGGTCGGGACCACGGGCCGAGCAAGCTGGATCTCGTCGTGACCAACGTCGTCGTCATGGACGCGGTCCTCGGCATCTTCAAGAGCAATATCGGTATCAAGGACGGTCGCATCGTCGCGATCGGTCGCGCTGGGAATCCCGACGTCATGGACGACGTCGAAGTGCTCATCAGCAACGCCACCGGTATCGTTCCCGGCGAAGGCCTGATCGCGACGCCGGGGGCGGTCGATGCCCACGTGCACCTGTCCTCGACCAGCGTCGTTCCAGCTGCGCTCACCGCCGGTATCACCACGATCGTCGCGCAAGGCTCGGGCGGCGTCTGGGATCTCGGCGTCAACCCGCTCGCGAACGTCCAGCATCTCCTCGAGGCCTTCGAGAGCATCCCCCTGAACCTCGCAGTCCTCGGGCGTGGTTCGTCGGATACCGACCAGCTCGCCGAGCATCTCGAGGCCGGTTGTGCCGGCTTCAAGGTGCACGAGGATGTCGGTGCCTGCCCCGCCGTCATCGATGCCTGCCTGACGATCGCGGAACAGGCCGGCGTGCAGGTCGCGCTCCATACCGACGGGCTCAACGAAGCCGGCTCCCTGCGGGAGACCATCGCCGCGATCGCGGGACGCTCGATCCACGCCTATCACGTCGAAGGCTCCGGTGGCGGTCATGCGCCGAACGTACTGGAGATCGTCTCCGAGCCTAACGTCATCGGCTCGTCGACCAGCCCCACCATCCCGTACTCGCGCAACAGCACCGCGGAACTGTTCGACATGATCGTTGCCGTGCATCGCCTTTCCCTGAGCATCCCGACCGACGTCGCTGCCGCTCGTGACCGGGTGCGAGCGAGCACGATCGCGGCCGAGGACGTCCTGCACGATCTCGGTGCCATCGCGATCATGTCCTCCGATTCGCAAGGGATGGGACGGATCGGCGAAGTGATCACGCGCACCTGGCAGCTCGCGCACCGGATGAAGGAAGTGCGGGGCGGCGGTTTCGATCCCGCGACCGGCCAGGGGGACGACAACCCGCGCATCCTCCAGTATCTGGCGAAGTACACCATCAACCCGGCGATCGCGCACGGTCTCGACCACGAGGTGGGGAGTCTGGAGCCGGGCAAGCTGGCCGACATCGTCCTCTGGCATCCCGCGTTCTTCGGCGCCAAGCCGACCGCCGTCATCAAGGGTGGTTTCGTCGCCTGGGCACCGGTCGGCGACGGTATGGGCTCGACCCGCTGGAGTCAGCCGTCGATCTACCGTCCGATGTTCGGCGGGCTGGGACGCGCCCCGGCCGCGCTCTCGCTCGCCTTCGTCGCGCCGGTCGCTGCCGAGAACCGCCTCTTCGAGCGGCTCCGGCTCCAGCGCCGCGCGGTCGCCGTCCGCAACACGCGCCGCACGTTCAAGGCCGCGATGCTGCACAACACGGCCTCGCCGCGCGTCGTCGTCGATCCAGCCACGCTCGAGGTCGCCATCGACGGTCGCACGGTCGAAATCCCACCGGCGGAAGAGCTGCCGCTCACGTTCCGCTACTTCATCGCGTGAACGCGCGCGGGGTTTCCCGAAGTCAGTCGTAGACCCGGACCAGGATATCGGTCGGATTGAACGCGTTGCAGGCGTTCTGATCCTGCGGGCAGGCGGAGACCGCGACGACGACGTCCATCAGAGCGCGGAGCAGGACGTAATCGTTGCGCTCGGAGAGCGGCTCGCGGATCTCGAACCGCCCCTTGGCCAGGAGAGCGACGTGCATGAACCAGTGAACGGGGTCGGGAATATCGTCCTCGCTTATGCCGTATTCGCTGAGCGCGCGGACGAAGTTGTCCTTGCAGTTCGGGTGATCCGGTAAACCGTAGTCGTCGAGATAACCGCGGCGGTCACAGGCCGGGAAGAGGATATCGTGCCGCCCCACGGTGTCCTCGAGCAGCACGAACATCGGGTTCCGGCGATTGCTGTAGAGCGTCATGCCCTGGACGAGAACGAGCGAGTTGTTGATCGCGCGCGTGTGCGAAGGCGAGAGATACTCCCGGAGGTCGTGCAGGTTGAACGCGACCATGTCGGCGACCTGCTTGCCCATAACGTCGCTGATCTGGAGCAGCTGTCCTTCCTTCACAGGGAACGCGATGGGTACCGTCGGGCGAACCTGCGCCGCCCGCCGCGGTATCCGCCCGAACAACAGGTGTTCACTCGGCGCGCTCGGTTGCGCCATGCTCCGACCCCTTCCTGGTAGCAGCGATGACGGCGATCATGTCGAAAACGAGGTTGGCTGCATTGAGTGCGGTCACTCCCGCCGGGTCCCGATCGGGCAGGACCTCGACGAGATCGGCGGCCACGATGCGCAGACCGACGAGGTTCCAGAGAAACTCCTGCGCTTCCCAGGTCGCGAAGCCACCCACTTCCGGCGTCCCGGTACCCGGCGCGAACGCCGGGTCCAGGAAGTCGATATCGAAGCTCAGGAACACCGGGTGCGAGCCGACCCGTTGCCGGATCGCCGCTGACACCGCCGCGAGGCCAGCCGAGCGCACCTCGCGGGCCGTCCAAACCTCGAAACCGAGCTCCCGCGATTGTTCCAACTCGCCCCGGTCGCCGAGCGACCCACGGATCCCGACCTGGATCGAGCGCTGCGGATCGACCAGTCCCTCCTCGACCGCTCGCCGGAAGGGCGTCCCATGGTTGTAGCGCGTGTCCCAGATCGTGTCCCAGGTATCGACGTGGGCATCGAAGTGCACGAGCGCGAGCGGGCCGTAGCGGGCGGCGACGGCCCGGAGCTCCGGCAGCGACACGGAGTGATCGCCTCCGAGGCCGATCGTCACGATCCCGCGCGCGACCAGCGGCTCCAGCGTCCGGGCGATCGCCTCGAAGCTCCGCTCCGTCTCCATTGGGACCACCGGGGTGTCGCCGTAATCGACGATCGACAGCACTTCCGTCACGTCGAGATCGAGCACGGGATGGTACTCCTCGATGCGCGAGGACTGCTCCCGAATGGCCGCTGGCCCGAACCGTGCTCCCGGCCGGTAGGTGACGCCGGTATCGAACGGGATGCCGACGATCGCCAGGTCCACCCCGTCGAGTTCCACGGTATGTGGGAAGCGAGCGAACGTCCGCAGCCCGCTGAAGCGCGGCCGCCAGACCGTCGGTTGCCCCTGCTTCGGCTCGTGCACTCCGCCCGTCCTCTCGCGAACCGCTCGTCCTGCGCAGCGCCGTCGTCAATGGGTACTGCTGCGCCGATTGAAAGCGAGAACGGCGAGGAGCTCGAAGAGGATGTTCGCCGCAGCGAGCGCCGTGACTCCGCTCGAATCGTGGGCAGGAAGCACCTCGACCACGTCGGCCGCCACGATCTCCACGCCGACGAGTCCCCGCACCAGCTCCTGCGCTTCGCGGGTCGTGAAACCGCCGATCTCCGGAGTACCGGTTCCGGGAGCGTAAACCGGATCCAGGAAATCGATATCGAAGCTGACGAAGACCGGGCCGCTACCGACCCGGCGACGGATCGCCTCGATCACCGCACCCAGACCGGTCCGTCGCATGTCGTCGGCGGTCCAGACCTCGAAGCCCAGCTGCCTGGATTGGTCCAGGTCGTCCGGCCCGTAGAGCGACCCCCGCATGCCGACCTGGATCGCTCGCTTGGTGTCGATCAATCCCTCTTCGACGGCGCGACGGAACGGCGTACCGTGCGTGTACTTCTTGCCCCAGTACTCGTCCCACGTATCGGTATGGGAGTCGAACTGCACGAAGCCGACCGGACCGTACCGTGCCGCGACCGCACGGAGCTCGGCGAGCGTGATTGAATGGTCGCCCCCGATCACGAAGGGGACGACACCGCGTTCCACCAGCGGTCGCAAACCGCGCTCGATCGCTGCATAGCTGTCCTCGATGTATCCGGGCACCACCGGCACGTCGCCGTAGTCGACGACCGAGAGGACTTCGTACACGTCGACGTCGAGCGCCGGGTGGTACGTCCGCAGCATCGCCGACATCTCTCGTACGGCCGCCGGACCGAACCGGGCCCCGACCCGGTAGGTGACGCCGGTGTCGAACGGCGCGCCGACGATCGCGACGTCGACTCCGTCGAGATCACGGACGTACGGAAGACGCGCGAACGTCCGAATACCGGCGAACCGGGGGAGCTCCAACCCGCTCACCGGCGCATACCGTTTCGGCATGACGCCCTCCTCTTCGATGCACCGCTCAGCGATCCTCCCAGGCCCCGAAGACGAGGCAGCAGTTCTGACCACCGAGGCCGAAGGAGTTCTTCAGAGCGATCCGGACTCGACATCGCCGGGCGCCCTCCGGCACGTAATCCAGATCGCACTCGGGATCGCGGAAAGTGTAGTTCCGCGTCGGGTGGATCACGCCGTCGCGGATACTGAGGATCGTGACGATCGACTCGACCGCGCCCGCCGCTCCCATGAGATGGCCGATCATCGACTTGGTCGAACTGACGGGGATCCGGTACGCCTGCTCGCCGAAGACCGCCTTGATCGCGATCGTCTCCGCGTGGTCGCCGAGCGGCGTCGACGCGGCATGCGCGTTGATGTAGTCGACCTCGTCGGGGCGCACGCCGGCATCGGCGAGGGCTGCGCGGATCGCTCTGGCTGCCCCGCTCCCCTCAGGATCCGGCGCGATCGGGTGGTAACCGTCGTTGCTCGAGGCGTAGCCCAGGAGCTCCGCGTAGATCCGGGCACCGCGCGCCCTGGCGTGTTCGAGGCTCTCCAACACCACGATCCCGGCCCCCTCGCCGACGACGAATCCGTGTCGCTCCGCGTCGAACGGCCGGCTGGCCTCCTCCGGACGATCGTTCCAGGTCGAGGCGGCGCGCTGCACGGCGAAACTGGCGATGAACAACGGGAAGACGGCGTACTCCGTGCCGCCGGCCAGCGCGACGTCGGCGACTCCGGAGCGGATCATTTCGGCCGCTTCGCCGATCGCCTGCGCCCCGGTCGCGCACGCCGTCGACACGGTGAGGCTGGGGCCGAGGAAGCGGAACGCTTGGGCGAGGTGATAGGCCGGCATGTTGTGGGGGAATGTCGTCATGAAGTGCGGAGAAATGCGCATGAGCCCGCGACGTTGCGCGAGTTCGTGCGTCTCGAGGATGGTCGCCATGCCCCCAGCCCCGGTCCCGATCACCACTGCGGCCCGTGCAGGATCGATGTCGTCGGCGTCCAGTCGCGCGTCGCGCAACGCTTGCCCACCCGCTTCCAGGGCGTACTGGCTGAACATCGCCATCTGTCGCGCCGTCTTCGGATCGACCCAGTCGCCCAAGCGGAAATCGCGCACCTCGGCCGCAATCTGCACGGGGAGATCGCTGGGGTCGAACCGTTCGATGCGCCGCACGCCCGACTCGCCGCGCAGTAGGCGCTGCCACGTCTCTTCCGCGCTGAGCGCGAGGGGAGTGATCGCGCCGAGACCGGTGACGACGACGCGCCGACGTGCGCCGAACCCCTCCGACACCACGCGTGCGCCGCACCACGGACAGAAGCGCGCTCCCTCCGGCAGCTGCTCACCACACCGCTGGCAGCGCATACCCTCCCCTTCCTCGACCGGCTCCTCGCGGACAGCCGACGCTTCGGCTCGTCACTCGATCTTACCGCTGCGGACGCAGCAACAGGGTCGGTTTGCGCGGTTTGTTCGCGGCCTCGACCGCGAGGCGCGCGGCTGCCTGACGAGCCGCTTCGCGGAAGGCCGCCGCCGTCGCGGAGTCCGGATGACTCACGACGATCGGGCGCCCGGTATCGCCGCCTTCGCGCACGGCGGGATCGATCGGAATGTGACCGAGCAGCGGCACCCCGTAGGCATTGGCCACCCGTTCGCCCCCGCCGGAGCCGAAGATTTCCGCCACATGCCCACAGTGCGGGCAGACGAAGTAGCTCATGTTCTCGATGATACCGAGGACCGGTGTCTTCACCTCGCGGAACATCTGCAGCCCCTTGATGGCGTCCGCCAACGCGACATCCTGCGGCGTCGTGACGATGATCGCCCCGGAGAGCGGGATCGTTTGCACGAGCGTCAACTGGACATCTCCGGTCCCGGGCGGCAGGTCGATGACCAGGTAGTCGAGTTCGCCCCACTGGACATCGCTCAGGAACTGCCGGATCAGTTGGGAGACCAGCGGACCACGCCAGATCAGCGCCTTCTCCGGATCCAGGATATAGCCGACCGACATCACGGCGATCCCGTAGGCCCGCCCCGGGATGATCTTGTTCTCGGCGAGGCCAGGCTGCTCCTCCGCACCGAGCATCAACGGGATGCTCGGGCCGTAGACGTCAGCATCGAGCAGCCCGACGGCTGCCCCCTCTCGCGCGAGCGCCACCGCGAGATTGACCGCGACGGTCGACTTGCCGACGCCGCCCTTGCCGCTCGCGACCGCGATCGTATTCTTGACGCCCGGAATCGGTTGCCGATCGGGCAAACCGGTGCCCGCCGCCCGGACACGCGCGGAGAAGGCGACGTCGACCTGCTCGACGCCCGGTACCGCGAGGACGGCTCGCTCGACATCGCTGCGGATGCGTTCCCGGAGCGGGCACGCCGGCGTCGTCAACTCCACCTGGACCCGAACCCTGGTCCCTTCGATCGCGACCTCTTTCACCATGCCGAGCTCGACGAGACTCCGCCGGAGCTCAGGATCCTGCACTGGACGCAGCGCCTCGATGATCCGTTCCTGTGTCAGCTCGTTCATCGTCCTCGGCCCCTCTGCGTTCTCCGGCTCGCCGCGTTCCGAAACGCGCTCGTATCTTAACACGTCGGCTCCCTACGATGCTCCCGGTTCGCTGCGTCGAGGATCCGGGAGTTCCACGCGAAAACGGTGAGCGTGACGAGTCCCACGATCCCCGCGGCGGTTCCCGCTGGCGCTGCCCGAGTGCCGGCGACCACAGCGGCGACGAGCCGCAGCGCGGTCATCGCGAGATACCCGACGAAGATCCCCCACGCGGCGCGCTCGCTGCACTGCCGGCGTCGCGCGAAACCAGGCAGGAGGTGCGTTCCCACTCCCAAAATGAGGCCGGTCAGATACCCAACCCCGACGAGATGCCACTCGAGCGTGCCCGCAACCGTCGCGCCGACGACGCCTGCCCACATCAGCAGAACGGCGTCACATCCCAGGCAGCAATAGGCGGCATGGACGAGATAGGTCGTCGGATCCCGCCAGAGCACGCGCGCTGCGGCCGGTCGCCGCTGACGTGGCGCGAGCAGCTGCAAGGCACCGATCGCTGCCAGGATCGCCGCTCCCTCGAGCACGCTCCCGAATCGTACGCCAACAGCCCAGTCCCTGGCGAGCCCCCACGTCCGGATCGCCAGCCCAGCAGCGTTCACCGCCAGCGCGGCAGCCAAGACCCGGCGCACCGGCAAGCGCGTCCGGAAGTAGAGCGGGAAGAGTCGCGCCGACATGGCGAGAGCGATCGGCACGAGCACGCCGTGGAACGCGAGCGAGAACGAGAGCGCCAGTCCGATCGGCAAGAGTCCAGTTGGGGCCAGCCCCTGCACGACGAAAGCGCTGGGAAGCGCGAGAGCCGCGGACCCGAGCGCGGCGAGGAGCGCTGGATCGTCACCCTTGCCTGGCTCCGCTCGCCGGCGCAGGAGCCCGAGGATATCGCGCATGACGACGACTGCACCCCCGGTCTCCAACGCAGCGGCGACCGTGACGACCGGCCCGGCCTCCGCCAGATGCCCGACGACCGCGAGGATCGCACCGCTGGTGAACAGCCCCAACGCAGCTCCCGGGTGCGTGCCTGGTGCAGCCGGGACGCCCCAGAGACGCGGGAGGAACCAGTAGAGTACGCCAATCGTCATCAGGAGCACGAAACCGAACACCTGAACTCGACCGTGGACGACAGCGAGCGCTGGCGTGCCGAGCTCGCCCCGCCCGATCCATCGGGCGGCGAAGAGGAGCGCACCGCTCGCGAAGCCACCGAGCAGACTCCAGGCTATCGCCGCACCGGCGAAGAGCCGCCAAGAGGGCCATTCCTCGCTGCACTGTCTCCGCATGTCCGAGCACGCTAGAATCACTGCGCCACTGCCCGTGGTAGTGTATCGGACGAGCAAGAGGACACTCCGGAGATGGCTGAGTTCGCGTCGATCGATCCACGATACCGGTGGGCGGTCTCGTATCTCCGCGCGCTCATCCAAGCGCCACCCGGTCCGCCGCCGGGGACACCGCCGGAAGTCGTCCGGGAACGTGCCCGCCAACGCCTGGAACGTCTCCGCTCCTTCCTCGCCTTCTTCGGCGAGCCGCACCGGGCCTATCCGGTCGTTCACGTCACCGGCACTTCCGGGAAGGGCTCGACCAGCGCCTTCATCGCGAGCATTCTCCACGCGGCCGGCTACCGCGTCGGGCTGCACATTTCCCCGTACCTACAGGTCGAGACCGAAAAGCTGCAGATCGGCGATCGGCTCCTGCCCGCAGATCGCTTCGCTACCTACGTCGCTGAACTCGACGAAGCGGTGCGCGCGTGGCTCGCCGAGGGAGAGGATCCCCTCACCTACGGCGAGTTCTGGACCGCGCTCGTCTTTCATACCTTTCGGCGCGAAGCCGTCGATTTCGCGGTCGTCGAAGTGGGTGTCGGCGGACGGTTCGACCTCACCAACGTCGTCTTCCCGGAGGTCTCCGTCATCACGACGGTCGGTCTCGACCACGTCCGCACACTGGGGCCGACGATCCGCGACATCGCGTGGCACAAAGCTGGCATCATCAAGCCTGGTCGGCCGGCCGTGACCGGCGTCGACGACCCCGATCTGCTCGCCATCATCGCGGACGAGGCTCGCCGGAACGGAGCCCCGCTGCGCGTCGTCCTACCCGGCCGCGACTTCACGGTGAACTGCGAGGCCGGCGCCACGTTCCTCGTCGAGACGCGCACCGGGCGCCGCTACCGCCTCGGGCTCGGCGGGCGCTTCCAGGCCCACAACGCGGCGCTGGCGAGCGCAGCGATCCGGGAACTCGGCTGGCCGTCCGAGCGGGCGGAGGCCGCGATCGCCCAGGGTCTGGCGACGGCCCGCTTTCCCGGTCGTTTCGAGTTGGTACAGGAGCGGCCGATGGTGGTCCTCGACGGGGCGCACAATCCGCAGAAGCTGCGTGCCCTGCTCGCCGCGTTGGAAGACCTGCCCCGAGCGGCGCGTCGCATCGCGATCTTCGGCGTTCTGGACGGGCACGATGCGGAGGAGATGGCGCGCCTCCTCGCCGAGCGGGTCGACCTCGTGTTCACCGCAGCGCCGGAAGCGACGCTCCGTACAGCCGCTGACCCGACGGCGCTCGCGGTGCTCTTCGAGCGGCTCGGCACGCCAGCCGTACCCATGCGCTGCGTGGAGGAGGCAGTCGACGTGGCGCTCGAGGTCGCCCGGAGCGACGATCTGGTCCTGGTGACGGGATCGCTCTATCTGGTCGGCCAGGCACGCGAGCGCTGGTATCCGAGCGCGGAGATCGTCCGCCAGCGCACCTGTTGGCCGGAGCGGACGAACGGCACCGTTCGGCAAGCCGGGACCGTTTGCGGCGAGGGAAGCAATACGGTATAGAATTCGCTGTGGCCTGTCCGGAACGGCCAATACGAGCACGAGCGGCATGGGAGGATTCGCACCATTGGATCGCCCCATCGACGTCGAGCTGATCGATGTCACGAAAGTCTTCGACTCCGGTGTCGTCGCGGTCGATCGCGTCACGCTCCAGATCCAGCAGGGAGAGTTCTTCTCGCTCCTGGGTCCCTCGGGATGCGGTAAGACGACGACGCTCCGGATGATCGCCGGGTTCGAGCACCCGACCGCCGGCGAAGTCCGGATCGAAGGACGGCCGATGGGTCACACCCCACCGTTCCGGCGCAACGTGAACACGGTCTTCCAGAACTACGCGCTCTTCCCGCACATGACCGTGTTCGAGAACGTGGCGTTCGGCCTCCGCATGAAGCGCGTCCCGCGGGACGAGATCAGCCGGCGGGTGCGCGAAGCGCTCCAGCTGGTCCGGTTGAGCGGCTTCGAGGAGCGGTATCCGCGGCAGCTGTCCGGTGGCCAGCAGCAGCGCGTCGCGCTCGCGCGCGCGCTCGTGAACCGGCCACGGGTGCTCCTGCTCGACGAGCCGCTCGGCGCGCTCGACCTCAAGCTGCGCAAGGAGATGCAACTCGAGCTCAAGCACCTCCAGATGACGGTCGGCATCACGTTCATCTATGTCACCCACGACCAGGAAGAGGCGCTCACCATGTCCGACCGGATCGCCGTCATGAACGCCGGGAGAGTGCTCCAGGTGGGCACGCCGATCGAGATCTACGAGCGTCCCACTTCCCGGTTCGTCGCCGACTTCATCGGCGAGACGAACTTCCTTTCCGGTCGGGTCGACGACGTCGAGCGCGACACGGCCACGGTGCTCGTCGCCGGAAACCGCCCGGTGCGGGTCCGCATCGACGAGCCGCTCTCCGTCGGCAGCGAGGTGACGGTCGCCGTCCGGCCGGAAAAGGTGCAGATCGTTCCGCTGGAAGCTCCGGGAGCGGACGGACTCCTGCGGGGACGGGTTGAGGAGGTCATCTACATCGGTACGGACACCTTCTACGTGGTCCGGATCGACGAGACGACGACGGTGCGCGTGCGGAGCCAGAACGACCGCAACCGGCTCGACGGTGGACAGCTCCTGCCGATCGGTACAGCCGTGGCGCTGTCCTGGGCGCCGGACGCTGCCCGAGTGCTCCTGGACTGAACGGAAGCAGGCACCGCGATGGCCATCGTCGAGCGGATTCGGCCGAGCGAGCGGAGCAGAAGCTGGCGCGAGCGTCTCGGGGACGCGATTCGTCAGCACGAGGGGCTGCGCGCGCTGCTGCTCGCCGGCCCCGGTGGGCTGTGGTTGCTGCTGTTCTTCTTGCTTCCGACCGCGATCGTCTTCGCGTACAGCTTCGCCAGGCGTGGTCCGTACGGAACGGTCAGCTGGGCCTTCACGCTCGAGAACTACGTCCGCTTCTTCGACTGGCTCTACATCCGGGTCTTTCTCGTGTCGGTGTGGCTCGCCCTGCTGACGACGGTGATCTGCCTGCTGATCGGCTACCCCTTCGCGTTCGTGATCGCCCGGAGTCCACGGCGTTGGCGGAACGCCTTGCTCGTCTTGGTCCTCATCCCGTTCTGGACGAACTTCCTTGTCCGCACCTATGCCATCATGCTGCTGCTGCGATCCGACGGGCTCATCAACAATGCGCTCCAATGGCTCGGTCTGATCGACCGGCCTTTGACGATGCTGTTCACCCCCTTCGCGGTCGTCCTGGGACTGGTCTACGGGTATCTCCCCTTCATGATCCTGCCTATCTATGCGTCCATCGAGAAGTTCGATTTCACGCTCGTCGAAGCTGCACAGGATCTCGGCGCCGACACGTGGCAGGTGTTCTGGCGCGTGTTGCTGCCGCTCACGCTGCCGGGCGTCCTCGCCGGCTCCATTCTCGTCTTCATCCCTTCGGTCGGCGCCTTCGTGACCCCTGACCTCCTCGGTGGCGGGAAGGTCGTGATGATCGCCAACCTGATCAACCAGCAGTTCCTGACGGTCCGACACTGGCCGTTCGGCTCGGCGGTCTCCTTCGTGCTCATGGCCATCGTCCTGGCCGCGACGATGCTGTACTTCCGGATCGGGGAGACACGGCGCATATGACCGCGACCGCGACGACCAGTCTCCAGGCGCCCCGGCGGAAACGACGGCTTTCCGCCGGGTGGGCGTTGCTCTGGTTGAACGTCCTCTCGACGTTCGTGTTCCTCTACGCGCCGATCGTCGTGATGTCGATCTTCAGCTTCAACGCGTCCCGCCAGATGCAGGTCTGGATGGGCTTCACGCTCGACTGGTACGCCCGCATGGTGCACGACGAGCGCGTCCGGGTGGCAGCAGAGAACTCCCTCGTCATCGCGCTCGTGTCCACCCTCGTCTCGACGGTGATTGGGACGCTCACGGCGATGGCGCTCGAGCGGACGCGGTTCCGCGTCAAGCGGCTCTACGAGGGCGCGATGTACCTGCCGATCATCGTTCCCGAGATCGTCATGGCGATCGCGCTCCTCGTCTTCTTCAATCTGTCGTTCAGCTGGCTTGACCGGCTGTTCGGCCTGCAGCTCAACTTCGGCCTGGGGACGATCACCATCGCCCACATCGCCTTCTCGTTCCCCTTCGTCGCGGTGGTCGTCCGTGCTCGTCTGGCCGACTTCGACCGGACGCTCGAGCAGGCCGCGCAGGACCTCGGCGCGAACGACTGGCAGACGTTCCGCTACGTGACCCTACCGCTGCTGATGCCGGGGATCATCGCCGGAGCGCTGCTCGCCTTCACGCTCTCGATCGACGACTTCGTGATCACGTTCTTCAATGCCGGTGTCGGCTCGACGACTCTGCCGCTCGAGATCTACGGACGTGTCCGGCGCGGCATCACCCCGGACGTGAATGCACTCTCGACCGTGATGCTCTTGGCTTCGATCGTACTGGTGCTGGGGTCCCTCGCCTTCCAGCGGAGACGTGCGACGTGACGTGAGGAGGCATGCGATGCGGCGCGAAGATCTGATCGCGCGGTGGGTGACCGATTGGCAGTCCGGGCGTCTCTCCCGTCGTGAACTCCTGCGACGGCTCGGGCTCGCTGGGGCGAGTGCAGCGGCGATCGCGACGATCCTCGCTGCCTGCGGGCGCGGTGAGGGGACACCGACAGCGACACCGGCCAGCACCGGCGCTACGCCGAGCAGCGAGGGTACCCTCGCGCCGAGCACGGCCGGTATCCCCGACTACATCGATCCCAGCAAGCTCGAGAAGGAGCTCAACTTCTACAACTGGTCGGAATACATCGACCCGGATATCCTGACCGAGTTCGAGCGGATCTACGGCGTCAAGGTCACGATGGACATCTACGCGTCGAACGAGGATCTGCTCGCCAAGCTCCAAGGTGGTGCGACCGGCTACGACGTGATCGTCCCCTCGGACTACATGGTCAGCATCATGATCAACCTCGGTATGCTCGAGCCGCTCGACTACTCGATCATCAAGACGATCGAGAACATCGACCCCGAGAATCTCCACGCTTACTACGATCCCCAGAATACGTACAGCGTCCCTTACATGTGGGGAACGTCGGGCTACAGTTACGACACGATGGTCCTCGGCGACAACCTCGAGAGTTGGAAAGAAGTCTTCGAACCGCGTCCGGAAGCCCGAGGCAAGATCGTCATGCTGGACGATCAGCGCGAGGTCATCGGCGCCGCGCTAATGTACCTCGGCTACGAGATCAACGAGACGAGCGACGAAGCCCTCGCCAAGGCGAAGAGCCTGCTCCTCGCCCAGAAGCCGCACGTACTCGCGTACTCAAGCCAGAACAACGACGACCTCCTCGTCGCGGGGGAAGCGCTGATCGCCCACATCTGGACGGGCGACGCCCTCTTGGCCGAACAGGAGCGAGCCGGACTGCGCTACGTCATCCCGCTCGAGGGCTGCACGGTCTGGCAGGACAACCTGTGCGTCCCCAAGACGGCACCGCACAAGTACGCTGCCATGGCCTTCATCGATTTCCTCAACCGCCCCGACATCGCTGGGCGCAACGCCATGTACATCATGTACGGCTCGCCGAACAAGGCTGCCCGCGAGCAGGGCTACATCGACGAGGCGGTACTCAGCAATCCCGGCGTCTACCCACCGCCCGAGGTCTGGAAGCGCCTGCAATGGATCAAGGACGTCGGTGAGGAAGGTGCCCTCAAATTCGACCGTCTCTGGACGGAGATCAAGACCGCCTGATTCGTCGGTCGCGGTACCGGGCGTACCTCGCACGCCCGGAACGCCGTTCCGGCCGAGACCGATCTAGGCCGCCTCGACCGGCTTCCGCTCCAGCCCCAGTTCCTCGGCGACCTCCTTCATTGCGTCGAGGACGATGCGGATGTGCTCGTCGAGCGGTATCCCGAGCGCAGCGGCAGCGTGCTCGATCTCCCGCCGATCGACGGCTGCCGCGAACTCCTTGGCCTTCCACTTCTTTTTGACGCTCGAGACCTCCACGTCGAGGATGCTCTTGCTCGGTCGCACCAAAGCGACGGCGACCAGAAACCCGGTGAGTTCGTCGACAGCCACCAATGTCCTCTCCAGCAGCGTCTCGGGCTGCACGCCGGTGACCTCGCTCGCGTGCGCGAGGATCGCCCGGATCACCTCCTCGGGATAGCCGCGCTCGCGAAGGATCCGCGAGCCGACGACCGGGTGCCCCTCGGTGCTGATCTCGGGGTACCGTTCGTAGTCGAAGTCGTGGAGCAGCCCGACGAGCCCCCAGAGCTCCTCGTCCTCGCCGAACCGCCGCGCGTAGGCACGCATCGCTGCCTCGACCGCGCGCATGTGCCGCAGGAGATGCGGCTGGGTCGTGAACTCCCGGACGAGCGCCCACGCTTCCTCGCGCGTCGGCAATCGCCGCCCTTCCCCCATCGCAACCCCTCCCTCGTCGGTTCACTTGCGCGGCGTCCGCGTGCCGGCCACGAACGCCCGGACAGCGCGCACCCAAGGATTCTTCCGGCGGAGCTCGGGAACGAAGACGCTCGCCGCCGCACGTCCCAGCAGTCGCCCGGCCGCCGTGGAGAAGTCCTGCGAACCCGCACGTGCCGCACTCGTCCCGTTCCCGCTACCGACCGCATTCCCTCGGTTCTCCCGCAAGCGGCCCGCACCGCGCCCCAGTTCCCGCAGGAGGTCTCTCCGCGGCTCCAGGTGCCCACCGCGCCGCTTCCAGCGCCAGCGACTCAGGAACATCCCGGCGAAGCCACCGAGCACGGCCAGCAGCGCACCCGGTCCGTTGGGCCGCGTGTCGATCAGCTCGATCCCGCCGAAATCGGCGAACCACAGGATCCCGGCGGTCGCGAAGTATCCCACCACCCAGGCGACCGTCTCGTTGAACGCTTGCCCGAAACGCCGCGTCATCCTCCAGGACAGCACGAACACGAGGGGAACAATCAACCACATCTCCGGGCCCCTCCTCGACGCCACACCACAAGCCTACCGGCTCGCCGCGCGCCTGACCAGCTACACTGACGTCGGACCGAACGGACCGTCTCTCGATGCAGGAACTCGCGTCGCTCGCGAAGCACTACGACCGTCTCGCGCGGGGTTACGACCGCGCGCTCGACCGCATCGAGACATGGCTGCTCGGTGACTGGCGCGCCCGAGCAGCGCGCCACGCCCGCGGCCGCACGCTCGAGATCGCGATCGGCACGGGGCGGACGCTTCCCTACTATCCAGCCGGAGTCATGGTGATCGGCCTCGATTTGAGCCGGGGCATGCTCGACGTCGCTGCGCGACGCGCTCGTTTCTCGCCAGCTCGCGTGTCGCTGATCCGGGGCGACGCGCAGCGCCTCCCGCTCCGCGACGACTGCATCGACGTCGCTATCTCGGTTCTCACGCTGTGCACCATTCCCGACGATCGACAAGCGTTGCGGGAGGCGTTCCGTGTACTCCGTCCCGGCGGTCGCCTCGTCCTCGTCGAGCACGTGCGCAGTCCGAACCGAGCGGTGCGGGTGGTCCAACGACTGCTCGATCCTCTGAGCATGCGCTTCGCGTACGACCACCTCGTGCGCGAACCGCTGGAACACTTGGAAACGATCGGCTTTCGCGTCCTCGAGGTCGAGCGACGAGCTCTGGGGATCGTGGAGTGGGTTCTCGCCGAGAAACCCTCAGCATGAGACCGTTGGATCCGCGCTCCCCAGCGCGATCGGCAAGTCGTCGCGGTTACCCCACTCTGCCCAACTCCCCACGTACACCCGCACGTTCGCGACGCCTGCCATCCGGAGCGCCAACGCCGCGTGCGCCGCTCGCACACCCCCGTGACAGTAGGTGATCACCGGCGTCTCCGGACCCACACCGACACGCCGCACGCTCGCCAGCACCGCCTCGGCCGAACGAAAGGTGCGGTCGCCGTCCCACTCCAAACTCTGCTGCCAGAACCAGTGTCGTGCACCCGGAACGTGCCCGCCGCGCCGTGCCCGCACTTCCTCGCCGCTGTACTCGCTGAAGCGCCGCACGTCGAGTACGACCGCCGACCCCTCGGCGATGGCCTGGAGGACCTCGTCAGCGTCGACCACGAGGTCGGGATCGGGATGAAGCCCCGGAAGCGTGAAACGGGCAGGCGGCCACGTCGGCTCGTCGGTACTGACCGCGCGCCCTTCCTGCACCCACCGTGTCCACCCACCGTCCAGAATCCGGAGACGATCGGCCCGTCCGTAGCGCGCCAGCGTCAGCCACAAACGGGCGACGAAGTGACCGCCCTCGTCGTCGTACCCGACGATCGTGTGCTCGTCGCCGATTCCCAGTTCGCCGAGCCGCCCGGCGATGTACTCCGCTGGTGCGAGCCGGTAGGCGATCGGATCGTCCGGGTCGACCGTCACCTTCGTCCAGTCGAAGTACCGTGCACCGGGAATGTGCCCGCGCCGATACTCCGCGTAGCCGTCGCGTCCGTCGAAGTAATACCGGCAATCGAGGATCCGTATGCTCGGATCGTCCGAGCGGTCGACCAACCAGCTCGTGCTCACCAGCAGCCGTTCCCGGTCGATCGTCGTCACCGCTCATCCCTCCCTGGTGTGCTCGGGCATCGTCCGACGTCGCCAACGGAGATAGGCAGCGAAGCGCTCGAGTTCGGCGCGCTCTTCGGCATCGAGGTGAGCGAAATCCGCGCAGCTCGGCCGCGGCAGCGGCGAACCATCGAGTGAATCCGCCAGCGCGCGCAGGAACTCCGCGAGCGGCAGTTCGTACGCCCGAGCGAGCTGCTCGAGCGCCTCCAGAGTCGGCAGCTTCCGCCCATGTTCCAGCTCGCTCACGTAAGCGACCGACAGTCCGCTCCGCTCGGCGAGCTGCCGGAGCGTCCAACCGCGCTGCGCCCGCGCCCGCGCGAGAAAACCGGCGATCGTCTCCCGCAGCCGATCACTCACCGAGAACCTGTACCCAGAACGTCCGCGTGCGCGCGTGGGTGTCGAAATCAATCAGAACGATGCGCTGCCACGTGCCGAGCGTCAAATCCCCGCTGACCAACGGCACCGTCACCGACGGCCCGATCACGAGCGCACGGAGATGGCTGTGCGCGTTGTCGTCCGCGTTCAAGCGATTGTGCGCGTAGTCGGCCCGCGCCGGAGCGATCCGCTCGGCCGTCAGTCGCACGTCCTCGACCAGACCCGACTCGTACTCGGAAACCGAAACCGCCGCGGTCGAATGCGCGACGAACACGCAGACCAGCCCGTCCCGGATGCCGCTGTTCGTCACCGCTTCGCGTACCTGCGCAGTGATGTCGACCATCTGGTCATGACCGGTGGTCGCGACCTGAAAGCGACGAGCGAAGGTTCGACTCATCGACGCGCCTCCCCGCGCCGCTCTTCCGCCGCCCACAGCTCGACGAAGCGGAGGAGAGTCCGGACGGCGTGGCCCGTCGCGCCAGCAGGGCCGAACGGCCCAGCGCTCTCCGCCCACGCCGGTCCGGCGATGTCGAGATGCAACCAGGGACGACCGGCGGTGAACTCGCGGAGAAAGAGCGCCGCGTTGATGGCCCCGCCCCAACGCCCGGCGGTGTTCTTCAAGTCGGCATGCTCGCTCCGCAAGAGTTCGCGGTACTCGTCCCAGAGCGGCAACGGCCAGACGCGCTCGCCGGTCTCCTCCGCCGCCCGCAGGAAGAGCAGGCGCGCCTGCTCATCGCTCGCGAAAAGACCACTGCCGCCCCGCCCGAGCGCGACCGCGCACGCGCCGGTGAGCGTCGCCACATCGACCAGGAGCTCCGCGTCGTGCTGCACGGCGAAGGTCAACGCATCGGCGAGGAGCAGCCGTCCCTCGGCATCGGTGCTGATCACCTCGACCGTCTTTCCGCTCAGCGTGCGCACGATATCACCGGGACGGAAAGCGTCCCCGTCCGGCATGTTCTCGGCCGCCGCCACGATACCGTGCACCTCGACGGGCACGCCGAGCGCGGGGAGCGCCCGCAGGACGGCCAGGACAGCGGCACCCCCGGCCATGTCGCCCTTCATCCGCTCCATCCCGTCGGCAGGCTTGAGACTCAGCCCACCCGAATCGAAGGTCACCGCCTTGCCGACGAGGGCGATCCGTCTCGCTGGCCGCGCTTCCGGTCGATAGACGAGATGGATCAAGCGGGGTTCGCGCCGGCTTCCCTGTCCGACCGCGAGGATCGCCCCGGCGCCGAGCTCCTCCAGCGACGCGCGGTCGTAGACGGAGCACTGCAGACCGACGTCCTGCGCGACCTCCCAGGCGATGCCGCTCAAATGCTCCGGATCGAGCACGTTGCCCGGCTCGTTGGTCAGATCCCGGGCGAAGCGCACCGCGTCGGCCACGATCCGACCACGCCGCACGCCTGCCTCGACCGACGGCCCGGTGCCGGCGATCACCAGCCGCTCCACGCGGGGTGCAGCGTCGGCGCTCCGATACCGATGGAACCGGTAATTCGCGAGGCCGACCCCCTCGACGATCGCTTGCACGACCGTCTCGATCGGAACACCCGGTACGGTGAGCACCGGCCAGACCAGCGTCCCGCCCCCGACCTCGGCGACCTGCTTCGCGGTCAGCGCCGCGACCCGGCGGAGGTCGTGCACCGTCCGCTGTGCCGGAACCCCGGTACCGGCCAGGATCAGACGTTCAGCGCGCCAGCCCGGCGGGGCCAGCGACACGGCGGTGTGACCGGCTCGCCCGGAAACGCCGACCGCGCGCGCCGCGCGCTCCAACCACACGCGCGCTCCCTCGTCCCCGGCCGGAGCTCCCTCGTCGCTCCGGTACTCGGGAACGACCGGCACGACGACCGTCCCGCTGAGGACATCCAACGGCTCGCTCGTCGTGACGACCTCCGGTACCACCTCACCCCCCGATCAGCGGAACCGGTCCGGAAGGCTTCTCCTCCTCGGTCACCGACACGTAGTCGGGGTACATCATCTCCCCCGCTCGGATCGGCACATCGACGATATTTTCGCGCGGCGGGATCGGGCAGGTCCAGCGATCGTTGTAGGCGCAGTACGGGTTGTAGGCCATGTTGAAGTCGATGACCAACTTCCCGTCCGGCGTCTCCTGCGGATCGAGGTAGCGCCCAACCGAATAGGTCTCCGTCCCAGCCGTCGCATCGCGGAAGGGGAGGAAGTAGCGCCCGCGCCCCACCTCGCGATACACCGTGAACGTCACCGGCTTCCCCTCGATCACCACCGTCGCCCGACCGGCGACGACGAACTCCTTCGGCTCGCCGGTCGTCGTTCCGAGGACGACCCGCTGCGGCTCGCCCTCGGGGCGCTCGAGTTCGACGACGAAGCGATACTCCGGCTTCACCGGATAGTATCGGAGTCCCTGGAAACGCTCGCGCTGTTCGGGGAGGAGCGGCGAGTTGGGATTGGTGCGGAAGAATTCGTCGCGCCGCTTCCGGTACTCTTCGATCCGCCGGACATACGTTTCGACGTTCTCCATCGGGCCTGCTCCTCGTTCGCGTGTCATGCTCGCTTTCCGACACACGCGCAAGGATACCCTGAAAACACCGAGCCGGCCTGATGAGGCCGGCTCGGTGGTTCGCTTGGGCGTCCCCCGCGTCGGGGGTCGGCTAACCGACCACCTCCACGGTGACGCCCGGAAGTTCGTGACTACTCATTCCGGGCATCACCCCCTTTCCCCTGCACGGTCCTGCGCTCGAGAACCGTACATGCGCTCAGGCTAGCATGCCAGCGCCCCGACGTCAAATCGGCGCCTCACCGCTCCGGTGCCAGCGGCCCGATGCGCACGGTATCGACGTATCGCCGCCGACGCCCGTTCCGTCCGGTATCCTTGATCGAACCCGGTCCCACCGGGAACCGTGCGGGCAACCGAGCGCGAAAGCGAGGATCGCCATGTCGAACCGCCTCGCCAACGAGAAGAGCCTGTACCTGCGTCAGCACGCCGATAACCCCGTCGACTGGTACCCGTGGGGCGAAGAGGCGTTCCGCGTCGCCCGCGAGCAGGACAAGCCGATCCTGCTCAGTATCGGCTACTCCTCCTGCCATTGGTGCCACGTCATGGAGCACGAGTGCTTCGAGAATCCCGAGATCGCCGCGCTCCAGAACGAACTTTTCGTCAATATCAAGGTCGACCGGGAGGAGCGTCCCGACCTCGACGAGCTCTACATGAACGCCGTCCAGGCGATGACCGGCTCCGGCGGTTGGCCGCTCAACGTCTTCCTCACGCCGGACGGAAAGCCGTTCTACGGCGGCACCTACTTCCCGCCCGAAGACCGCGGACAACTACCAGCCTGGCCCCGCGTCCTCGTCGCCGTCGCTCACGCCTATCGGGAACGCCGCGAGGAAGTACAGCGTGCGGCTGAGGATCTCGTCCAGTACCTCCACCAACAGACACGGCCGCCCTTGACTCCGGAAGCGCTCCGCGAGCAATTCCTCGACGAGGCCGCCCGGAACCTCGTCCCCCAGTACGACCGGGTTCACGGTGGTTTCGGCCAAGCGCCGAAGTTCCCTGCGCCGCTCCAGCTCGAGTTCCTGCTGCGCACCTATCGCCGAGCCGGGGCACCGCGTGCGCTCGAGATGGTGCTCCAGAGTCTCGCGGCCATGGCTCGCGGAGGACTCCACGACCAGGTCGGCGGTGGATTCCACCGGTACACGGTCGACGACGCCTGGTTGATCCCGCATTTCGAGAAGATGCTGTACGACAACGCCCTCCTGGCCCGGGTCTACACCCAGGCGTACCTCGCTTCGGGCGCCGCCTGGTGCCGCCGGGTCGCCGAGGACACCCTGGGGTACCTGTTGCGCGAGATGCGGGGAGCGCACGGGGCCTTCTTCTCGGCTCAGGACGCCGACAGCGAGGGTGGCGAGGGTGCGTACTACCTGTGGACCCTCGACGAGATCGAGGCGCTGCTCCCGCCCGACGACGCACAGCTCGTTCGCCGCTACTACGGCGCGACCCCACAAGGCAACTTCGAAGGAATGTCGATCCTGCACATTCCCGACGATCCGGAGGCGATCGCTGCCGAGTTCGGCCTCTCCCTGGACGAGTTGGATGAGCGGATCCGGCAGGCCCGTGCCGTCCTCTTCGAAGCTCGCAGTCGCCGCCCCGCACCGGCGCACGACGAAAAGGTCATCGTCGCCTGGAACGGTCTCGCGATTCGGGCGTTCGCAGAGGCGGCCACCGCCTTCGACCGGCCGGACTACGCGCAGGTCGCCGCCGAGGCAGCGACCTTCGTCCGGCAGCACCTGTGGGACGGGACACGGCTCTCCCACGTGTGGGAAGAGAGCGAGCCGCGCTTCCCGGGCTTCCTGGACGACTACGCCGATCTCGCCAATGGATTGATCTCACTCTACGAAGCGACGTTCGATCCCGCGTGGATCGCCTGGGCTCGGGAACTCGCCGAGGTCGTTCTGGAGCGCTTCCTCGATCCGGAGACCGGCGACTTCTTCGACACCCCGGAGGACGGCGAGCCGCTGATCGTCCGGCCGAAAACTTTCGTCGATCAAGGCACGCCGAGCGGGAACGGTGCCGCTGCCGAAGCGTTGCTCCGGCTCGGCACCCTGCTCGGGGAGCGACGCTACCTCGATCGGGCGACCCACGTGCTCGAACGCTACGCCCGCATCGCCGTCGAACACCCGATCGCCTGCGGGCAATTGCTGGTGGCGATGGACTTCGCGCTCGGCCGACCGTTCGAGATCGCCATCGTGGGGACGCCGGAAGACACCCGGACGCAGGCGCTGCTGCGCGTCGTGTACGGCAACTACCTACCGAATCGCGTCCTCGCCCTCCGTCGGCCCGGCGACGAGGAGGCTCCCCGGATCGTCCCGCTCCTCGCCGGGCGGGAGGCGATCGACGGGCAACCGACGGCCTATGTTTGCCGCGAGTTCGTCTGCCAACGCCCGGTCACGACGCCGCAGGAACTAGCGAGTCAGCTCGGGGTCGCCGACGCGGGCAATTGAGCCAGGACGTCGAGCGGCACCGCTGCGAGGACTACCGGCCCGGCCGGACCGCCGAACCGATACGAGAGACACGCGCTCGCGAGCGCGTACGCCTCGCTGGAAGCCAGTCCGTACTCGTTCCGGAGAGCCCCGACAGCATGCTCCAGCGCATGGCGCTGCGCGACCGTGACCGTCTCGCCGATCCCGACGAACAGGAGCTCCCCTGTCGTCCGGATACGCGGGGCAGGACAGCACAACCCCTGGCTGCGATCGACCCGCACGCGCACCCGCGCCGCTGCTTCGATACCGACGTGCGCGGGCTCACCCGCGCCCATCGCGGCGTGGACGTCACCGACATAGAGGTACCCCTCGGGCCGCTGCACCGGCAGCCACACCGTGCTCCCCGGCGCGAGTTCGGGGAGATCCAGATTGCCGCCCCAGGGTCGGACCGGCCGGAAGGTCGACGTGCGGCCGGAACGCGGCGCCAAGCCGAGGCAACCGATGCTCGGTCGCACCGGCAGGCGGAGACGCGACGAGACGACGAGTCGACCCGCCTCGATGGACAGCTGCTTGCAGAGCGTCTCGGGCAGCAGGTCCCCGAGTGGCCCATAAGATCGCAGAAAGACGAGCCAAGCGCGCTCGATCGTGATTTCGAGAATGTCGACGCGCAGCACGTCGCCAGGCTCGATCCCCTCGACCGCGAGGGGGCCCGACACCAGATTGAACCGCTCGAGCGCCGACCGGTCGACCGGAACGCCGCTCGCCAGCGAGCGATACGGTTCGTCGGTCGTCTCGAAGATGACGACCGTACCGGGCGGTACGCGAGCAACCGGCACCGCATCGGCAGCGAACGCCGGACTGGTCGCGGAGCGCGGGATCGTGACGGATTCCATCGACCCTGCCCTCCCACCGCGCCAGCGCGCGAACCGTTACACTTGACGGCGAAGGACATGGGAGAGGCGAACCGGGCATGAATCGCCACACCTATGTTATCGGCACCGCCGGGCACGTCGACCACGGCAAATCGACCCTCGTCAAGGCGCTCACCGGCATCGATCCCGACCGCTTGCGGGAAGAGAAAGAACGGGAAATGACGATCGATCTCGGCTTCGCCTGGCTCACGCTCCCGAGCGGCCGTCGCCTGAGCATCGTCGACGTTCCCGGACACGAACGCTTCATCAAGAACATGCTGGCCGGCGTCGGCGGTTTCGATGCGGCCCTTCTGATCGTCGCTGCCGACGAAGGGCCGATGCCGCAGACCCGCGAGCATCTCGCCATCCTCGATCTCCTGGAGATCCGTTACGGTATCGTCGTTCTCACCAAGCGCGATCTCGTCGATGCCGACTGGTTGGAGCTGGTCACGGTCGAAGTCGAGGAACTCTTGCGCGGAACCGTTTTGGAAGGCGCGCGGATCGTTCCGGTGTCGGCGGTCACCGGCGAGGGGCTGGACGAACTCGTCCAGACGATCGACCAGCTCCTCGAGACGGTCCCGACCCATGCCGGACACGGGAGACCACGACTCGCCATCGACCGCGTCTTCACGATGCCAGGCTTCGGCACGATCGTGACCGGCACCCTGCGCGACGGCTTCCTGGAAATCGGCCAGGAGGTCGAGATCCTGCCGCGCCGTCTGCGAGCGCGCATCCGCGGACTGCAGAGCCACCGCACGAAGGTCGAGCGGGCCGCGCCCGGCTCGCGCACCGCCGTCAACCTGAGCGGCGTCGAGGTCGAGGAGATCGAGCGGGGCGACGTCCTGACCGTCCCCGGCTGGCTGGAACCGACCACGCTGCTCGACGCCAAGCTCCGGTTGGTAGCGGACGCACCGGCACCGCTCGAACAGAACGACGAAGTCGACTTCTTCATCGGCACCAGCGAGACCCTCGCGCGGGTGACCTTGCTCGATGCCGAGCGGCTGGAACCAGGCCAGAGCGGGTGGGTGCAGATCCGCCTGCAGCACCCGATCGTCGCCCTGCGCGGGGATCGCTTCATCCTGCGCCGCCCTTCGCCCAGCGCGACGCTCGCCGGCGGCGTCGTCGTCGACACGCATCCCCGGCGGCATCGCCGCTTCCGCCCGGACGTCATACGGGGGTTGGAAGCGCTCGCCTCGGGTGATCCGGAGGCGATCCTCCTGCACGTCCTGGAGAGCGGGTTGTACGAGTGGCGCGAGCTCCTGCAACGGTCCAACCTCGAAGAGTCCGCGGCGACGCGGGCCGTGCACCGACTCATCGCCCAGGGCCGGCTGGTGGCGCTGGACACGACCGGCGATTCGCTCGGGCTAACGACCGTGCTCGTCCGTCGCGACGTGGTCGAGCGGCTGCAGGCACAGCTGCTGCGAGCGCTGGCCGAGTACCACGCGCGGTTTCCGCTCCGCCGCGGTCTGCCGCGGGAGATGGCGCGGAGCCGTCTCGGCCTGACGCAACGGCCTTTCGATCTGCTCGTGCGCCGTCTGGCCAGCGAAGGGGTGCTCGTCGAAGACGGCGAGGTGCTGCGCACGCCGGAGCACCGCATCCGTCTCTCGCCGGAGCAAGAGGAGCGCGCTCGGGCCTACGAAGCGGCCCTCCGGCGGGAACCGTTCGCACCTCCGGCCCCCGCCGACTTCGGCTTGGATCCGGAACTCGTCCAGGCGCTCGCCGATCTGGGTCGAGTCGTCCGGATCACCGACGAGGTCGTCTTCGCTCCGGACGCCTGGCAGGAGATCCGCGAACGGGTCCTGGCGCTCATCGACGCGAACGGCAGCGTCACGCTCGCCCAGGTGCGCGACGCCCTGGGAACCAGCCGCAAGTACGCACAAGCTCTCCTCGAGTACCTCGACCAGCAGCGCGTCACGCGTCGAGTCGGCGATGCTCGCGTCCGGTACGTCTGATCCATCGGCGAGCGCGCTCTTCCTCTCGCCGCACTTCGACGACGTGCCGTTGTCGTGCGGCGGCACGGTGGCGCTGTTCGGTTCCCTCGGCATCGACACCATCATCCTCACGCTCTTCGGCGGCGAACCGCGTGGTCCCCTCACGCCGTTCGCACGCCAGCAGCACCGCTGGCGCGGGCTCGACGACACCACGGTCATCCGGATCCGCCGGAACGAGGAACTAGCTGCCGCAGCCGTTCTGGGCGCCACCGCTCGCTGGCTCGACTATCCTGACGCGATCTACCGCGACGCTCGCTATACCTCCGACGACGAACTGTTCGGTCCGATCCATCCGGACGACGCCGGACTGCTCGAAGAACTCGCCGACGAGGTCCATGCCTTCCTGGAAGCGCTCCCGAAGCCGGTGACGGTCTTCGCTCCGTTGGCGATCGGCAACCACGTCGATCACCAGCTCGCCCGGGCGGTGGGCCAGCGCCTGGCGGATCGCGGGTTCGTCGTCTGGTGCTACGAGGATCTTCCCTACGCGGCGACCGTGTCAGGCCGCGCCACGCTCGCGCGTTTCGCGCTCCACGCGCCGAGTCCCCCCTGGATCGTGCCGCTTACCGAGGAACTCTTCGAGCGGCGGATCGCGGCGATCGACCAGTACCGGAGCCAACTCGCGTTCATCTTCCGCGACCTCGGCGACGTCGAGGCGACGCTCCGGCGGTACGCGGCCGAACTCGGCGACGGCGGTCTGACCGAGCGATTCTGGTCGCTGAACGAGAGCGACCGCAAGGTCCCGTTCCGTAGCTCAACCGGTCCGTGAGCTCCCTTGGAGCTGGGCAGCCCGAAAGGCGAACCAGAAGCAGGCCGCCGCGGCCAGCGTGAGCACCGTCCCCAGCGAGAAGAGTGCCGGGTAACCGACTCGGGCCGCGAGTTCGCCGCCGATCCACCCGGTCACCGCCAGCGAGACGTTCCAGCTCAGGAACGTCAGACTGCTCGCCGTCGCGCGCAGCCCTGGTGGTACCACGCGCATGGAGAAATCGGTGTGGAGCGGATCGGAGCAATAGACGCAGAAGGTACGCACCGCGTACGCTCCACCCGCCGACCACCACGTCGGTGCCAGATCGGTGAGCAACAGCCACGGTGCCGAGGCGGATCGTCCCAGCACCACTCCGTGCAGCAGCCCGGCACGCGCTGCGAGCAACGGAGCCGCGAGCGCGCCAGCCACCGTCGCCAGCGTCGCCCCCACGCGCACGAATGCGATCTCCCGACTCCCGACCGCGAACGTCTCGAGGAAGAACAGGTTGACGAACGGCAGCACCAGGCCGCCACCGGAAGCGAGCGCGACACCGGTCAGAACCAGGCGGCGCACCGCTGGATGCGCGAGGCATGCCCAGAACAACCCGCGCGGATCCCGCCCGGCCATCGGTGCGACAGCGAGCTCGCGAGCCAACCAGAGCGTCAGGAGCGCCGGTGCGCAGCCGGTGAGGAGCGTCACCCGTTAGCGCAGCGCGGTCTCCGCGATCCAGCGCTCGAGCAGCTCGGGGAGCACGCCGGCGTAGAGATTCCCGACCACGCTCGCCGACACACCGATCGCGGCTGCCACGCCATACAGATGGGTGCGCTCCCGCTCGCTCGAGACTGCAGTCAGGAGCGGCGGCTGCGCGACCATCGCACCGGCCACGCCGACCGCAGCGATCGCTGCACCCGCGAGCAGCGCGAAACGGTCGACGGCCAGACACTCGATCGCGATGCCGAGCCCGGTCAGCGCGAGCCCGCCGAGGAACGCGGCCCGTGCGCCGTAGCGGTCGAACGCCGCCCCGGCCGGAACGCTCGCCAGGGCACCGGTTACCGTACCGACCGCGACCAGCTCGCCGACGAAGCGCTCGTCGAACCCGAGCGCAGCCAGGTACAGCGTGAAGAGGGTCGAGAAGACACCGTACCCGATGCCGAGCGCGGCGAGGATCGCGAGCAGTCGGCGGGCCGCTGGCGAGAAGCGCCCGACCGCCTCCCGATACTCCGAGAGCGGCGCGCGCAATCGAGCGATCACGACGGCCGTCCGGCGACTCGGCCTTTGCCCGACACGGCACCCAGGATCCAACTCCGATAATGCCTGCCGATGTTGCCCATCTCCACTCGCCAGCCATCCGGGTTGTCCGGTGTGTACGTCAGACAGCGACGTTCGAAGCACTGCACGAGCACGTCGCGCTCGATGCCCGCGACCGGTACCCGAATCCAGTACGGCTCGGTCACGGGATACCCGAGCACGGCGATCCACGGCGCGAAGAGCGGCTCGTCGCGCAGGCGCTGTCCTGCCCAGACCGGTCCACGCTGCGCGACCCAGTCGGCGAACACCGAGGCGATCCCGTGCCCGGTCTCCGCGAAAGGTTGTCCGTACCGTACGCCGTATCGCTCGAGCGCCGGCTCCTCGACGACGTCTCCCGTCGGGAGCAATCTCGAGCGGACGAGTTCCCCCGGCGGTCCGGGCGGTCGGTGCAGTGTCGTGCCCAACAGCGCGTAGGTGAACGGGTTCCCGGGGTCGCCGGCGACCGGCACCGTCGCCGGGCCACGCGCGACGATCTTCTCGTCGCCGACCTGCCGCTGACCGGTCAGGAGCTCCCAGGCCAGTCGTCCGCCGGTGACGCGCCAGCGCGCATCGACCACCGCCCGCGGATCGGTCAGCTCCATACGGCCCTTGTCGAAGTACTGCACGAGACGGAGACCACCGGGCGCTTCACGATAGGGTTCCCACTCCACCGGCCCGAGTGCCGGACCCCACAGCCAGGTGCGTCGGACAAGCCCACGGGCGACCGGATCGTCGGTGCGGTGCCACCACCAGGAGAAGAGTTCCGTCGCTTCGGCCGGCCCCTCGATGGGATCCACGAGCGCCCAGCCGTAGTCGAGCAATCGCGCGGCATCGTCGTACCAGGCCTCGAAGGTCGATCCGGTCAGCACCACAATCAACGTGCGGCCAGCCCGCTCGGCGACCTCGATGAGGCACAGCCCGGCTTCATCGGTCCACCCGGTTTTCCCGCCGACGACGCCCGGGTAGCGCTCGGGCAGCCGGTTCGTGTGTCGCCACTCGAAACCTTCCCCCTGGTACTCGCTGGCTCCGAAGATCTCGACGAACCGCGGGTCGCGCAGGGCAGCACGCGTCAGGCGCGCCAGGTCCAACGCGCTGCTCCGGTGGCCTGGTTCGTCGAGCCCGTGAGGATTCCTGAAGCGGGTGTCGCGCAGGTCGAGCGTCGCTGCCTTTTCGTTCATCCAGCCGACGAACCGAGCGCGAGCTACCGGATCTTCGCGATCCGGGCTTCCCCCGACCGCCCGGGCAATCGCCATCGCCGCGTCGTTCCCGCTCCGCAGCAGGAGGCCGTACAACAAAGTCCGCAGCGCCACCGTCTGCCCAGCCTGCAACCCCGCCGAGGATTCCCCGACGAGGTCCTCGGGAACGATCGTCACCATACGCTCCAGATCGCCGCGCTCGAGCGCGACCAGCGCCGTCATCACTTTCGTCAGACTAGCGATCGCCCCCGGTTCGCGTGCTGCGCGCTCGGCGACCACACGCCCATCGGAGGCGTCCAGAATCACCCAGTGGCGAGCGACGACGTCCGGGGCTGCGGTGACGGTCCGAGGATGAAGCGAACTCAGCGCGAGCAGCATGAACACGAGGAAGAGGCGTGGAGCCCTACGGTGCACCATCGACACCCCCGTCCCGACCGATCCCAGCCCGCTCAGCATGACGCATCGCGACCTCACCGGCAAGCGGCACGAGGTCGGGGCTGCCCCGACCCCACGATGGTCATGCTCGCATCGTCCTCCGCAGCTCGAGGAACCGTCGGAACGAGGGTACGAAACGCTGCCCGCCCGGGGACGACCGGCATGGCTCGGTGCGCCCCGGAGCCCCTTCTGCGACCGGATCCGTCAGGCCTCGAGCGACGAAACGGTCAAGCGCTCGAGTTCGCTCATCAGATTGGCCATCTCGAGTGCGGTCATCGCTGCCTCGAACCCCTTGTTGCCCAGCTTCGTCCCGGCGCGCTCGACCGCTTGCTCGATCGTGTCGGTCGTGAGTACGCCGAACACGATGGGGACGCCCGTCTCGAGCGACGCGTTCGCGATTCCCTTCGCGACCTCGCCAGCGACGTAGTCGAAATGCGGCGTCGCTCCACGGATCACCGCACCGAGGCAGATGACGGCATGGTACCGATTGGTCTGCGCCAGACGCTTCGCGGTCAGCGGAATCTCGAACGACCCAGGCACCCAGACCACGTCGATCGCTTGTGGCTCCACCTCGTGACGGATCAAACCGTCGAGCGCTCCGCGCAGCAGCTGGCTGGAGATGAGCTCGTTGAAGCGACTGACCACGATCGCGAAACGACGGCCGCGCCCGTTCAAGGACGCTGCTATGGTTCGCACCGGCTGGTCATCGGGTCGTATCATCCTGCGCCTCCTCGCTCGGACTCGCCGACGACTGCAGTCAGTTCGTCGAGCAACACGAGTTGCCCTAACTTGTCGCGCTTCGTTTGGAGAGACCGCCGGTTGTGCTCCGTGGGTGGGAGCTCGATCGGCACGCGCTCGACGACCGTGAACCCGAGATCCTCGAGCGCCGCGACTTTGCGCGGATTGTTCGTCATGAGCCGGATGCGCTCGACACCGAGGTCACGCAGGATGATCGCTGCTTCCCGGTAGTCGCGGAGATCGGCCGGGAAGCCGAGCTGGAGGTTCGCCTCCACCGTGTCGAGCCCGCGGTCCTGCAGGTGATACGCCCGTAGCTTGTTCAAGAGGCCGATGCCGCGCCCCTCCTGACGCAAGTACACGATGACGCCGCGCCCCTCGCTCGCGATCCGCTGCATCGCGTTCTCGAGTTGCGGGCCGCAATCGCAGCGCTGCGACCCGAAGACGTCCCCGGTCAGGCACTCGGAATGGAGCCGCACCAGCACCGGCTCGTCGCTCTTGAGCGTTCCCATGACGAGCGCGAGGTCGATCTCGTCGCCACCGAACCGCTGGTAGGCACGGAGACGGAAGGTGCCGACGCTCGTCGGCAACGTCGTCTCGGCGACGCAGCGCGCCACCCGCTCGCGGGCGATCCGGTAGGCGATGAGATCGGCGACATGGACCAAGGGAATCCCGTGCCGGGCGGCGAAGCGTTCCAACTCGGGCAACCGCGCCATCGTCCCGTCGGCGCTCATGATCTCGCAGACGACCGCGACCGGATGGAGTCCTGCCAGACGAGCGAGATCGACCGAGGCCTCCGTCTGACCGTCCCGCTCGAGCACGCCCCCAGGACGCGCTCGGAGCGGGAAGACGTGTCCGGGCATGATGAAATCCTCGAGCGTCGCGGTCGGGTCCGCGAGCTTCTGGATCGTCCGCGCCCGATCGAAGGCGGAGATGCCGGTGGAGACCCCCTCGCGCGCCTCGACCGACACGGTGAACGCCGTGCGGAACCGGGAGCTGTTGGCATCGGGCGGAACCATGAGCGGCAAGCCGAGCCGGTCGACCCACTCCGGCGCCATCGGCACGCAGATCAAGCCGCGCGCCTCGCGCGCCATGAAGTTCACCGCCTCGGGCGTACAGAACTGCGCCGCGATCGCGAGATCTCCCTCGTTCTCGCGCTCAGCATCATCGACGATGATGACGAAGCGACCGGCCCGGAAAGCGTCGATGGCTCGCTCGACCCGTTCGAATCGCGTCACGACCGACCTCCGAACTCCGAACCGAACCCGGCACGTTCGAGCAGCTCACCGGTCAGGCCGCTCGCCGTGCCGAGCCGGACGAATTGCTCGACGTACTTCGCGACGATATCGACCTCCAAATTGACCGGCGCTCCGACTTCCTTGCGCGGCAGGGTAATGTGCTCCTGGGTATAGGCGACGAGCGAGACTTCGAACTCGCTCGCCGTTCGCCGTTGGATGGTGAGGCTCGCTCCGTCCACCGCGATGAACCCACGCTCGACCACGTAGCGCATGAGCTCCGGCGGAGCGGCGATCCGCACGACGAGCGCCGGACCGTCCCGGTACGACGCCGTTACCCGTCCGATCCCATCGACATGTCCTTGCACGTAGTGGCCCCCGAACCTCCCGCCGACAGCGACCGCTCGCTCCAGGTTGACCGGGTCGCCGACACGACGCGTCCCGAGCGCCGACCGTCGCAGCGTGACCGGCTGGAGCTCGACGAGAAAGCTGTCTCGCGCCAGATCGGTCACGGTCAAGCACACGCCGTCGACCGCGATGCTGTCACCGATCTTCGTTCCTTCGAGCACGACGCGACAGCCGATGCGGAGGCGTGCACCGCCACCGCCGATCGGTTGCACCGCGCGAACTTCACCGATCTCCTCGATGATCCCCGTGAACATTTCTCACTCCGGTAGTTCGATCGGACGCACGCGCCCTTCGAACACGACATCGCTTCCCAGTCGGCGAACCCGTACGTCGCGCAGTCGTACCGCCTCCTCCATCGTGGCCACACCGCGTCCCGTCAGGGGAACCGGCGCGTCCGCCCCACCGACGAGCACCGGCGCGACGAACACGACGACCCGGTCGACCAGCGCCTCGTCGAAGAGCGAACCGAGCACCAGACCGCCGCCCTCGACCAGGACGCTGTTGGTGCCGCGCCTCGCGAGTTCCCCCAGGGCACCGCGGAGGTCCACCTTCCCGCAACGCGCCGGCACGGTGAGGAGCTCCGCACCGGCCTCCCGCAACGCGACGAGACGGTCCGGCGGTGCGGCATCGGTCGTGACGATCAACGTCCGGCCCGGTATGCCGCGCGAGAGGAGCCGGGCCGTCGGCGGCGTCCGCGCTCGGCTGTCGAGGACGACGCGTAGCGGATGGGGCGGCCCGCCGTCGCCGCAGTCCGCCGCATCGAGCCGGGTCGTCAGTTCCGGATCGTCCCGCAGCACCGTTCCGACACCGACCAGGATCGCGTCGTGCCGGTCGCGCAGCTGGTGCGCATACCGACGAGCCTCCGGCCCGGTGATCCAACGCGAATGCCCGGTTCGCGTGGCCAGACGGCCGTCGAGCGTCATCGCGTACTTCAGCGTCACTTCGGGAAGCCCCGTGCGCAGCCGCTTGAGATACCCGGCGACCACCTCCGCGGCGGAGGGGGCCTCCACCCCGACGTCCACCTCCACGCCAGCGGCCCGGAGCGCCGCGATACCGCGACCATCCACCTCCGGATACGGATCCCGGAGGGCGACGACGACGCGCTGGATTCCGGCGCGCACGATTGCCTCGACGCACGGGGGCGTGCGGCCGTAGTGCGCGCAGGGTTCGAGCGTGACGTAGAGCGTCGCTCCGCGAGCCTGATCTCCGGCTGCCTGGAGCGCGACGATTTCGGCATGCGGTCCACCCGGAGGCTTCGTGCACCCCTCGCCGACCACCCGGCCGTCGCGGACGATAACCGCGCCGACTGCCGGATTCGGGGCAACCCGACCAGCCGCACGCCAGGCCAGGGCGATGGCCCGCTGCATCCACTGGCGGTCGGTGTCGCGTGTTGCGGCGGTCTGCCTCGTCTCCATCGCTCGTTCCACAACGACGAACCCGGGTGGCAGAGCCCCCGGGTTCAGGTTCGGTCGAAGTCGCTGATGCGCCGGTACGATCGACCGGAGCAACGACCTTCTCCCATCCGGACTATACCGTCGGCTCCGGAATTGGCGCCTTCGCGCCTCACCGGATCCTGCGGCCAGAGGCCGCTCGCGGGCTGTACCGCCGGTCGGGAATTGGCGCCTTCGCGCCTCACCCTGCCCCGAAGGTCTTGCACATGCAGTCTACGGCGCGCGCGACGCGCCGTCAACTCGCCGCGGGCCCGGGACGCGGTCGAAAGTGCGCCCTGCCGTTCGCGTCGATTCGCCCAGAGCGACCTCGACCGGCGTGAGGCCGGTCGAGGCGCGCCAGCCACCGCTCGACCTGCTGCGCCGCCCAGTAACCGCACATCCCGTGCACGCCGCCCCCTGGAGGTGTCGCCGCGCTCGCGAGGAAAATCGCCGGATCGGGCGTGCAGTACGGCGGCCACGGCCAGCCGGCCGGTCGAGCGAAGAGCTGCCCGAGCGTCGGCCATCCCCCGGTGAGATCCCCACCGACCAGATTGGGGTTCGCGCGAGCGAGTTCGCGCGGTTCCCAGGTCCGGCGCGCGACGATCCGTTCCCGGAATCCGGGCGCGAACCGCTCGACCTGCGCCTCGATCGCGGCCGTCAGGTCGCCGCTCCAACCGTTCGGCACATGGCAGTAGCCCCAGACGACCTCGACGCCGTCGATCGTCCGGGAGCGATCGAAGCGGCTCGCTTGCACCAGGATGACGAACGGACGCTCGGGCACGCGCCCGAGCGCGACCGCCCGCTCCGCAGCCGCGATCTCGTCGTAGGCCCCACCGACGTGCACGGTCGCCGCGAGCCGGCATCGCTCGTCCTGCCACGGAATCCCCTGCCGGACGAGCCAATCGACCTTGAAGACACCGGGGCCCGGGCGGACGGAACGGAGCGTCCGACGGTACCGCAGCGGCCAGCGCTCGCCCGCGAGCGCCAGTGCCGCCGGTGGCGCGACGTCGAGAACGAGCGAGCGCCCAGGCGGTACATCCGCCAAACGCTCCACCGGAAATGAGCACTCCACACTCCCGCCAGCTCTCGCTACCTCCTCCGCGAGGGCGCGGCCGAGCGTGACCGCGCCGCCGCGGAGGAGCGGCCAGCCGACGCGGTGTCCGGCGATCGCCAGGACGAGCGCGAACGCGGCCGACGGCGCCCACTCGAGCGGCAACGTGCTGTGCGCCGCCAGCCCAGCGACGAGCGCCCGCGTGCGTTCGGATCGGAACTGTCGGCTCAGGCTCGCCGCCGACCGGAGACCGGAGCGCGCGAAACGCAGCAAGGCCCGCGCCGGCAGTCGGGATCCGGGGAACCGGACGAGTCCTGGCGCCGGGCCGAGCAGCGTCGCGAGCAGCTGCGGCGCGTCGTCCACCAACGGTCGGAACAGCGCCGCGTAGCCTCGTTCATCGCAGCCGAGCTCCGCAGCCGTCCGCTCGACATCCCGCCAGAGCAGCACGGTCGTTCCGTCGCCCAGCGGATGCGCGAGAACCGCCGGGGACTCGATCCAAGGCAAGCGCTCGACGATCCCGGAGGCGGCGAAGCAGGGCGAGGCCCGGGCGAGCGGAAAGACCGTGGCGCAATGGTCGACGAGGCAACCGGCAATCGGACCGGCCCGCGTGTCCAACCCCCCACCGGGCACCGGAGCTCGCTCCAGCACCAGGACTCGTCGCCCGCGGCGTCCGAGCTCGAGCGCCGCGGCGAGACCGTTGGGGCCGGACCCGACGACCACCGCATCCCAGTGCGGTAGCGCCTCGCTCTCCCGCGTCATCCGCCGGACGAGGTACCGTCTCCCTTCTCGTTGTCCGTCGGCGGCGATCCGGCCACCGACTCGACCATGGCGACGAACGCTGCCTCCGGCCGCGCTCCCTCGAACTCGAGCGCTTCGTTGATGACGACCTTGGGAACGGCGAAAACCCGATACCGCTGTGCGATGTGGGGGAACTCGCTGACCTCGACGACGTCAGCGATGACCTTCTCGCTCTCGATCGCCATCATGTGCGCCAACCTGGCGACACGTGGGCAGTAGGGTCAAGTAGGCGTCACGAAGACCTTGATATGGACCGGTTGGGCGAGCTTGGCGAGCGTCTCGCGACTCAACGGCGACAGCTCGGTGGTGCCGCGCGAGACGTCGATGATGTCCTCGATGAGCGTCGCGAACTCGTACCCGGCGGGCACGCCGATGAAGCGGAGCGTTCCCTTGTTGTGGCCCTTGAGGACGATGGCCGGGATCTCCTCGATTCCCGCCGCCCGGGCACGCTCGGCGTCCTGCAAAAGGTCGTACATCTGCAGCGTGATCTTGTCGGACAACGCGGCGACTTCTTCGAGAAGCTGGTTCGTCTCCCGGCACGTCGCGCACTCGTATCCGGGGATACTGATCGCGGTGACGCGCTGCGTGTACAGCTCGATCGTCACCGGGTCGCGCAGACGCTCCGCGAAGACGCCCCGCAGGTACTCCTGATCGGCTGGAGAGAGTATCGCCATCCCGGCCCCCTTCCCTGTACCAGCGTTTCACGTCGCCAAGCGTAGCGTATCGCGATATCCGGTGCCACGGAACGGCGTGTTACGATCGACGACCGGAGGGAACCCATGGGACGGATCCTGATCGGCACATCGTCCTGGACCGACCACGAGAACTTCTATCCACCCGGGATCGAGGCGCGCGATCGCATCCGCTTTTACGCTCGGTACTTCCCGATCGTCGAGGTCAACTCGACCTACTACGCTATCCCGTCCCGCCGCGTCGTCCAGGGCTGGGTGGAACGGACCCCACCCGGTTTCGTCTTCGACGTCAAGCCGCCGCGTCAATTGACGGCGACTCCCGAACAGCCGGGGGGCGAGGCACCGGTGCCCGATGCCGATCTCGCCCGCCGCTTCGTGGAGGCGCTCGAACCCTTGATCGAGGCGGGAAAACTCGGGGCGATCACTTTCCAGTTCCCGCCCTCCTACCGGAACACTGAGGAGCATCGCGAGTACCTTCGTCTGCTCCCGGAACTCTTTCCCGGTCTCCCGCTGTCCGTCGAGTTCCGCCGGCGCGACTGGCTCGATCCCCGCCATCGCGACGAGACGCTCGCACTGCTCCGCGAGGCGGGGCTCGCCTACACGATGGTCGACGAGCCGCAAGTCGGAGTCGGCTGCGTTCCCCCGATCTACGCGGTCACCAATCCTCGTCTCGCCGTCGTGCGCTTCCACGGGCGCAACGCCGAGACCTGGTACCGCTTCACCGGCAGAACGGGAGAACGCTTCAACTGGGAGTATCGGCCGGAGGAACTACAGGAATGGACTCCGAAGCTCCGCCGTGCCCAGGAAGAAGTCCAAGAAGTGCACGTCTTCTTCAACACGAACTACGGGAACCAGGGGCCGCGGAACGCGCTCCTCCTCATGGACCTGCTCGGCATGGACCATCCGCCGCTCCCCGGCCTCGATCTCCCTCAGTGAGGCTGCAGGCGGTACTGCAGCAGGAAATGCCAGAGCGCGTCGGCTGCCGGTGATACCGGACGACCGGCTCGGCGGACGAGAGACCACCAACGCCGGACCGGAAAACCTTGCACGTCGAGGACGACGAGTCGCCCGGTCTCCAACTCGAGTCCGATCGCGTCCCGCGGCATCACCGCGACGCCGAGGTCGGCTGCCACAGCCTGCTTGATCGCGCCGTTGCTCCGCAGCTCCATGGCGACGCGCAACGGGAAGCCCGCCTCGGCGAAGATGCGTTCCGTGTCGCTGCGCGTCCCCGAGCCGATCTCGCGCACCAGGAACGGTTCGCGCGCGATCTCCTCGAGCGGGATCCGATGCCGGCGAGCCAACGGATGGCGTGGGGACGCGATCACGACGAGTTCGTTCGGCAAGAACTGGGCGATCTCCAAGTCCTGCGGGTCCTCGATCAGCCCCATGATCGCAAGGTCTGCGTCGCCGGCGAGGAGACGCTGCTGGACAGCGTAGCGGTTCAGGACGTCGAGCGAGAGCTCGACGCCCGGATAGGCACGGTGAAAGGCGCCGAGCGCTTTCGGCACCACGTAGATGCCGGCCGTCGTGCTCGCCGCGACGCGGACGCGCCCCCGTTGGGCCGCTCGGAGCTCGTGCACCGCGGTCAGCGCTTCCTCCAGGAGATCGAGCATCCGCTCGGCATACGGGAGAAGCTGGCGGCCTGCCTCGGTCAGCTCGACACCGCGACCGGTCCGCTGGAAGAGAGGGACATTGAGCACCTGCTCGAGCGATTTGATCTGCGCGGAGACCGCCGGCTGGCTGATGACCAGCTCCTCCGCTGCGCGGGAAAAGCTCCGGTGCCGGGCTACCGCTCGGAACACCTGGAGTTGCCGCAAGCTCACATCCATATAGATGCCCCCTATACGGCGCATCACGAAGTGCTATTGGCCATTATATGCCGATATGGATATGCTGTGAAGCAGCGGGCGAGCTCGCCTTCGGGCTTCTGGAGCGGGAGGAACGAGATGGAAAGGCCAGTGCCCGTCGCGAGGACACCGTACCGGCATTCCCCCGATACCCCCACCGCGGGACCGCACGTAGGACGCTGACCGCCCCTCGTTCATAAGGTGTTCTCATGACGAGAACCGAAGCCTCCGAGCCCGTTGATACCGAGAACCGTGTCCGGTATGCACGAAATTCAGGTCGTCCCCGAGGGAAGGAGGAACGCCATGTGGTCGCTGCCCCAGCCCCCAGGGAATCCCGAAGAACTCCGTGAAACGCCGTTGCTGCCGCCCGGCTTCACCGTTCCGGCATCCCGTTGGATCCATCCCAGCACCCGACTCCGCCAGCTGCTCGACACTCTCCCGTACGTCTTCGCGCCGGGCGTCTTCGATCCGCACGGTGCGGAACTCGTCATGTACTACGGTTTCCCGGCGGTCTACTTCAGCGGCTACTCCTTCGCGATCGGCCACCTGGGAACGACCGACATGGATCTCTACGCCAGTGTCGAGATCGCTGACGCGGCGCGTCGTATCGTTTCGGCGCTCCGCAAGTTCCAACTCACGATGGCCGTCGGCGATCCGGAGAAGGGCATTCCTCCCAGGCACCTCCACATCCCGCCGGTCGTCGCCGACATGGATACGGGCTATGGCAACATCTTCAACGTGCAGCGGACGACCGAGCTCTACGTCACGGCCGGCGTGGCTGGCGCGCACATCGAGGACCAGGTCATGCCCAAGCGTTGCGGGCACATCGCCGGCAAGGCGCTCATCCCTGCCCGCGAGATGGTCGGCAAGCTCAAGATGATGCGGGCCGTCGCGGATGACCTCGGCAATCCGGACTTCGTCATCATCGCTCGCACCGATGGAGTCTCGGCGGTGGATGCTCCCGAATCCCTGCGCGGACTGCCGCTGGCGATCGAGCGCGCGCTCCGCTACCTCGACAGCGGAGTTCCGGACTTGATCTGGTGCGAGTTCCCAACCTCCGAGCGCGGCCCACTGGAGACGTTCGTCGAGGAAGTGCGGAAGCGCTTCCCCGAGGCGCGCTTCGCCTTCAACTGGTCGTCGTCGTTCAAGTGGTTCACGGATCCCGACCCGATCAGCTTCCGCGAGCTCGGCGAAATGGGTGTCCGGTTCATCTTCATCACCCTCGCTGCGCAACACGCGATGGGACTCGGCTTCAGCGAACTGCTCCAGGACCTCGCTGCCCGCCAGCAGGAGGCGTACATCGATCTCCAGAAGCGCGAGTGGGCACCGGGGACCGACTTCCCCACCCGCAGCCATCACTTCTTCTCGGGCGTCCCCTACCACCACCTCCTCGGCCAGGTGTACGACGCGCCACGCCTCGGTACGCAGTTCGAAGAAGACCTTCCTGAAGAAGCGGTCGTCTGACCGTACGAGCTGGGAGAGGACGCGCGTCCTCTCCCAGCTCGTTTCCGTTACAATCGCCCCGGACGGTCGGCGAGATCACCAGGTGAGGGAGGATCAGGTATGGGTCGAGAGGTGCGCGTCGTCGGTCCGGTCACCCCGGAGTTCGCCGAGATCCTCACCGAGCCAGCGCTCGACTTGGTCGCTGCCCTCCACCGGGAATTCAACCCGCGTCGTCTGGAGCTGCTCGCACGTCGCGCCGAGAGGCAGCGAGCACTCGACGCTGGGCAACTTCCCGACTTTCTCCCGGAGACGGCCCATATCCGCGAGAGCGAGTGGCGCGTCGCACCGGCACCACCCGACCTCGAAGACCGGCGCGTCGAGATCACCGGGCCGGTCGACCGCAAGATGATGATCAACGCGCTCAATTCCGGTGCCCGCGTCTTCATGGCCGACTTCGAGGATGCGTTGTCGCCGACCTGGGCGAACGTCGTCCAAGGACAGATCAACCTGCGCGACGCGGTGCGTCGCACGATCAGTTTCGAGAGCCCGGATGGCCGAGTCTACCGCCTGGCCGAGAAGACAGCCACCTTGGTCGTCCGCCCGCGGGGCTGGCACCTCGTCGAGCGACACGTGCTCGTCGACGGCGAGCCGATCTCGGCGAGCCTCTTCGACTTCGGCCTCTACTTCTTCCACAACGCCCACGAGCTCCTCGCCCGCGGTTCGGGACCGTATTTCTATCTCCCGAAACTCGAGAGCCACCTCGAAGCCCGGCTCTGGAACGACGTGTTCAACTTCGCTCAGGATCGGCTCGGTATCCCGCGCGGAACCATCCGGGCGACCGTCTTGATCGAAACGATCCTCGCGGCGTTCGAGATGGACGAGATCCTCTGGGAGCTGCGCGATCACGCTGCTGGGCTCAACGCCGGACGCTGGGACTACATTTTCAGCATCATCAAGAAGTTCCGCCGGCATCGCGAGTTCCTTCTCCCGGATCGCGCGCAGGTCACGATGACCGTCCCGTTCATGCGGGCGTACACCGAACTCCTCGTCCGCACCTGTCATCGCCGTGGTGCGCACGCGATCGGCGGCATGGCGGCCTTCATCCCGAGCCGCCGCGACCCGCAGGTCAACGAGGTCGCGCTCGCTAAGGTGCGCGAGGACAAGGAGCGCGAGGCCAACGATGGGTTCGACGGGACCTGGGTCGCCCATCCCGACCTCGTCCCGGTCGCCATGGAAGTGTTCGATCGCGTCCTCGGCGAGAAGCCGCACCAGAAGGATCGCCTGCGCGAGGACGTGCGGGTGACGGCGCGCGATCTTCTCGACGTGCGCGTGCCGGGCGGTCGCATCACCGAAGGTGGGCTGCGGAACAACGTCAGCGTCGCGCTCCAGTACCTCGACAACTGGCTGCGCGGCCAGGGAGCCGCCGCGATCTTCAACCTCATGGAGGACACCGCGACGGCGGAAATCTCGCGCGCGCAACTCTGGCAATGGCGCTTCCACGGTGCGGAACTCGATGACGGCCGACCGGTCACGGCCGAGCTCTACGAGCGGATCAGGGACGAGGAAGTCGCGAAGTTGGGTGGGCCCGGAGTCGGCCGGCTCGGTGAAGCTCGGGAGATTCTGGATCGCCTGGTGCTCTCCGACGAGTTCATCGAGTTCCTGACGTTCATCGCCTACAACTACATCGACTGAGCGTCGGCCGATCCGCGCAGCTGGTTGGCGACGCGAGGGGTTCGGGGAGTATTTCCTCGGACTCCTCGCGTCGGGGCGACCACCGGGCGGATTCGCCGGTGATCGGTCGGACACGCTGGCGGCACCGCAGGACGGCGCTCGCCCGACGGTCGTCACCGTGGCGCCCGCCTGCTCGTCGTGAGACCCGACGATGCTCGCCACGGTACGAGCGGACCGCACGCCCGATCGCTCGACCCGCCGAGACAGCACCGCAACGAAGGCAGGATCGTGCGCACCGGCACGCTCGCCTCCGACGTGGCCAGCGCTCAGGCTTCTTCCCCGCATCCGGCTTGATCGCGCAAGACCAGCGGCTCGAACTCCTGACCGTGCCGCCAGCGTTCCAAGAGCTCCAGCATGGCCAGCCAGTAACCCCCTCGACCCGGCACCAGGTCGGCGCGGCCGACATGTTCCCTGCCGAGCGGTTCGGTGCCGTCTCGCCACAGCACCACCACGTCGGCTTCCACCCCGTCGCCGAGAAGTCGGCGCAACGCGCCCACCGGCACGGCGAGGACCGCCGATACCTCGCGAGGATCGGGAACCAGACGTTCCGGTCGACGAGCGGGCAACCAGACGAACAGCTCCTGCACCTCGCGGTCGACGACACCGGCGCTGCAGGCCTCCGACCAGCGGGTACCGACCCACCGGAGAACGCCGGGATCCACTGCGAGACCGAGCTCTTCGGCGAGTTCCCGGCACACGGCTCGGAGAACGCGTCGTGATCCACGATTGCCGGGATCGTACTCGCCGGCACGAAAGTGTCCACCGACGCTCACGTCGACCTTGCCTGGCATGGTGTCCTTGGTGAGGCTCCGGCGCTGCAGGAGCACGGTGAACTCCCCGCGCTCCTGGTAAGCGATCCAGAGATGGAAGGCAGGGTGCCAGAGACCGCGCGCGTGCACCTCGCCGCGGGATGCGGTGGTGCCGGTCCGAGCACCCTCCGCGGTGAGGACATCCAAGCGCTCGTCCTGCGGATCGGTCGTCGGCGGTCGGGTCGTTTCTCGCTCCATGCGCGCCTCCGGCAAGGACACCGGGCTCGCTCTGCGCAGTCGATGGTACGCTTCCGAACGGCGGTCGGGGGAGGTACCGGATGGAACCGAAAGCACGCGTAACTCCCGAGGAGTTCCAGCGCGTCGACATGCGCGTGGGCCGCATCGTCGCGGTCGACCCGTTTCCCGAGGCGCGCAAGCCCTCGTACAAGCTCACCATCGACTTCGGCCCGCTCGGCATGAAGCGGTCGTCCGCCGCGATCAGACCTTGGTACGAACCGAATGCGCTGATCGGCCGACTGGTCATCGCCGTCGTCAATCTGCCGGTGCGACGGGTCGCCGGCTTCCCATCGGAAGTGCTCGTCTTGGGCGCGATCCAACCCGACGGCCGCGTCGTCCTCCTGCAACCGGACAGCGAGGCCGAACTGGGGAGCCCGATCGCCTAGCGAAGGACGACGCGCACGACTGGCGACGCCAGCCGACGCAGTGCGCACCGTGGTACGCTTGGATTCGGCGGTCTTCTTACCAATCTTCAGTAGTCTCCGGAGGAGACGAGATGCAGGTGAACGGAAGCATGCGGTGGATCGGGCTCGCTTCGCTCGCCCTCGGTCTCGCTATGATCATCGTCGACGCGACGATCGTCAACGTGGCGATCCCCAGCATCATCGCTGACCTCGGCCTCCAGCTCACCGATGCCGAATGGATCAACTCGGTCTACTCCCTCGTCTTCGCTGCGCTCCTCGTCACGGTCGGTCGCCTGGGCGATCTCTTCGGCCGCAAACGGGTGTACCTCATCGGTCTGGGTCTCTTCGTCCTCGCCAGCCTCCTCTGCGCCATCGCGCCCAGCGGCGGGCTCCTGATCGCGGCACGCGCCGCCCAAGGGATCGGAGCCGCCTTCATCTTGCCCTCGACCCTCTCCAGCGTGAACGCGATGTTCCGCGGACGCGAACGCGCGATCGCCTTCGGGATCTGGGGCTCGGTCATCGGCGGCGTCGCGGCCCTCGGTCCGCTGGTTGGCGGCTGGCTCACGACCGACTTCTCCTGGCGGTGGGCCTTCGGCATCAACCTCCCGCTCGGTCTCCTGGCCGGTACCGTGGCACTTCTGACGGTCCCCGAGACGCGCGACCCGCACACGCAACGCGGGTTGGATCTCCTCGGTATCGTCTCGAGTGCGCTCGGTTTCGGCGCTCTCGTCTTCGGTCTCATCGAGGGCGAACGCTACGGCTGGTGGCATCCGACGGACACCTTCCGGATCGGTTCCTGGGAATGGCCGCTCCGCACGCTCTCGCCCGTCCCGATCGCGCTCGCGATCGCGGCGCTCGTCCTGCCGGCTTTCGCCTGGTACGAACTCCGTCGTATCCGTCGAGGCCAGCCGGTGCTCCTCGACCTGCGGCTCTTCCGCTACCCGAGTTTCCGCTGGGGCAACCTGGCAGCACTCATCGTGAGCCTGGGCGAGTTCGGCATCGTCTTCGTCCTTCCCCTGTACTTGCAGGCGGTGCTCGGCTATACGGCGCTCCAGACCGGTTTCGTCCTCTTGGCGACAGCGATCGGCGCCTTCCTCGGTGGTCCAGCCGCGGCGAACCTCGCCCAACGCTTCGGCGCCCGGCAGGTCGTCCGTGCGGGCATGATCCTGGAGGCCAGCGGACTCCTGCTCATCGTCCCCTTCCTCTCCCCCACCACGACCGGTTGGCGGCTCGCCCCTGCGCTCTTCCTGTACGGGCTCGGCGTCGGTCTCGCGACCGCCCAACTGACGAGCGTCATCCTCGCCGAGGTACCGACAGCCCAGTCCGGACAGGCCTCGGGAACGCAGAGCACGACGCGCCAGGTCGGCGCGGCGCTCGGCATCGCCCTGCTCGGCGCCGTCCTGGCCGCCGGACTCTCCTCCGGCACCGAGGCACGGCTGCGCGACCTCGGTCTGCCGGCCGAGCAGGCCGTCGCCATCGCCCGCGCCACCAAGCAATCGGCCGGCCAGATCCTCGTGGAACTGCGGCAGCAGCCCGGCACGACGGCCGTCGTCGAGGCGATCGAGCGTGCCTTCACCACTGCAGCGCGACGGACCGCGATCGTCGCCGCCGCCTTCATCGCGATCGGCTTCGTCGCCAGCACGCTCCTACCCGATATCCGACCGGGGCGAACCGAAGAGCCAGCGGTCGGCGCCGCTGCGGCACGGGAGGCGGACGAACGCTAGCGCGCCAGGACCATCCCGAGCAGGAGGAGACCGAAGGCCAGGCGATAGACGACGAAAACGAGCGTGCTGCGGCGCTGGAGGAACCGCAGCAGGAAAGCGATCGCGAGAAATCCGGTCACGGCGGCGCTCGCTACCCCGACGAGGAAGACCGCCCGCTCCTCCGGCGGGAGTCCGTGCCGGCCGAGTTCCACGACTTCCAGCGCACCCGCGCCGACGATGGCCGGTATCCCGAGCAGGAACGAGAAGCGCGCGGCACTGGCTCGATCCAGCCCGCGGAACAACCCTGCGGTGATGGTGCTCCCCGAGCGGGAGACACCGGGGAGCAGCGCGAACGCCTGCGCCACGCCGATCGCCAGACCGTCCACGAGATCGATCTCCTCGATACCCCGACGCTGCGTCCCGACCCGTTCCCCGACCCAGAGCAGGACACCGAGCGCGATCAGCAGCATCGCGACCAGCACGATCGCGAACCTCCCGCCGCCTCCCGCATGGAAGACCCTATCGATCGCATCGTTCGCCAGCACGCCGACGACGCCAGCCGGAACCGAGCCGACGAGGATAGCCCAGCCGAGACGCCACTCGGGCGTTCTCCGATCGTGCGCGCGAAAGACCCCACGGAGCCAGACGAGCGCGATCCGCGCGATGTCGCGCCAGAAATAGACGAACACCGCGGCGAGCGTCCCGAGATGGAGCGCGACGTTGAAGGCGAGACCCGGCTCCGGCCAGCCGAACAGCCAGGGAACCGCGATGAGATGCGCTGAGCTACTGATCGGCAAGAACTCCGTCGCCCCCTGCAGCACCCCGAGTACGATCGCTTGCCAGAGGCTCACGACGTGACGACCTCCTCGGTCCGCGTACGCCGCAGGACCGCCCAGTCGAGCTGGAGCTTCGACCAGTAGATCAGCCCAACGAGCGTGATGGGCACGTACAGGGCGGTGTGCAGCACGATCGCGTAGGAGAGCGCCACCGCGCGCGACACACCGGCGACGCCTGCAAGGACGAGGAGCACACCGGCTTCGAAGGGACCGATGTACCCGGGGGACGAGGGGATCAGCGTCGCGAGATTGGCGACCGCTGTCGTCAGCAGAACGATCGGCACCGAGAGATCGACGTCGAACGCTCGCGCCACCAGGGCGTACATCGCCGCCTCGGCCGACCAGGCAGCCAGGGAGAGGAGCACCGCCCGCGACAACGTCGCCCCGCTGCGCAGCGCCGCGACCCCGCTGAAACCGGAGCGAATCATCCGCTCCACCCGCCCGCGGACCGCACTCGGCAAGATCCGCGTCGCTCGCAGCACGAGCGACAAGCCTCGCTCGGAACGCGCTGCCACGACGAGCAGACCGAAGCCGGGGAGGAAGACCGCGGTCGCCACGACCGCGACATGCCGCAGTGCCGAGTCGAACGCCACCACGGTCGCCGCCACGACCATGAACCCGAGCATCGTCAACCCATCGAGCAGGCGCTCGAGGACGATCGTCGCCAGCGTCGCCGTCTTGCTGACGCCGAATTGCCGCCCGACAGCGTAGGCCCGCACCACTTCGCCCGTCCGGAACGGGAGCACGTTGTTCGCCATGTAGCCGACCGCCACGATCGGCCAGAGCTCGCGCCAGGAGACACGACGGACCGGGGCGAGCAGTGTCGCCCAGCGGCCCGCACGCAACCCGGCTCCGAGGAAGTAGACCGCGACGGCGGGAAGCAGCCACCAGTAGTTCGCGCCACGCAGCGCGGCAGCTAAGGCATGGAAGTCCTGTCCACGCAGGGCGAGGCCGAGGAACAGCAGGCTGATCGCGATCCCGATGACGATCCGTCGCACCCGAGCGTTCGCTTCCTCACGAACCGCGACACGCCGGGGATGCAGTATAGCAACCTCGGCATCTGTAGCGCGGCACGCGCCACCTCCAACCGCCGGAACCTGAGCGGTCTTCCACCGAGTTCGGCGGCAGCGCGCCGCTGCCCCGGCCTGCCGACCGCTCGCCGTCCTCGGCGAACGCGAGGTCTAGTCGCCGAGGTCGAAGAACTTGAACGACTCGGCAAGCAGCATGCGCTCCCCGCCAGGCCAGCCTTTCCGACGCGCCTCGGCCGCGGTGTCCTGCGCCCAGAGACGCAGGACGGGCTCGGGATCCCAGTCGCCCAGCTGGCTCCGGTGCGCGCGCAACGCCGCGATCTTCCGCTCGAAGACCTCGGTGATGTCGACGAAGACGTCCGGCTCGCGCGAGCCGGTCAGATAGACGTAGCGGACGACGTGCGGCTCCAGGCCCTCTTCCACCAACTCCGGAAACGTGAGCCGGTCGCGCGCGCTGGGGAAGACCGCAGCCAGCGTCGCTTCGCCGACGGCGATGTGGTCGGGATGCTGGATGTACTCCTGGCCGAAGTACCGGCTCGTCGGATCCTGGCAAATCACGGCGTCCGGTTTGAAGCACCGGATCGCGCGCACCAGTTCTCGGCGCAACCGGAGGTCGGCCACCACCTCGGCATCCCGATAGCGCAGGAACTCCACGTGTGCGACACCGAGAATGCGTGCGGCCTCCAGCTGCTCCGCCTCCCGGAGCTCCGCGAGCCGCTCGGGAGTCATCGTCGGATCGTTGCTCCCCTTGTCCCCGCTCGTGACGAGCACGTAGACGATCTCGCTCCCTTCGCTCGCCCAGCGGGCGACCGTCCCCGCACAGATGAACTCCGCGTCGTCCGGATGCGCCATGACCACCAGGACGCGCTGCGGCCTTTCCGGTACGTGCACCGTCTCCGCTCCTTTCGCCGAACTCCCTGACCGTCAGGTCTCACCTGGCCATTCCGAGGTCCACCGCCACACCGGCCGCTCCGGCTCGGGGTCGGACGCCCCGGCGACGAGCCAATCGAGATAGCGTCGCGCACCGGCACGGAGGAGCGCGAGATCGATCCCGAGGCAGCACGCAGGGTACGCTTCGAGCCGGACGAGCCCCCGCGCCAGCACCTGCCGGCCACCGACGACGTTGCCACGTCGCGCATGGTAGAGTCCGACCACGACTTGGATCAGTCCGCGATAGAGCTCGCGGAGCGGCCCTTCGGTCGCCCGCCAGAGTTCCTCCAGCACCTCGTGGCAGGCGAAATAGTCACCTGCCGTGTACAAGCTCCAGGCCTGCCGGAGAGGCGGCTGAGGCGCTTCGCTACAGGCGTCGCGCAGGCTCGCATTCATGGGCATCGGCCGCACCCCGCCGCGGCCAGATGCGCGACCGGATCCGCATCGCTCAGCTCGCGCCAGGCTCGCTCGAGCTGCGGATCGGTCGCCAAATCGTCCATCGTCACTTCCTCGCCGTTCGCCGGAACCAACGGTGCTCGCTCCTCGCCGAGCGAAACGGTCACGTCCGGGTCGATACCGTTGCGCCAGATCACTCGCCCGTTCGGGGTGATCCAGACCTGGGTTCCGATGAGCAACGCGGACCCGTCCTGCAGCCGGAACTCGATGAGGACTGTTCCCGCACCGAACGTTCGTTCTCCGACGATCACGGCACGGCGATAGTCCTGCAGCGCACCCGCGACGATCTCCGCCGCCGAGGCCGTGCCGCCATCGACGAGCACGGCCATCGGCGCGGTGAACACGGCCTCGCTGCCTTCCGTCCGATATTCCGTCACGTTTCCGTTACGATCCCGGGAAGAGAAGACGAGCGTCTTCGGCGGCAGGAACAGTCCGGCGACATCGACCGCCTCGTCGACGAGACCCCCCGGGTTGCCGCGCAGATCCAGGACCAGTCCCCGCGCCCCTCGCGCTCGCAAGGTTTCCAGGGCCTGGCGCAGATCCGTGCTCGCGCCGCTCGAGAACGAACCGAGGCGCACGTACCCGACATCGTTCGGGAGGAGGGCCCAGCGCACCGTGCTGGCGCGTACCTTCGCGCGCACGACGGTGACCTCGAACGGCTCCACCGTGCCCGGCCGGCTCAGCCGCAACGTCACCGCGGTTCCCTCGGGACCGCGGACATGCTGGACGACGCCATCGAGCCCGAGTTCGTCCACCGGAACGCCGTCCACGGCGAGGAGGATATCTCCGACGCGGATACCCGCTCGCTCCGCCGGCGAGTCCTGGAAAACGTCGCGCACGACGATCGCGCCGTCCCGTTCGCCGATCTCCACCCCGATACCGGAGTACTCGCCGGAGAGCTGCTCGGTATGTTGCGCGAGTTCCTCGGCCGTGAGGTAGCGCGTGTGCCCGTTGTCACCGACCGCATCGGCCAGACCGCGCAGAGCGCCGGCCAGAAGCCGCCGGTCGTCCAGTGCGCTCGGGTCGACATAGTGTTCGTGCAGGAGACTCCATGCCTCGCCGAAGACGGCGACTGCGGTCGGCAACTCGGCCGCGGTCGTCGATGACTGGAGCGGTTGTTCAGTCGTCCGGCCGACCAGGATGCCAGCCAGGAAGAGCGCCAGTGCGACGAGGATCCATGGTCCCTGCGAGGAGGCTGCGCTCCGATTCCCCGCACCGTCGCGTTTCGCGTCCACGACTCGCCTCCGTCGGGCACAGCGAGCAAGCCGACCGCCTAAGCATAGCCGGGCAGCGCGACGTCGACCGCGGTCGCCGACACGGTTCAGTCGGCAGGGCCGTCTTGTCGTTCGGCTCGGAGGAGATCGAGCGTCTCCACCGCGTGCCGGAGATGCGGGATCACGATGCTCCCGCCGACGACCAGCGCGACCGACATCGCGTCGTAGAGCTCGGCGTCCGACCAACCGAGTTCGACGCAACGGTCGAGGTGATAATCGACGCAGTCGTTACAGCGCAGGACCAACGAGGCGACGAGCCCGAGCAATTCCTTCGTGCGGGCATCGAGCGCGCCGTCCCGATAGGTCGCGCTGTCCAACGCGAAGAAACGGTTGATCTCGCGATGTCCGAGTTCGCTTATCCGGGCGTTCATCCGGGCACGATACGCACGGAATTCCTCGAGATGTGTCGGCTTCTCCATGTCCCTGCGTTTCCCTTCCCGAGGCACACGGCGCGAGCGTCCAGCGTACCCGGCGCGTTCCGACCGAACGCCCACCGGAACGCAAGCACGGCACGCGCTGCACCGAGCCACGCGGACGACTCGCCGGCGCCCAGTCGTACCGTCGGCGCGGACGCGTCACACCGACTTGATCGCCTCGACCAGTCGCTTGAGCGTCTCCTTCGCGTCGCCGAAGAGCATGCGCGTCTGGGGCATGTGAAAGAGTTCGTTCTCGACGCCAGCGAACCCCGGCCGCATGCTGCGCTTCAGCACGATCACGTTCTTGGCCTGATCCACGTTGAGGATCGGCATGCCGTAGAGCGGACTCGATGGATCGGTCCGGGCAGCCGGATTCACCACGTCGTTCGCGCCGACGACGAGCGCGACGTCGGCTCGCTGGAATTCGTCGTTGATCTGCTCCATCTCGTACAACTTGTCGTACGGGATGTTCGCTTCGGCCAGCAAGACGTTCATATGACCGGGCATGCGTCCGGCGACCGGGTGAATCGCGAACTTCACCTCGACGCCGCGCTTCTCCAACTCGTTGGCGAGTTCCGCCAGTTCGTGCTGCGCCTGCGCGACCGCGAGCCCGTATCCGGGGACGATGATGACGAGATTGGCGTACGCCAGGACCACCGCGGCGTCGTCCACCGCCGTCTCGCGGATCGGCTTCGCCTCGGCGACCGCTGCGCCGCGGGCGCGCACGCGGTACGCGCCGAACAGGACGTTGGCGAGCGACCGGTTCATCGCCCGGCTCATCAGGATCGTCAGCAAGGAGCCGGAGGCACCGACCAGGGCACCGGCGACCACTAGGATCTGGTTCTCCAGCACGAAGCCCGCAGCAGCGGCGGCCAAGCCGGTCATCGAGTTCAAGACCGAGATGACGACGGGCATGTCCGCGCCGCCGACCGGTAGGACGAGCAGCACGCCGAAGAGGAGCGCCAGTCCGAACATGATCCACACGGATGCCGAACCGCCGCCCATGCCGAGCAGCCAGATCCACATCGCCACGATACCGGCGGCGACCGCGACGTTGAGCGGGATCTGCAACGGGAAGCGGACCGGCCGACCGGTCATCAGCTCTTGCAGCTTCAGGAACGCGATGACGCTCCCTGTGAACGCGATCGACCCCACCGTCGTCCCGAAGGCGACCGACGCCCGCTCGCCGCTGGTGACCGTCCCGCTGGCGACGAAGCGCTGGAACTCAGCGACAGCGACGAGCGCCGCCGTCGCGCCACCCATCCCGTTGAAGAGCGCGACCATCTGCGGCATCGCCGTCATCGGGACGACCCGCGCCAGATAGATCGATCCAGCGGCCCCGAGGACGGTACCGACGAGGATGACCGCGACATTGGCGAACCGCCACTGGATATGCGGGTCGAGCAAAGTGACCGCGACCGCCACCAACAACCCAGCAGCGACCAGCTGGTTCCCCGAGCGAGCCGTACGCGGCGTGCTGAGTCGCTTGAGGCCGAGGATGATGACGACCGCACAGGCCAGATAGGTCAGATCGATGATCGCCTCGCGCACGTTCTCGATCATCGCTGTCCCACCATTTCCTTTTCGTGCGCCGCCGCTGGCGCTCGCTCCGCCGGCGTGGTTGCCGGCGCTTCCTTCTTCTTAAACATCTCGAGCATGCGATCGGTCACCACGATGCCGCCGAAGAGGTTCCCGGCACCGAACAGGCAGCCGAGGAGGCCGAGCGCGAGGGTCAACGGGTCGTCGGCTGTTCCGGCGACCAGAATGCCGCCGAGCAAGACGATCCCGTGGATCGCGTTGGTTCCCGACATCAGCGGCGTATGGAGCAGAGTCGGCACCCGCGAGATCACTTCGAAACCGAGGAAGATCGTCAAGACGAGAACGTACAAGCCGAGCAGCAGTTCCTGATTCACCGCACTTCCTCCTTGAGGCGCTCCAACGTCGGCTCGTGCAGGATCCGCTTGTCCTTGGTGAGCACCACGCCGCGCGTGATCTCGTCCTCGAAGTTCCAGACGAACTCGCCCTTCGGCGCCAGATGCTGGATGAGCGCTGCCACGTTGCGCGCGTACATCTGGCTCGCCGTGTAGGCCATCTCGCTCGGCAGGTTGAGCGGTCCCATAATCGTCACCCCGTAGCGGACGATCGTTTCGCCCGGTACGGTGAGTTCGCAGTTGCCGCCCATTTCCGCCGCCAAGTCGACGATCACCGAGCGTGGTCGCATCTGTCGCACGGTCTCCTCGCGGATCAGCAACGGTGCCCGGCGCCCCGGCACCAGCGCCGTCGTGATGACCACGTCGGCTTCCAGGCAATGGGTATGGATGAGCTCCTGCTCGCGCCGGAGATGCTCCTCCGCGAGTTCCTTGGCGTAACCGCCCACTTCCTCGGTCGTCACGCCGAGTTCGAGGAACTTCGCGCCGAGACTCTCGACCTGCTCCTTCACGACCGGGCGCGTGTCGAATGCCTCGACGATCGCTCCCAGCCGTCGCGCCGTCGCGATCGCCTGAAGACCGGCGACGCCGGCGCCGAGCACGAGCACGCGGGCCGGACGGATCGTACCAGCCGCTGTCATCATGAGGGGGAAGAACTTCGGCAACTCGTTGGCCGCGAGCAGGACCGCTTTGTACCCAGCGACGGTGCTCATCGAGGAGAGCGCGTCCATCGGTTGCGCGCGGGTGATCCGGGGAATCGTGTCCATGCTGATCGCGATCACCCCGCGCTCGGCGAGCGCCGCGACGAGCTCCGGCGCCACGAGTGGCTGGAGGAAGCCGATGAGGATCTGGCCCTCCCGCAGCGATTCCACCTCGTCAGGAAGCGGCCGCTGCACCTTCACGATCACGTCCGCTCGGCGATAGAGCTCCGCCGCATCGTCGACCAGTTCCGCACCGGCTGCCTCGTACGCGTCGTCCGGGAAGCCCGCCGCCAGCCCCGCCTCGCGCTCCACCAGAACCTGGAATCCGAGACGACCGAACTGACGCACGGTCTCCGGCGTCGCAGCCACCCGCCGCTCGCGCGGTGCACGTTCGCGTGGTACCCCGAGTGTCCGAAGCGGAGCGTTCGCACCCTGCTGCACCGTCGCCGCCCCTTCCGTCGACTTGCTCTTCGCCCGATCGCGATCTCCGATTCTCCCGACGGCGTTTCCGCGCTAACTCTAGTCTCCATCCTCCAGGACGGTCAAGCGACTGTTCGCGGCAGCGGAACGCGAGTCGAGCGAGCTATCGCATCACCTGCGGAGGCAACGGCCGGGAACCGCGACACCGGGCTCGCCTTGTTGGAACTAGCCCCCACGGATACGATTGTCCAGCGAGTCGGCAAGCGACCTAACTCCGAGAAGGATCTCCGAACGGCGGTGCTGGACTCGGTGAACGGAAGGGCGAGGGAAGCGATGGCCGACTGGCTGTGGGCAGTGATCCGCTGGTTCCATCTCATCGCGCTCGCCTTCTGGTTGGGCGGGCAACTGTTCCTGTTCCTCGTCGTGCGCCCGGTGCTCCGCGCAGCGATTCCCGATCGGGTAACCCGCGTCGAACTCACGGCCGCTCTCGGCCACCGCTACTCGCCGCTCGCTTGGCTCAGCCTCGGCGTCATGGTCGTGACGGGCTGGCTGCTCGGTGTGCACCGCGGAGTGGACTGGTTCGCGCTCCTCGCCTGGCGCGACGGGTACGGACGCGTGCTCGCGACCAAAATGGTCCTCGTCGGACTGGTTCTCGCGCTCACGCTCGCCCACGGGCGCCTGATCGGTCCTCGGCTCGCCCGGTCGACGCGCACGGCGACGACCGCCGGAGGCGAGCGCGCCAGCAGCCTCGGCCGCTGGTCGATCGCCGTCTCGGTCGCTAACCTCGTCCTGACGCTCGCCGTCGTCCTGCTCGCTGCCCGCCTCGTCCCTTAGCCCCAGGGAGCCGGTTGGATCCGCAGCATCATGCCGTCGAAGTACCCCCAGGAGCGCAGGAAGTCGCTCCAGGCGAAGGCACGGTACTGGCCGTCGCCCGGATCGGCGACGTAGACCCGCTCCGCATCGTACCCGTAGACGACCACCGCGTGCTCCTGCGGCACGAGAACGAACCGTTCGCCGTTCGCCTCCTCGACGAGCTGCGGCTGCACCGAAGCCATGTTGGTCATCCACACGACGACCGGCCGACCGGCCCGCAGTTCCTGCTTCAGCACCTCGGCGTCGCCCTCCGCGTACACGGCTTCCGCCCGGAAACCGAACCGTTCGAGCAAGGGGACGAGCGGTTCGGCATAGACCCCGTAGTCGTCCGTGCCACCGAAGACGCCCGTCATCCGGCCACGGAATCCCCGGTGCGGGTTCCGGTCGTACGGTATGTTCTCAATGAAGACCCACTCCCCGACAGGGCGTCCCCAGTAGGCCGTAACCATGCTCAGCGCCGCCGCCTCGCAGCTGAGCGGCAACGACTGCCGGATGGCCGGTACGCCTTCCAAGCGCACGGCATCAACCGCAGCGTCGGTCGGGATCGTGAGAACCTGCCCGGCGAAGATCCGATCCTGATCGGTGATCCCGTTCGCGTCGGCCAGCGCCTGTACCGAGATGCCGAAGCGACGCGCCAGAGACGACAGCGTGTCCCCCGGCTGGACGACATAGCGCCTGGGGCCGGCATCCGACCAGGTCGCTGCCGTCGGCCGCGGGATCACGAGCGTTTGCCCCGGGAAGATGCGATCCGGATCGGTCAACCCGTTCGCTGCGACGAGATCGGCGACCGTCACGCCGGAGCGTCGCGCGATCGCGCTGAGCGTGTCACCAGGTTGGACGACGTAGACCGACCGTTCCTCCTCGTCATCCGGCACGACGAGCGTCGAGCCGGCCCAGATCCGATCCGGATCGGCCAATCCGTTCGCGCGCGCGAGGCTGGCGACGCTCACTCCGTAGCGCTCCGCGATACGACTGAGCGTCTCGCCGGGCTGCACCACGTGGAGCGTCTCGGCCGCAGCCTGCCGGACCCCGACTGCCGACACGACCGAAACCATGAGGCCGGCAGCCAACCAGCGACGTCGGCGCGGTGCGGCGACTACTCGCCCGCGGCCGAACGATTGCGGTGGCCCGGGGTCGGGAGTAGCGCCGAGCTCCAGCTGTTGCCGTCGACGCCAACGTTCCCGTGCCGCGTAACGCTCCACCAGGCTCTCCATGGCGATCCCCCTCCGAGCGGCTGCCCCTCGGTGTACGTACACTATAACCCAGCCGGCGGGGATCGCCAAGCGTCGCGTACGGACAGTCGTGACGTGCCCGACCGTAGGCCGAGCCCGCGCCGAGGCGGCGACGAGCTAGCGCGGTACGGGTCTCAGGAGCTTCACGTCGCTCGTCGTCCCGACGACGACGAGATCGGCGAGGTCGAGAAAGATCCCGTGATCGACGACGCCCGGCAGCGCCTTGAGCGCGCGGGCCAGTGCGTGAGGCTCGTCGATCGAGTCGAACCGTACGTCCAGGATGAAGTTCCCGTTGTCGGACCGGAACGGGCGGCCATTTCCTCGGCACCGGAGCACCGGATGACCACCGAGCTCCTCCAGCCAGCGTGCGCACCAGGTCCAGCCGAACGGGAGCACCTCGACCGGAACCGGAAAGCGCGCCCCCAGTCGGGGGACGAGCTTCGACTCGTCGACCATGATGACGACCCGACGGGCGACGCTCGCCACGAGTTTCTCCCGCACCAGAGCGCCCCCTCGCCCCTTGAGGAGTGCGAGCGACGGCTCGTGCACTTCGTCCGCACCGTCGATGGTGAGATCGATCCGGTCGACCGCTTCCGGTTCCCGCACCACCAGACCGACCAGACGGGCCAGTCGCTCCGTCCGCCGGGACGTCGGTACCGTCACGATGTCCAGCCCGGCCCGGACACGCTCGCCGAGCGCCCGCACCGCGAGCTCGGCGGTCGAGCCCGACCCGAGCCCGACGACCATGCCCGACTCGACGAGCGCGGCAGCGTACCGCGCTGCGTTCTCCTTCGCGCGCCGCGCGTCCGCCGTCATGCCCGCTCCAGGAGCTCAAGCGCGGAGGCGACGATCCGCTCGCTGGTCAAGCCGTATGCCCGCAGGAGATCTTCCGGTGCACCGGATTCGGCATAGGTGTCGTCGAGGTCGACGAAAGCCATCGGGCACGGCCGATGCTGGGCGACGGTCATCGCCACCACGCTTCCGAGACCACCGTAATGCAGGTGCTCTTCGGCGACCACGATGCCGCGCGTCTCGCGTGCTGCGGCGACCACTGCATCCACGTCGAGCGGGCGAACGGTCGCCATGTCGAGCACGCGCGCACTGATCCCGCGCGCCGCGAGCTCCTCGGCCGCGTCCAACGCGACCGCGACCATGAGGCCATTGGCGATCACCGCGATATCGTGTCCGTCGCGCACGCGGAACGCCCGCCCGATCACGAACTCGATGTTCGGCTCGTAGACGACCGGTACCGGCGGACGCCCGAGCCGGAGGTACGTCGGCCCCTCCCACTCCAGCATCGCGCGCGTCGCGGCGCGCGTCGCGTGCTCGTCCGCCGGCACCAGCACGGCGACGCCGGGCAACGCGAGGGCGAGCGCCACGTCCTCGATCCCCATCTGGGAGGGTCCGTCCTCGCCGATGCTGATGCCGGCGTGGCTCCCCACCAGCTTCACGTTCGATCGCGGGAAGGCGACGCTCATCCGGATCTGGTCGAAGGCGTTGCACAACAGGAAGCAGGCGAAACTCGCCGCCACGACTCGTTTGCCGCTGGCGGCCAATCCGGCGGCCACTCCGACCAGGTTCGACTCGGCGATGCCCACGTTGAAGAAACGATCGGGGAAGGCTTGGGCGAAGTACTCCGTGCGCGTCGAATTGCTGACATCCCCGTCCACCACGACCAGATCCGGGAATTGGTGTCCGAGTTCCCGGAGCGCCTCACCGAAGGCGTCGCGGGTCGCCTTCCCCATCCGCAAACCAGCGCGCGTGCCGACGTTCATCACAGCTCCTCCAGTGCCGCTTGGAGACGGTCGCGCGGGACCGCACGCCCGTGCCAGGTGAAATCGCGCTCGAGGAACGATACCCCTTTGCCCTTGACCGTGTGCGCGATGAGACACACCGGCCCGTCCCGATAGGCCGTCGCGAAGCGGAGCGCCCCGTGCACGGCCGCGAGGTCGTGCCCGTTCACCTCCAGCACCTGCCAACCGAAGGCCCGCCACTTCGCCGCGTAGCTGCGCGG
>JANZZC010000128.1 GCA_026419575.1 Thermomicrobium sp. | reverse complement strand
TCCCCGCGGTCAGGGCGCCGAGCAGGAAGGCGCGCCGCCGCAAGCGGTGCTGCTGGCTGAAGAAGCGGAGCAGGGCATCGACGCGGTCGGGCATGACATGACCTCCTCTCCAGCGCGACCAGCCGATCGCGCCTCCGCGGGAGCGCTCGGGACCGGAGCTCCGGCCCTAGCGGGTCGGGAACGGCAGCGCGATCGCGTCGCGCACCTTGCCGGGTTCGCGGAAGCGGTCGAGCCGGATCTCCTCGGCCGGGAGCTCCGAGACCCGCTCGTCCAGGATCAGTTCGGCCATCTTCAGGCCGAGGGCAGGGCCCCACATCATCCCGTGGCCGCCCGCGGCCAAGACGTAGAAGCCGTGGCGCGGCTCGTCGATGATGGGAAGGTGGTCGGGCGTGTAATCGATCGACCCGGTCCAGGAGCGACCGATGGCGAGACCGCGCAGCGCCGGAACGGCTGCCTCCCAGTCCGGCTTCAGGCGCTCGAAGTAGTCCCAGTCGAACTCGAGCAGGAAGCGTTCGGTCGGATCCGGTTGTTCCTCGGGGTTGCTCATGCCCACCACCACGCCGTGCTCGTCGGGACGCAGGTAGTACCCCTTGGCCAGGACGAAGAGCATCGGGAAGCCGGCAGGGAGCTCGGGCGGACGCGTGGGGAAGCTGACGATCTGGTGCCGCGCCGCTGAAACCGGTACGTCGATGCCGAGGAGTTCGCCGATGCGGCGGGCACCGCGCGGACCGGCAGCGTTCACGACGCGTTCGGCCTCGAAGGTGCCGCGCGTGGTGCGGACGCGGTAGCCGCTGGCGAGTGCCTCGATCTCCTGGACCTCGCATTCCTCGAACAGAGCGACGCCGGCGCGCAGGACCGCGTAGGTGATGTTGCGCGCGGCGATGTACGGGTAGACGAAGCCATCGTTCGGCGTGTACGTCGCGCCGAGATACCGGCTCCAGTCGACGAAGGGGACGCGCCGCGCGAGGTCGTCCGGCTCGAGCCAGGTGTTCTCGACGCCGCAGCGTTGGCGCAGCGCCACGAGTTCCTGGAAGGCTGCCCGCTCTTCCGGCGTCGAGGCGAGCACGTAATGCCCGACTTCCACGAAGCCGCTCCCCAGCCCGAGCTCGCGCCCGAGCTCGAGGTACAGCTCGCGGGACCACTTGCCGAGTTTGACGGCGGTCTCCGAGCCGCCCTGCTGGCGGACGATGCCGGCCGAGCGCGTCGTCGCGCCGAAGCCGGCCCAGTAGCGCTCGCAGACCGCGATGCGCTGCATCCCTCGTTTGGCGAGGTGATAGGCCGTCCAGAGACCGAGGTTCCCACCGCCGACGATCAGGACGTCGTACGAAGGCATCGAACGCTCCTTTCGCTCGCGTCACCGGTCGCGCCTCACCGGGATTCGCCGAGTTGGGCGAGCACCCAGTCGTTGAAGCGGCGGATGTGGGCTTCGATGGGGGCGAAGATCCCTCCTTCCACGTAGGCGCGCGAGTGCATGCTCTGCTGGCAGCGCTCGCACATTGCCCAGTCCTGCCGGTTGACGAGATCCCAGAACTCGACCGCATCGCTCGGGTCGAAGCCGGGTGACTCGACGACGTCCGGCGCAAACAACCAGTCGCAGACCACGCGGGTGCGCCCCGGCCCGAGCGGTTCGAGCCGGTGGATGAGCACGTAGTCGGGATGGAGATTGACGAAGACGTTCGGGAGGAGGACCAGACCGTAGTACTTGCGATCGTCCTCGGGACGCAGGCCGGGCAGCAAGGGCCGGGTCCGCTTGCCGGTGAGTGTCAGGGTCTCGACCCCTTCGGCGAAGGTCGCCCCGATGCCCTGCTGGTAGGCGTAGCCGGCGCGGAAACTCGGCACCAGCTGACTGAGTTCGGGATGGACCACCGCACAGTGGTAGCACTCCATGAAGTTCTCGACGACGATCTTCCAGTTGGCCGCGATGTCGTAGGTCACCGATGCGCCGATGCGGAGTTCGCCGATGCGGTAGCGCTCGAACGTCTCACGGTCCCCGAGCCGCTCGACGACGCGCGGGACGAGCTGCGACTCGACCGGTGGCGGATCGCTCTGGAGATTGACCCAGATCATCCCCTCCCAGCACGCTAGGGGGACCGGTACGAGACCGAAGGCGGCCGGCGAGAATCCCGCGGCATCGCGCATGTTCGGCGCGCCGATCAGCCGCCCGTCGAGCGCGTAGCTCCAGGCATGGTAGGGGCACTGGATGACGCGCGTCTCCAGTCGGCCACACGGTTCGGTGCAGAGCCGCGCGCCGCGGTGGCGGCAGACGTTGAGGAAGGCCCGGAGTTCGCCGTCCTGGCCGCGGACGACGAGCACCGGTTCACCGGCGAGTTCGGTGGTCAGGTAATCCCCCGGCTGCGGGAGAGCGACAGCCAGACCAACGCAGGTCCACAGGCGGCCGAAGATCCGCTCGTTCTCCAGCTGGTAGATCGCCGGGTCGCAGTAGTACCGGCCCGGCAAGGTCGGGACGATCGCCGCTGCCTGAACGCTCATCGCACGCGCTCCCTCGTCAGTGGACGTCCGAATCGGATCGGTTCGCCCTTCGCGTTGACCGTATCGGGTAGACTCATCCTACTTCTATCGCACCGTTCGGAGGCTGGCAAGAGCGCGTCGGTCGAGCGTATGCTCGAAGCGTTCAGACAAACGTATGAAACCGGTGAGACAGCAGGCGAGGTGACGGTCATGCCGATCACGGTGCGAGAGCTCCTTGAGCGTCCCGACCTCAAGACACGGCTGGTCGCCGGAGCCGCCGGCATCGACCGGGTCGTGACCTGGGCGCACGTCTGCGAACTCGAGGATCCGACCGCGTGGCTCTGCGGTGGCGAACTCGTCATGACGGTCGGTATCGGCATCCCCCGAGAGCCGAGCGGTCAGGTCGCCTACGTCGAGCGACTGGCGCGGGCAGAGCTCGCTGGTCTGATGATCTGCGAGGGGATGAAGGCGCCGCCGCTCGCCCCGGACATGCTGGCGACCGCCGATCGGCTGGGGTTTCCAGTGTTGCTGACGGCCTACGAGGTACCGTTCGTCGCCGTCTCGCGGGTCGTGGCCGATGCGAACCTCGAGCAGGAGCATCGGCGGCTGCGCCAGGCGGTGCAGGTGTACGAAGTCGCTCGGTTGGTGGTGCACGGCGAGCTTGCCGAGCGCGAGCTCATCGGACGGCTGGAGCGGATCGTCGGCGCCCACCTCGCGGTCGTCGACCCGCTGCTCGAGCGGGTGCTCCTTCCCAGGGACCGGACGAGCGACCTCCGCTTCCTCGCTCCGCTGCGCCGGATGATCGAACGGTATCCGCCCGGGCAGCTTCCGGCGGTCCTCCAGCTCAGCGAGGCGACTCCCGGCGCGATCGCCTTGGCGGTGCCGACTCGACGACCGGTCTTCCTGGCCGTGGCCCCGCAACGGACCGGTGTCGCCCGCGACATCGTCACGCTCCGGCACGTGGCCACGGTGTTGGCACTGGCTCTGGAACGGGAGCGAGCCGAGCGGGAGCGGCGGTACCGCTTCGGGAGCGAACTGTTCGCCCAGCTCGCGGACGGACGGCTTCCGGGCGAGCTGGCGCTGGAACTCCTCCGACGCGAGCAGGGATTCCCGGAGCCACCGTACCTCGTGGCAGCCGTCGCGGCGCCCGACCGTGTCCTGCCGGAGCTCCAGGACGCGCTCGCCACGCTCGGTACCCCGCACGTCGCGCTGCGCCGCGACGGCCTCGTGTACCTGCTGCTGCCCGAGCGCGCGACCGCGCTGGAGGTCGTCGAGCGGGCGGTGGCCGTCGGCAAGATCGGGGTCAGCCAGCCGGTGCGGACGCTGGCGCGCGTCGTGGAAGCGATGGTGGAGGCACGCTGGGCGCTCGAGCGCGGCGGGGACAGGAGCCGAGTGGTGCGGTTCGGCGAGGGAGCGCTGGGCGCTGGGCACTGGCCGCTGAGCGTAGAGGCGGCTCGGGAACTCGTCGATCGCGTGTTGGGACCGCTGTTCGCGCACGATGCGCGGCAGGGATCGCACCTCTTGCCGACGCTCGCCGCCTTCCTGGCGCACGACGCTTCGTGGAGCGCCACGGCGCGGGCGCTCGGCATCCACCGGCAGACGCTCGTCTACCGCCTGCGGCGGATCGAGCAGTTGACCGGCCTACGGGTGGACCGGGTGAGCGATCTGGCGACGCTGTACCTGGCCACGGAGGCGGCGCGCGCGCTCGGGCGCCCGCTCCCGCAATGGTCCGAGGGCAGGCGAGCGGGCGGGGCGGAACGCGCGAGTGGATCGCCCCAGGGTGCGACGGTCGGCGCTGCGGCGAGCGAGTGAGGCGACCAGGAGCATCGGCCCGTAGGGAACGACCTCGGGCGCGGTGGCGAGGTCCCGCCGGGAGGGCGGGCGGACCAGCGGGCCCGACCAGCGGTGGCTGGCGAGGGGAACCGGAACGGAACGTGCGGATGCGTCCGCGCCGTCGGATGCGCGGCCCCGCAGGGGCTCCACCGGGGTGGCGGAGCGGGCGCCCAAGGCGCGGTTCGCCGGGAAAATCGGGTATACTATCTCGGAGGCCCGCCCAAGCCCGGATGAGCCGGAGTGGCGGAACGGCAGACGCGGTGGTCTCAAAAACCACTGGGGGGCGACTCCCGTGTGGGTTCGAGTCCCACCTCCGGCACCGAGAGGGACGCGGCAAGCAGTCATCGCCGGTGAGCGCGCGGCGAGCGCTGCCAG
>JANZZC010000110.1 GCA_026419575.1 Thermomicrobium sp. | reverse complement strand
GACGAGTACCGGCTCGGCATCGAAAGTCCGGTGACGTTTTCGGGCCCCAAAGCGTCCGCAGCGATGCAGGCGGTGAGGGAGGAGTCGATCCCGCCGGACAGCCCGATCACCGCGGTGCGGAATCCGGTCTTCCGGACGTAGTCGCGCACGCCCGTGACGAGCGCCCGGTAGACCTCGGCCACGCCTTCCAGCGGTACCCGTGGACGCCGCACCTCCTCCGGAAGCGGTGGCAACGGTCGTTCCGGCATCGGCAAGGGGATCTCGCGATCGTTCACCGGTAGCGTCGCCGGCGGTTCGAAGCGAGCGAGCCAACGTCGCCGTGGGTCGTGGAGCCAGCTGGAGAGGACGCGGGTCACCGGGATATCGACGACGACCAGATCTTCCTCGAACGAGGCTCCGCGAGCGAGGACTTCCCCGGTGGGATCGAGTACGATGCTGTTGCCGTCGAAGACGAGTTCGTCCTGTCCACCGACCATGTTCACGTACGCGAGGTAGAAGCCGTAGTCGGAGGCGCGAGTCTGGAGCATCGTCTGTCGCTGCTGCCATTTCCCGCGGTGATACGGCGAGCCGTTGATGTTCAAGAGGAGGTCGATACCGCGCGTGGCCAGGCTGCTCGCTGGCCCGACCGGGTACCAGATGTCCTCGCAGATCGTCACCCCGAAGCGCAGGTTCCCCCAGAGCAGCCGCACGGTGTGCGTACCGCGGGCGAAGTAGCGGTCCTCGTCGAAGACGCCGTAGGTCGGGAGATGGTGCTTGGGGACGACGGTGACGATGTCGCCGCGAGCGAGTACCGCCGCCGCGTTGAAGAGCATGCCGCCCTCGGCCCATGGCACACCGACGACGAGGACACGATCGGGAACCACGTCGACGAGTTGCAGGAGAGCACGGCGCGCGGCTTCGATGAAGCTCACCTTCAGGAGCAGATCCTCCGGCGGGTAGCCGGTGATCACGAGTTCGGGGAACGCGATGATATGCGCGCCGAGTTCGGCGGCGCGTTCGGCGTACTCCCGGATCAGACGGACGTTTCCGGGGAAATCGCCGACCGTCGGGTCGACCTGAGCGAGCGCGATGCGCCAGATGTCCCGGGTCAATTCTTCCGCCACCGTGCTGTCCCTCCCCTCCTGCGGGCCCTCCGCTTCGCTCAGAGTGTAACCGACCATCGGTACGAGACGGTGCCGTAGAATTGGGAGAACAGCCGAACGGATTCGGCCCAGCCGGGTTTGAACGGACGAGTGCCGTTATGCTCCTGCAACTCAGCGTTCGGAACCTCGCGATCATCCGTGACGTCCAGCTGGAGTTCGGTCTGGGTCTGACTGCGCTGACCGGCGAGACCGGGGCGGGGAAGTCGATCCTCATCGACGCGCTCGGGTTGGTCCTGGGTGCTCGTGCGTCCAGCGACCTCGTGCGTACCGGAGCGTCACGGGCGTGGGTCGAGGCGGTGTTCGAGCTGGGCTCGCTCGGAAACCGGAGTGCGGTCTCGGCTGCGCTCGCCGAGCACGGGATCGAGATCGAGGACGACCAGCTGATCCTCGCACGGGAGATCCATGCGAACGGCCGCAGTCTCGCCCGGATCAACGGTCAGGCGGTGCCGGCGAGCGTCCTCGGGGTGATCGGGAGCGCGCTGGTCGACATCCACGGGCAGAGCGACCACCTCTCGCTCCTCAAGGTGGAACGACAGTTGGAACTGTTGGACCGGTACGCCGGTCTGCTCGCGGTGCGGGAAGAACTGGCGCGGGTCGTGCGTGAATTCCGCAGCGTGCGACGGACCGTCGAACGCCTGCGCGCCGAGGAACGCGAACGTGCGCACCGTATCGATCTCCTCCGCTACCAGATCCAAGAGATCGATGCGGCACGGTTGCGTCCCGGCGAAGAGGAAGAGCTGGCGAACGAGCGGCTCCGGCTCCAGAACGCCGAACGCCTGGCGACGCTCGCCGGCGAAGTCCTCGCCCTGCTCGAAGGAGACGACGGTGGCCCGCTGGACAACCTGCGACGGGCGAGCGTACGGCTCGAGGAGCTCGGGCGGCTCGACCCGACGCAGCACGAGCTGGCGCAGCAGCTGCGCGATGCCCTGTACAGTCTCCAGGACGTCGTACGGTCGGTACGCACCTACGCGGCCGAGATCGAGGCCGATCCGGAGCGCCTGGCTGCGATCGAGGATCGGCTCGATCTCATCCGGCGTCTGAAGCGGAAGTACGGGGAGTCGATCGAAGCGGTCCTCGAGTACGCGGCGCGAGCTCGGCGGGAACTGGATGCACTGGAGACCAGCAGTGAACGTATCGAGGAGATGGAGGCGCGCGCCAGAGAGCTGGCCGAGGAGGTCGTCGCGCGGGCGACCGAGCTCAGCCGACGGCGGCGCGAAGCGGCCCGGACGCTCGAGCTGGAGATGAGCCGAGCCATGCAGGCGCTCCGGCTCGGACAAGGGTCGTTCGCGGTCGCGTTCGCCGAACTACGAATGTCGGCGGAGCCGGAATCGGTCGCGGAGGCCTGCAGCGAGACCGGGTTGGATCGGATCGAGTTCCTGATCGCCCCGAACCCGGGTCAGGATCCGCGCCCGCTCGCGCGGATCGCGTCCGGAGGCGAGATGGCTCGCCTGATGCTGGCCCTGAAGTCGATCCTCTCCGAGGTCGACGAGACCCCGACGCTCGTGTTCGACGAAGTGGACGTCGGCATCGGCAGTCGGAGCGCGCACGTGGTCGGCGAGCGGCTGTGGCGCCTGGCGCGCTCGCACCAGGTCATCGTGATCAGTCACTTGCCGCAGATCGCCGCGTTCGCCGATCGACACTATAAGATCACCAAGCACGTCGTCGACGGGGCGACCGAGACCCAGGTACACTCGCTCGACGAGCGTGCCCGGCTCGAGGAGTTAGCCGTGATGCTCGATGGGGTGCCGGTGACCCCGGAATCGCTGGCTAACGCACGAGCGATGCTGGAGCGAGTCGAGCAGCGGAAGGCGGAGCTTGCGGCGGTCGAATCGAGCGCGCGGTCGGGAGGATCGTCGGTGATCGGGAGGTGAGCGGTGCAACCG
>JANZZC010000082.1 GCA_026419575.1 Thermomicrobium sp. | reverse complement strand
GCAGCGGATCGAACGGATCGTCCACCCCCAGCGCTGCGGCGGTCGCGTCCATGAGCTGCATCAGCCCCTTCGCCCCGGCCGGCGACACTGCCCGCGGGTCGAACCCGCTCTCGACCTTCACGATGGCGGCGAGGAGCGCCGGATCCAGACCGTAACGTTCGGCGATGGTCGCGATCGCCTGCGCGTACGGTACGCCGGTGAGCCCGTGCGTCGCGGCTCCCGTGCCGCCGCTCGCTGCCCGCAGGACCGGACCGGGATCGATCGCCTTTCCGTTCAGGCGGATCTCGTAATGGAGGTGCGGGCCGCTCGAGGCACCGGTGTTCCCGGATTTGCCGATCACCTGCCCGCGTTCCACCCGCTGCCCCGGCACGACGTCCGCAGCGCTCAGGTGCGCGTAGCGCGTCGCGACACCATTCCCGTGGTCGATCTCGACCCGGAGGCCGTACCCATCGGTGTTCCCCACGAAACGGACGACCCCGCTCGCCGTCGCCCGAACCGGCGTCCCCTCCGGTACCGCGATGTCGATGCCGCTGTGGAACGTCTCGTTCGGCAGGAAGGAGCGCGGCCCGTAGGCCGACGTCACCGTGCCGGTCACCGGCCAGGACCCGCGCAGCGCCGCCAGCGGATCGCTGTTCGTGCTCGACGGCGCGCCGTTCGAGTTCGGAGCGATGCCTCGCTGCGCGAGCAACGCCCAGAACTGCGCCGAACTCGAGGTCGGCCCACCGAGCTGGGGCGATCGCACGCCGAACCGTGCTGGCATGCTCGCGAGAATTTCCGGGGGAATCGTCAGTCCAGCCATCGTCCGCTCCTCAGGCTGGATCTTCGTCCGCACGCATCCGCAAGGCGGCCCGGGTATTCGCGATGTCGTCCAGCGCGCGCGCCTCGGCCGTCCGCTCCAAGCGGGCCGCTTCGCGCAACCAGCGGGTGCGCATGACCTCGAGCTTCTTGGTCTCGCGTCGCTGCGCGATGAGCTCGGCCCGCGCAGCCTCCGCTCGTCGTTTGGCTTCCTCGAGGAGCGTCTCCTGTTCCGCGCGCCGGCGCGCCAGCCACGCCTCGTACGATTCGGCACCCGCCAGAATCGTCGGCTCTACCGGCACGCCGGCAAGCGCAGCCAGGCTCGACGCCAGCGCCCGCTGCGAAGCGTTCAGCTCGGCGAGCATCGCCTCGCAGGCCGCGACCCACCGCTGTTGCTCGGCCAGCTGACGCTGCGCCTCCTCGACCAGCTTCTGCCGGTATTCGAGGATCCGCGTCATCCGTCCAGCCCGCTGCCGCAACGCGCGCACCATCGCTGGGCCTCCTTACGCTCCGAACGCCCGTGTCGCGGTTCGACCGCCCGGCTCGCCCACCTCGCCCTGCAGGATCCGCTGCAACCACGCCAACGTCTCGGCGAAGGAGACCTTCTCCTCCGGTCGCTGCTGCAGGAACCGACGGAACTCCGGCATCAGCGCGAGCGCGCGATCGACCGTCGGATTGGAGCCGCTGACGTACGCGCCGATGTCGATGAGATCCCGCGCGCTCTCGTAGGCAGCCAGGAGTTCGCGCACCTCGCTCGCCGCTCGCCAGTGCTCCGCTGTGACCAGGTTCGGCATGAGTCGGCTCACACTGGCCAGCACGTCGATAGCCGGGAAGTGCCCCCGGTCCGCCAATGTCCGGGACAGGACGATGTGCCCGTCCAAGATGCCTCGGACCGTGTCGCTGATCGGCTCGTTGAGATCGTCCCCCTCGACGAGCACGGTGTAGAACGCCGTGATGCTGCCGCGCTCGGCGTTCCCCGCCCGCTCCAGGAGACGCGGCAGCAGCGCGAAGACCGACGGCGGGTAGCCACGCGTCGCCGGCGGTTCTCCGGCTGCCAGCCCCACCTCGCGCTGCGCCATCGCCAGTCGCGTCACCGAATCCATCATCAAGACGACGCTCATCCCGCGGTCGCGGAAATACTCGGCGATGAGCGTCGCCGTCCAGGCCGCCTTGATCCGCAGGAGGGCCGGCTGGTCCGATGTCGAGACCACCAGCACCGCTCGCTCCAGTCCCTCCGGCCCGAGGTCCCGCTCGATGAACTCCTGCACCTCGCGCCCGCGCTCGCCGATCAACGCGATCACCCGCACGTCGCACGAGGCATTGCGGCTGATCATCCCGAGCAAAGTACTCTTCCCGACGCCCGATCCGGCGAAGATTCCCAGCCGTTGGCCGCGTCCGCAGGTCAGCGTCGCGTCGATCGCGCGCACGCCCGTCGCCATCACCTCGCGGATCGGCGCCCGCTGGAGCGGACTCGGTGGCGCACCGCCGAGCCGGACCCGCCGCCGGCAGCGCAGCGGCCCTTTGCCGTCGATCGGTCGCCCCAACCCGTCGATGACCCGACCCAGGAGCTCCGGTCCGACCGGTACGTGCAGCGCTTCCGGCGCCGGTACCACGCGGCTCCCGTGCCGGACTCCACGCAGCTCGGCCAGCGGTACGAGCACGAGCCGCTCGTCGTGGAACCCGACCACCTCCGCCGCCAGGCGTCCCTCTCCGGAGAAGTTCGGGAAGATATGGCACAGGTCACCGATCTCCAGATCGAGCCCGATCGCCTCGACGGTGAGACCGATCCCGCGCACCACGCGCCCCTCCCGTCGGATCGGCTCGAAGCCACGCAACCGGGCCCGGAAGCGAGCGAGCAGCTCCTCACCACTCATCGGCGACCTCCGCGAGCGCCCGGCGGATCGCTTCCAGCTGCGTCGAAAGACGCGCATCGACGAAACCCACCGGCGTTCCCAGGACGCAGCTTCCCCGGTCAACGTGCGGGTCGCCCACCACCTCCACCGGTGGACGCCCGTTCCATGCCTCGGCCAGCCAGATCCGAGCCAGCTCCGCGTCCTCGGGATGGACGATCACGTGTGTCACCGGCGCGCTCGGGGCGTGGGCGAGCGCGGCCTCGGCGAGCCGCCCGAGCGTCCGCTCGTCGCGCGCGATCTCACGACGCAGGATCGTCTCGGCGACCAGGACGGCCAGTTCCACCACGAGGTGCGCGTACGCCTGCCGGATCTCCTGTTCCTGCACCACCGCCCGCTCCACCAGTCCACGCAGGCGTGCCAGAAGAGCGCGCTGCTCCGCCGCGAACTCCTGCTCGAGCTGCGCTCGTGCTTCGGTCAAAGCCGCTTCCCACAGCTGACGCTGGAGTTCCTCGATCTCGGTCTCCACGGCAGCGCGCAACGCGGCGGCTTCCCGCTCGGCTGCCGCCACGATCTCGCGCGCTTGCGCTTCCGCTTCGGCCAGCAGGCGCACGGCCTGTTCCCGGTCGTAGACCGACGGCTGCGGCAGCACCACCGCGCTCCCTGCTTGCGCCGCCGCTCCTCGCTTGACCACGCGCGCGCTAGCCAAGGATCGCCTCCTCGCCCCGCGAGATCACGATCTCCTCCGCCTCCTCGAGCCGCCGCACGATCGACACGATCCGTTGCTGCGCCTCTTCCACCGCGCGGATCCGCACCGGCCCGAGGTAGCTGATCTCCTCGCGCAGGAGCTCGGCAGCCCGCTGCGACATGTTGCGGAAGATCTTCTCCTTCAGTTCGTCGCGCGCTGCCTTGAGGGCCAGCGCCAGGTCGCGCATGTCGACCTCGCGCAGCACCCGCTGCAGCGACCGGTCGTCCAGCAGGATCAGGTCGTCGAACGTGAACATCAGCTTGCGGACCTCTTCCGCCAGCATCGGATCGACCTCGGTCAGCCGCTCCAGGATGTGCTTCTCCGTGCTCCGGTCGACCTTGCTCAGGATGGCCACCAAGTGCGGTACGCCCCCGACCGTCCGCGAGTCTTGCGTGAGCAACGACGACATTCGCCGCCGCATGATCTCCTCGACCCGCTTGACGATCTCCGCCGGTGTCCGGTCGATCGTCGCGATCCGTCGCGCCACTTCCGCCTGCAGGTCCTCGTTCAGGTGGCTGATGACCGCGGCGGCCTGGACCGGCGGCAAGTGCGACAGGATCAAGGCGATCGTCTGCGGGTGCTCGTTCTGCAGGAACATCGCCATCTGCCGGGGATCCGACTTGCGCAGGAACTCGAACGGAGCCGGCGGGTTCATCGTCACCACGCGGTCGATCAAAGCGTTCGCCCGCTCGAGCCCCATCGCCCGTGCCAGCATCTCCCGCGCGTACTCGATCCCGCCGACCGCCAGATACCGGTGCACGACCGCCATCTCGTGCGCCTCGTCCAGCACCTGCCGGACTTCGTCCTCGTTCAGCCGCGGCATCGTCGCGACCTTGACCGTGATCGCCTCGATCTCGTGCTCCTGCAGGTGCTGCAGGACCTTCGCCGAGTAGTCCGGCCCGAGCGCCATCAGCAACGCCGCCGCCTTCGCGGCCCCCTTGAGCGGCTGCGGTTGATTGCCTTGTCGCAGCGACGCCTGTGCCGTCATCCCTGACTACTCCTCGTTCAGCCAGGCACGGACGACATGGGCGACCGTCGCGGGATCCTTCTTGGCGAGCTCCTGCAGTTCGCGCAGCGTCGGTGGCGGCCCGCTCGGTTCCTTGAGCGCCGGCTCGCGCTGCCCCCCGAGTCCCGCTGCTCCGCCGGCCGGCACCGCACCCCCGGCCGCAGCCACCCCGCCGGGCAGCGCGTCCGTCGCCACCTCGTAGCGCGGCACCGGGGGCAATACCGCCCGCTGGGCGGCCAGCACGCGCCAGGCGATCAGAAGCGCGATCAGCGGGATCAGGACGATCGCTCCCAGCCGCGCTGCCTCCAGCACCCGCTCCATCAAGCCCGGCTGCGGCGCGGCCTCCTCCGCCGACGCCGTCGTGAACGGCACCACGCTCACCGTGACCTCGTCGCCGCGCTCCGGCACGATACCGGCGGCCGCCGCCACCAGGTCCCGCACCTGCTCGGCCACCGCCGGGTCCACGGCGGCGCTGTTCAACACGACCGCGACCGACAGCCGTTGGATCTTCCCCGGCGCCTGAACCACGCGCTCGACTTGCCGGGAGAGCTCGTAGTTCACCGTGCTCTCGCGTAGTTCGCTTCGCTGTTGGTTCTGACCGGTCGCCCCCTCCTGGTAGGTGTCGACGTTGCTGTCCACCCCCGGGACCCCGATCGGGCCGGTCGCCGTCCCCTCCGTCGTCTGCACGCGCTCCTGCTGGCTCCGCACCTGCGGCTGCGTCCCGTTCGGGCTGTAGATCTCGCTGTCGACCTGCCGCTGGTCCCAGTCGAAGCTCGCGCTGACCTGCACGGCCGCGTTGTTGTTCCCCACCACGCGGGCCACGATCGTCTGCAGCTGCGTGGCGAGCGCGCTTTCGAACGCGCGCTGCGCCTTCAAGTGGTCGCTCATACCGCCCGCGGCAGCGACACCGCCGCCCGACCACAACGCGTTGCCGCTCTCGTCCACCACCGTCACGTGCTCCGGCTGCAGCCCCGGAACGGCCGCCGACACCAGGTGCACCACGCCACGGACCTGCTCGTCGGTCAGCCGGCTACCCGGCTTGAGCTGCAAGACCACCGCCGCCGTCGTCGGTTGCTGCTGTTCGGTGAAGAGCGACTCCTCCGGGATGACCAGGTGCACCCGGGCCGAGCGGACACCGTCCAGCTGGCTGATCGTCCGCGCCAGCTCCCCCTCCAGCGCCCGCTGGTAATTGACGCGCTGTTGGAAATCGGTGACCCCGAACGACGAGCGGTCGAACAGCTCGAAACCGAGCGTTCCGCTCTTGGGCAGTCCCTGCGCTGCCAGCGCCAGGCGCAGCTTGGCGACCTGATCCACCGGCACGCTGATCGTCGTCCCGTCGTTGCTCAGCTTGTACGGGACTCCCTGCTGTCGCAGCTGCTCGATGATCGCCGCCGCATCGTCGGCCGAGAGCCCGGTGTACAGCGGCGCATACTGTTGCGGCGGCTGCATGAGCAGGAGCAACGCGACCGCGAAGATGGCCGTGAGCCCCACCGCGACGATCGCCACGCGCCGGTTCTGGCTCAGGCCGTCCCAGCGCTCCCGAACGAGCTCCCAATATGGCGCGAAGCGCCGAAGCATCCTCGCGATCCGTCCCGTTCATACCGTCAGATCGGCATCGACATCACTTCTCGATAGGCCTCGAGCGCGCGGTTCCGAATCTGCAGCGCCGCTTGCAAACCGATCGACGCCGTCTCCAGCGCGATCATCACCTGGTGCAGGTCGACGTCCTGCCCGGCCGCGAGCGCGACCGCCAGGCGGTCCGCCTCGTTGATCTGCTCGTTCAAAGCCCCGAACGCTCGCTCGAGCACCTGACCGAACGACACACCGTTCGTCTGGCTCGTCGAGGGGCTCACCCCGACCGGAGCGATGTCAGCTGCGATCGGTGCGATCGGCGCGATGCTCATCGACCTTCACCCTCCCCCGTTCCGGCGTTCACGCCCGCCCGATGCTCAGGGCACGCATCGCCATCGCCTTCAGCGACTCGAGCACCGTCACGTTCGCCTCGTAGGCCCGGGCGGCCGCCAGCAGGTTGGTCATCTCGCTGACGACGTCGATGTCGGGATAGCGCACGATCCCGTTGGCATCCGCGTCGGGATGCGCCGGATCGTACACCTCGCGCACCGCTCGCCGATCGACCACGATCCCGGCGACGTACACCCCCCGGGCAGCGCTCGGCGCCGTCGACAGCGATCCGCTCCGTGCATCGACCAGGCGCGCGAAGGAATTCGGCTGTTCGGTCGCGAAGACCACTTGACGCCGGAGATACGGACCACCCTGCGGTGTGCGCGTCGTATCGACGTTCGCCAGATTGGAAGCGGTCACGTCCATGCGCACGCGCTGCGCCGTGAGCGCCGAGAGACTGACACGCATCGTGTCGAAGATCCCCATCGCCTGGCGCCCCTTCCCTTCCAGCGAGCCGATCGCATGACCAACACTATCCAGCGACCGCGGGGTTGCCGATGACCTGTGGGTCGGAAGGCGCCGCGGGACGGAAGTCCAGGCGGTCACGGTACTCCCTGGCCCTCCGCCCGTTCAGCGCAGGATCCGCCCGGGTCGTCAGGTGACGTCCCGCTGGTCGAGCGGGACGAGCAGCCGCAACCGCGGCGCTGCACCGGTCAGTCGCCGGGTGGGCACTCGTCTCGCGGCGGATCCTCGCTCGAGCCGCATCATCGCGACCGCCGCGCCGCGACCCACCCGCGTGCGCCGCGGGCCGATCGCAGCGGATCGGGACGCCTGGCGTATGCCGCCGGGGCAACGCGGTCGCCGTGCGCCTCCCGCGAGCTCCCGCCGCGCTCGACGCCGCACCGCGCGCTCCGAGGGCAGCATCCGCGGTGCAGCGCGTCGTGGCCGTGCCCAGCGTCCGGTCGAGCACGCGTCCCGAACTCGGCCCACCCCGGAGCGCCGGCCGGTCGCCTCTGCCACCCACGGCCGTTGGGGAGGAGCGCGGCGCGCGCCCCGGGAGGATCCTGCGGAACTGTCGGGTCGTACCCCGCGCTACCGTCGATCGTGGTGCACCGACCGGAACGTCCACGCCGGTGCTGGACGGGTGTCGTGCATCGAGCCCCCGCCTGGAGGTACGGACCGCCGGCCGCGTCAGCGCGACACCGACCACGGAATGCCAGGGCCCCGCCACGCCCCCTGCCTGCCCCGTCCGCCGGGCCGCCCCCGGGCGACAGGGTCGAGTCCAGCCCGGGCGATCCGCTTCTCGCTCCGTACCGCCGTCGTCGCCGACCGGCGGACCGACCCGCTCGCCTCCGGTCGGGGCTGTCCGACCCGGCCGGCTGCGTCGGATCGGCGCTCGCTTCGTCCGCTCCGGCCGATGGAGAAGCACTTTCTGCACCGATCACCGAGCCGCACGCTGGCGGCCACGCGGACCGCTCCCCCGCGGTCCGCCGGGATCGTCAGTCGAGCGCTCGCACCTGGGCACGGACGACTGCCAGGCCGCCCTTCTCGGAGCTCCCTCATACGCCGATCACGCGGCCCCTCTGGAACGACACTTCGACGCCGCTGCTTTAGACCGACGCCCTGAGAACGGATTCGCCTGTCCGGTCCGGAGCGCCGGCGCCGACGACCGCGCCTCCGCGCGCCGGACGGACCGGCACGCGCCCGTTCGTGTGCCCTCGGCTACCCGACGCCACGAACGACGGAAGCGCGACTGCCTGCTGGGCAGCAGGCAGTCGCATCCGCGCTTCGCCTGGCGGCCTGCTGCCGCCGTGGAGGTCTCGACCGTCCAGCCGCTGGGATATGTCGTGAGCGGGCGCGTCCGGCGGGGACGGACGCCGGCGGCCTTCTCGACCGCGCCTCGGGAGCTCGCGCGGATCACGCGTCCGGCTTCGGTACCAGGTAGATCCGCACGCCCTGGTGAATCAAATAGTTCAGCAGGCGCAGCCGCGTCTCCAGCCCGATCCGACCGAGCGGTGGGATGAGCGGCACGCCGTGCAGCGCTGCCTTCGCCACGATCCACTCGCGGAACTGCCGATCCGTCATGTCGGCCACGGTGACGTTCTCGTCGCCCCGCCCGTCTTCCCGCGGTACCAGCACGTAGACGCGTCGCAGGTCCTCCAGCTCGAGATCGGGCTGCGGCGCCCGCTCGTATCGTCCGTACGGAAACCGACCGATGTACATCCTCTTCGCTCCCTCGCCGCCGTCGCGCTCACTCCTCGCGCCCCCGTCGCTGCCTCGCCCACCGGTGCACCAGCTTCGGCCACGCGGCAGCCAGCCCCACCGTCCCGCTGAAGATCGCCACGGCCGGCCAGACCAGCGCCTCGCTCGCGTGTGCCCGCACGATCGGGTCCTCCACGATCATGCGTCCCCCGGTGACCGCGAGCACCGCGACCCCCACCCACACCAGCCAACGCACCCGATCCAACACGGCCGCGATCAGCCCGCTCCCGAACAGGAGCAACGACATCGACAGCAGCAACCCGAAGACCAGCAGCTCCACCGTCCCGTGCGACGCGCCTCCGACGGCCAACATGTTGTCGAAGCTCATCACGAAGTCCGCGAGCGTGATCGTTTGCACCGCTTCCCGGAGCGAACTCGCCGGAGCAATCGCCCGCTCTCCCGCCTCTTCCCGCGCGAGCTTGAAGCCGATCCATCCGATGAGCAGCCCACCGATCGCCTGGAGCAGCGGAATCGCCAGCAAGAGCGCCGCGAGTGCGGTGAACGCTACCCGCAGGCCGATCGCCCCCATCCCACCGAGCAGCATCGCCCAGCGTCGCTGGCGAGGCGGTAGCCGGTGCGCCACCATCCCGATCACCAGGGCATTGTCCCCGCTCAGCACGAGGTCGATCGTGACGATACTGGCCAGACGTCCGAAGAAGCCGAGGAGCATCCCTGGCGAGCCTCCGGGAGCGCGTCCACACTCCGCCGCGACCGCACCGCGCCCGACCGTCTCCTCCACCCCAATCTTCGCAGAAGCCTCGTGCCCGTGCAAAAGCTCCGCCACCCACCGTCCCTACTCCCGCCGGTGGTACGATCAGCCCAGGCACGGGAAACGACGAGGAGGAGCCGATGCACTGGGAAGAGATCGTTCGCGTCACGCCGGAGCTCGACGCCTGGCTCCGCGAGACGCGGCGCTACCTGCACATGCACCCCGAGCTCTCGCTCCAGGAGACCAATACGGCCAAGCTCGTCGCCGGGCATCTCCGCGAGCTCGGTATCGAGCACCGAACCGGTCTCGGAGGCGACGGTCGCCCGCTCTTCATGTCGCCGGAAGCGTTGCGCGCCGCCGGGATCCAACCCGGACCGACGACGGGGGGCAACGGCGTCCTCGCGGTGATCCGCGGCGAGCGCGGTCCCGGTCGCACCGTCCTCCTCCGTGCCGATATGGACGCCCTCCCGATCGAGGAACAGAACGACGTCCCCTACCGCTCCACCCGTCCCGGCGTCATGCACGCCTGCGGGCACGACGCCCACACGACGATCCTGCTCGGCGTCGCCGAACTCCTCCAGCAGCTGCGTGACCGGTTCGCCGGCACCGTGAAGCTCATGTTCCAACCCGCCGAAGAAGGGCCAGGCGGGGCCGCCGCCATGATCGCCGACGGAATCCTCGAGAATCCGCGCGTCGACGCCGCCTTCGCTTTGCACGTCGACAGCACCCGCCGGGCCGGTGAGGTCTCCGTTTCGCCCGGGCCGGCGACCGCTGCCGCCGACACCTTCCGGATCGTCGTGCACGGCGTCGGTGGCCACGCCGCCAAGCCGCAGACTGCGGTCGATCCGATCGTCGTCGCCGCGCAGATCGTCCTCGCGCTGCAGACTCTGGTGAGCCGCGAGACGGATCCGCTCGAAGCAGCGGTCATCACGGTCGGCAAGCTCCAGGCCGGAACGGCGACGAACGTCATCCCCGATCGCGCCGTGCTCGAAGGCACGGTGCGCACCTACTCGCTGGCGGTGCGCGACTGGCTCGAGCGCCGCATCGCCGAACTCGCCAGCGGTATCGCGCAGGCGATGCGCGCCCGGGCCGAGACGGTCTACCTGCGCGGTTATCCAGCGATGCACAACGACCCCGAGCTCTCCACCCTCGCCCGTCAGGTCGCCACCGAACTCCTCGGCCCCGACCGCGTCTTCGATCGGGAGCCGCTCATGGCCGGAGAAGACTTCGCCTTCGTCGCCGAGCGCGTCCCGGTCTGCATGATCGGCCTCGGTGTCGCCAACCCCGAGCGTGACATCGTCTACCCGCCCCACCATCCGCGCTTCGACCTCGACGAGGATGCCCTCGCCGTCGGGGTCCGCCTGATGACCGCCATCGCGCTGCGCTATCTCGGTGCCGCCTGAGCCGGAAAGGGTCCGCCATGTCGTTCGGTCCGACCATACCGTCCCCCGCCCGCCTACGGCCCCGCAGCACGCGACGGGCGTTCCTGCTCGCCACGCTGCTGCTTCCCGCCTGCAACCTCGGTGTCCGGACCACGGCGAGTACCCCACCGGTGACACCGACGACACGCGCCGCGTCGCCGACCACAGCTCCCGTCGCGCTGCCGCCCACGCCGACCGCTTTCCCTGCGACGCCTCCGCTGTCGCCGGCTCCTCCTACGCCGACCGCGACACCGGCTCCCACACCCAGTGGGCCGGTCGAGCTGCGCGTCGAGACGGTCGTCGGTGGCCTCGAAGCCCCCTGGGAAGTCGCCTTCGCTCCCGACGGACGTCTCTTACTCACCGAGCGACCGGGACGCGTCCGCCTGGTCCGCGACGGCCAGCTCGTCCCCGAGCCGGTCCTGACGCTCCCCGTCGCGGCGACCGGCGAGGCAGGCCTGCTCGGGCTGGCGCTCCATCCCGACTTCCCGACCACCCCTTGGGTGTACCTCTACTACACCTACAGCGAGGGCGATCGCCTCTGGAACCGCGTCGTGCGTTGCACCGCTATGGGCGACCGTCTCGTCGATCCGGTCGTCGTCATCGACCGCATACCAGGCGCCACCATCCACGACGGTGGGCGGATCGCCTTCGGTCCCGACGGCAAGCTCTACGTGACCACCGGGGACGCTCGGGAACCGACCGCAGCGCAGGACCTGAACTCGCTCGCCGGCAAGATCCTCCGCCTCGAACCGGACGGTTCCGTGCCGGCCGACAACCCGTTCCCTGGCTCGCCGGTCTGGTCCTACGGCCATCGCAATCCCCAGGGTCTCGCCTGGACGAGCGACGGTCGCCTCTACGCCACCGAGCACGGCCCGACCGGCGACCTCGGGCTGGCTGCTCACGACGAAGTCAACGCGATCGAGCCGGGCCGGAACTACGGTTGGCCGTTCGTCGTCGGGACGCTCGTCCGTCAGGCGCTCCCCGACGCCATGCCGCCGGTCATCGAGAGCGGGACGGCGACTTGGGCCCCCAGCGGCGCGACGTTCGTGCGCTCCGGCCGCATTCCGCAGTGGCAGGGGAACCTCCTGTTCGCCGGACTGCGCAGCCAGACGCTCTGGCGGCTCGTCCTCTCGCCCGACGGTCGCAGTGCCGAACTCCTCGAACCGCTCTACCGAGGCGAGTTCGGTCGGCTGCGCACCGTCGTCGAGGGTCCGGACGGTGCCCTCTACCTCCTGACCAGCAATCGCGACGGCCGCGGCAGTCCCCGCCGCGGCGACGACCGTCTCCTGCGCATCGCGCCGCAGTGACCGGACATCCCGTCCCATGGCCCGGCCGGGCTCGTTCCCGTCCCTTCCGAGCGGACACCGGCTGCGCCGAGCGAGGCCATCGGACCCACCGGACCGCCGAATGTTGTCGAACAACTCCCCGAGAACGTCGAAGCAGCGGTGCAGCCGCTCGCCCAGACCGAGCGCGTCGTCGTCTCCGACGCCGGCACGCCCGCCGACGGCCGGGGCGTCCTCGGTCGCGACGCCGCGCAGCTGTGGCTGATGATCTAGCGGATCGTCGTGGGATTCGGCACCGTGACTGGTCTCGACCTCACGACGGCGGTACGCGACCGGTTCGCTGACCACGCGCCGGCCGACGACACGGCTCCGTCAGTCGGCCCGCTGGCCCGCCGGCTCCACCCGCCGGATCGTCTCGGGCCTGACCGCTGCACGCTGGGCGACGAGCCCGCCCGCGAACACCGCCACCAACCCCACGACCTGGGCGAGCCTCACCCGCTCGCCCAGGAAGGCTGCACCCAGCGCCATCGCGATGCCCGGCTGGAGGTAATAGTAGACGAGCGTCGTCGCAGCACCGAGACGCTGCACCGCCCGCTGCCAGAACACGTTCGCTCCGACCATCGCCAGGATGCCCGTATAGAGCAGCGCCCCCCACGCACCCAAGCCCAGCGGCGCGGCGAGCGCGGCCACCGTTTCGCGCGCACCCGCGAGACCGACTACCACGAGGCTCGAGGCGAGCATCCAGGTCGTCACCGGCACCGCCCCGTACCGCTTGACCAGCGGTCGCGGGATCAGCGTGACACCGACCCAGCAGATCGCCGCACCGAGCGTCAACAGATCGCCGAGCAGTGTTGCCCGTCCGGTCGGATCGGGCGTTCCCACCATGAGCACCACGCCGAGGAAGCCCAACGCCGCACCGATCAGCCCCGCCACCCGCGGCCGCTCGCGCTCGAACAGCCAGGAAATCGGTAACGCCCACAGCGGGCTCGTATTCAAGAACAACGCGCTGTGCGTCGAGGTCGTGTGCCGCATCCCCACGAGGAAGACGATCTGGAACACTCCCATCGCGCCGAACCCGGCCAGCGCCAAGCGCGGCCAATCGGCCCGTTCGATGCGCAGCGATTCGCCGCGCAGCCGTAGCCACAGGAGCAGGCAAGCGATCGCCACGAGCAGGCGCAACACGGCGAACGCCAGCGGGCCGAACGCATCCACCCCGTGCTTGGCGATCGGGAACGACGCTCCCCAGATCAGCACCGCGAGGAACGCCTCGCCGTCGATCCAGCGCCGCCAGGCGAGTGATTCCCCGATCCTCGTGCGCATCGCCCGACCTCCTCGCCCCGACCGCCCGCTCGGCTCGCCCTATTGTCCTCCACCGGTTCGCCTGTCGCGAGTCGTCCGTTCGGCTGGTGCGAACGCCGCTCCCCGCTCCGGCACCGCGCCGTCCACCATCGTTCGCCCTCCGGGCGAGATCCCCGGCCGACACGACGGAACGCGCCGCCCCGCTCCCACGCACGAGCCGCGCGACGAGCGGGCCAGGCGACGGCGTTCCGCTGACCGGTATCGGCAACCGGCTCCTTCTTGCGTCCTCCGTACCGAGCAGCCATACTTGCGTCGAACACGCTTCCGCTCGCCTATCGGATGGCTCGGTTCCCATGGCACGCGACACCTCCATGTTGTCGGTCGAGTTCTACGGCCTGCCGGCCCTCCTGGCGGGTCGACGTCGGGTCGAGGCAACCGCTCCGACGCTCCGCGCGCTCGTCCAGGTCCTGGCCGAACGGTTCCCCGCGCTCCTCGGCACCGTGATCGACCCCAGCGAGGGTTGGCTCAACCGTGGCTATGTGTTCGTCGTCGACGGCCGGTTCACGCGGGATCCGGAGACCGAGCTCCGGCCCGGCACCGAAGTGCTGCTCGTCGCGGCGCAAGCCGGAGGAGTCCGCTGATGCACGGCGTGCACGGCCGAGCGCTCGTCGTCGATCTCGCCTCCGGGACTGCCCAGCCGTTCCCCATCCCGGACGACGTGTTCCGCCGTGTCCTCGGCGGTACGGGTCTCGCCACCTGGCTGCTCCTCCGTTTCGCACCACCGCGCGTCGACCCGCAATCGCCCGCCAACCCCTTCGTCCTCGCGACCGGACCGTTCATCGGTACCGGCCTCACCACGTCGAGCAAGCTCGCCATCGCGACGACGTCGCCCCAGACCGGCTTCATCGGTGACTCGCTCACCTCGAGCTACTTCGCGCTCGTCCTGCGCCGTACCGGTTTCGATGCCCTCGTCCTGCTCGGCCAGGCACCCGATTGGTCGGTCCTCCTCGTCGAGGACGATCGCGTCTCCCTGCGACCGGCCCATGACCTGCTCGGCCTCGACCCCGAGGAGACCGCGGGTCGGCTGCGAGCCGAGTTCGGGCGCGACCTGCGCGTCGCGGCGATCGGTCGCGCCGGCGAGCGCCTCGTGCGCTTCGCGGCCGTCGTCAACGATGGCCGCCTCGCCGGTCGGACCGGCCCGGGCGCCGTCCTCGGCACCAAGCGACTCAAGGCGATCGCGATCCGCGGAACCGGCCGCTTCCCGCCGGTCGCCGACCCGGCCGCGGTCGCCCGCGCGGCCCGACGGTTAGCCGAGCGCAGCCTCGGCCCGGAGACCGCCAAGTACCGCGAGCTCGGCACCGTCGCCAATCTGGTCTTCTTCAGTCGTCTCGGCGTCCTTCCCACCCGGAACTTCGCTGCCGGCAGCTTCCCCGCTGCCGAGACGCTCGCCGGCGAGCGGCTGGCGACCGCGCACCGCGCCGACCGGCAAGCCTGCGCCGCCTGTACCGTCGGCTGCGAGCACCACTTCCGCACCACCGATGACGGGCCAGCCACGACCGTTCGGCTCGAGTACGAGTCCCTCTTCGCCCTCGGCTCGCTCTGCGGGATCGATGACCCCAACGTCGTCCTGCGTGCCGCTGCGCTCTGCGACCGCTACGGGATGGACGCCATCAGCGCAGGCGGCACCGTCGCGTGGGCGATGGAATGCGTCGAGCGCGGGATCGCGCTTCCCGGTGACCCGGCGGAGTGGCCCCGCTTCGGCGACGGCCGGAGTCTCCTCCGGACGCTGGAAGCGATCGGCGAACGGCGCAGTCCCCTCGGCGACCTGCTCGCCGAAGGCTCCCGCCGCGCGGCCGACATCGTCGGGCAGGGCAGCCACGCCTGGGCGATGCACGTCAAGGGCCTGGAGCTTCCCGGGTATCATCCGCGGAAGCTGCGCGCCATGGCCCTCGGTTTCGCGGTCACGCCGCGCGGTGCCTGCCACAATCGAACGTCGGCCTACGAAATCGACTTCTCCGAACGCGCCGGTGACGAGGTCGACCGGATCGCGCTCGCCACTGCCCGCAGCGAGGATCGCTCCGCCGTCCTCGACGCGCTCCCGCTCTGCAAGTTCCTCCGCCACTGTTTCGACGACTTCTTCGCCGAGGCCGCGGAGCTCCTCCGGCTGGTCACCGGCCTCGCCGAGAGCGCCGAGGAACTGCGCACGGCCGGCGAACGGATCGTCACGCTTAAGAAGCTGTTCAATCTCCGGCAGGGGTGGACCCGTGCTGACGACACCCTTCCCGAGCGCCTCCTCGGCCCGGACGGCATCGATCCCGCTGAACTCGAGGCGCTTGTCGCGGCATACTACCGTATACGGGGCTGGACTCCGGACGGCCTCGTACCGATAACCCGGTTGCACGAGCTCGGGATCGACCCCCTCCTCGTGCCGACCACGAGTGGGTGCTGAGCGATGTTCGACGAGGACGAACTCATCTGGCTCGAACTCGAACGCGTCCGCCTGCCCTCGCCGGTTCTCGCCCGCATCGAGGAACTCGCCGAGGAACGCCGGCGGCTGCTCCAGGCGATTCCCGACATGCTCTTCGAGCGCGACGAGGCGCTCCGACGCGTCGCCGAGATTGACCTCGAACTCGAGCGGCTCTGGGATCTGCGTCGGCGCGAGCTCCTGTTCGTCCGACAGCTCCTGGGCAGCGAGTCCGAGCAGGAGCCGGTCACGCTCGAGGAAGTCGAAGAGCGCGTCTCCCAGGAAGAGGACCAGGCATCCCGCACCGAATCCTCACCGCCGGTCGTTCAGTGACGCCGATCACTCCACCTCGACGATCGCCTCGATCTCGACCGTGATGTTGCGCGGCAGCGATCCCATCCCGACCGCCGAACGCGCGTGCCGTCCGCGCTCGCCGAACACCTCCACGAAGAGGTCCGAACATCCGTTGATCACCTCGGGGTGCCGGTCGAACTCGGGGACGGCGTTGACCATGCCGAGCACCTTGACGACCCGCTTGACGCGATCGAGGTCGCCGAGCTCCTGCTTGAGCACCGCGAGCAGCACCAAGCCGACCGACCGCGCGTGCCGGTAGGCCTCCTCGACCGTCACGTCGCGACCGACCTTCCCCGTCGGCATCGTCCCGTCCGGATTCCATGGTCCCTTGCCCGCCAGGAAGAGCAAGTTGCCGGTCCGCACCGCGTGCACGTAATTGCCGGCCGGCGCTGGCACCGGCGGCAGCTCGATGCCGAGCTCCTGGAGACGCTGTTCGATCCGCATGCGTCCTCCCGTCTACGTCATTCGACGCACCGGACGAGAAATCGCAGAACGCTGATGGATCGTCAAGGTACCGAGGTCGTATCCCACCGTCGGCCGTAGGACCGGCACAAGCCCGACGGCACCGGACGGAGCCGAGCGACGAGGAATTCGGTCCCGGCGAGAGCGGCCCGTACCGACGAGGCGGTTCGGCGCTCCCGATTTCGTCCCGGCGCGCCACGCACCTCGGACGGTAGCGCGGTTCCCTAGCCCACCCCCGTCACTTCGCAGCGCGAGAACACACCGGGCGACCGCATACCGTCCTCGCCGGATCCGGTTCGGCTACACTCGACACGGGAGCGCGGGAGGCTCCGTGTCGGGACTCGATCTCGTCGCCGTTGTACGCGCCATCGGTATCCTCGGCGTCGCCGCCGTCGTGTTCACCGAGAGCGGTCTGCTCGTCGGTCTCCTTCTCCCCGGCGATTCCCTGCTCTTCACGGCGGGCTTCCTCGCCGCCCAAGGATTCCTCGACGTCCGCTGGGTGGTGCCCGCGTGCGCGCTCGCGGCGATCGCCGGTGACCAGGTCGGTTATGCCTTCGGCCTCCGCGTCGGTCGCGCCCTCTTCTACCGCGAGGACTCCCGCTGGTTCAAGCAGCGGTACCTCCTCGAAACCGAACGCTTCTTCGAGCACCACGGCGGCAAGGCGGTCGTCCTCGCCCGTTTCGTCCCCATCGTGCGCACCTGCACACCGATCGTCGCCGGTGTCGGTCGGATGCGCTACCGCCGCTTCGTGCTCTACAACGTCCTCGGCGGCGTCCTCTGGGGCGCTGGCGTGACGCTCGCCGGGTACTGGCTCGGCAGCGTCATACCGGGCGTCGACCGCTACCTCCTGCCGATCGTCGCCCTCATCGTGCTCGTCTCGCTCGCTCCTTCCGCGCTGCATCTGCTCCGCCGGCGGCGGTCTCCCCGGTCCGTCCCGGATCCCGAGCACGCACTGGTCCACGATCGCGAGCGCTGATCCCGGTCCTGCTGCATCCCCGGCTCGGGATCGGCGACACCCGGACCGTCGCCGCGCTCTGCCCAGGCGACCCATCGCGACCGGCCCACTTGCCGAAGGCGCTCCCTCGGTCGCTATACTCACGCCGTATGGGTCGGTTGGGAGGATCCTATGGATATCGCGACCGTGACGCGTCTCCTACGCGCAGCGGGCGTGCGCTGGATCCGCATCGAGATGGCCGATACGCACGGTATCGCCCGTTCGAAGAGCGTTCCGCTCGCCAAGTTCCCGGTGTACGCTACGAAGGGGGTCAACTTCTACGGGGGTATGCTCCTCCAGGACGCCTCCGGCTGGGACATCCCGCTCGAAGAAGAGCTTCCGCCCCCCGATTACCTGCTCAAGCCGGATCTCGACACGCTGACCCTCCTGCCGTACGCGCCGGGCGAAGCCCGCGTCATCGGCGATCTCTACCGGGAGGGCACCCCCGCGCCGGAGGATCCCCGCGGTGTCTGCCGCCGCATCGTCGAGCGCTATCGTTCGCGCGGGTGGATACCGCGCAGCGCCTTCGAGTACGAGTTCTATCTCCTCCACGCTGCGACCCGCGAGCCGGTGTTCCGCGACAAGCAGATCTGCTCGACGCTCCGCAATAACTTCGATCCCGCCTGGCGCGACGAGCTCCTTCTCGCGCTCGACGCTCACGGGATCGTCGTCTCGACGCTCAGTGTCGAGAACGCGCCCGGTCAATTCGAGATCACCTTCGACCCCGCCGACGGTCTCGCCGCCGCCGATCAGGCCTTCGTCTTCCGCACCGTCGTCAAGGAGGTCTCGCGCAAGCACGGATATTTCGCGACCTTCATGACCAAGCCCTTCATCGACCAGGCCGCGGCCGGAACCCATCTCCACCACAGCCTGATCGACGCGGCGACCGGGCAGAATCTCTTCGCCGACCCTGCCGGTCGCCACGGACTCTCCGACTTGGCCTGGCATTTCCTCGGCGGGCTCTTCCATCACGCGCGTGCCTTGATCGCCTTCTTCGCGCCGACTCCCAACGATTACAAGCGCTACCAGCCAGGCCTCTTCGCCCCGACGGCGATCTGTTGGGGCTACGACAACCGCTCGGCAGCGTTCCGCATTCCCGCCGATGCGCAGGGCAGCAAGGCACGCGTCGAGAACCGGCTCGGCGGCGCCGCCGCCAATCCCTATATCGCGCTCGCCGCCTCGTTGGCCGCCGGCTGGGACGGTATCGAGCGGAAGCTCGAGCCCCCCGCGCCGATCCAGAAGGACGTCGGTTGGCTCGAAGGGCTTCCCGCCTTGCCGCGATCGCTCAACGAGGCGCTCGAGGCGCTCCGGGACGACACGATCCTCTGCGACCTGCTCGGCCGACCGTTCGTCGAGACCTACGTCGCGGTCAAGCGGTGGGACGCCGAGAAGTGCCGTCGCCGCTGTCCGGATTACTGCACGCCGGAATGGAATCGGCGCATCGACCCGTACGAGTGGGAGGAGTACGGCGAGCTGATCTGACGCTGCCCTCCCGCTACACTTCAGCGGGAGCGAGTCGCACGACTCGCGATCGGGAGGCTGGATGGGCCTGGCGCGCGAGGCACGGATCCTCAAGGACGGCGAACTCTTCGTCGTGAGCGACGAGCGCGGCGACCTGCGCCGTACCTTCCCGGGAGCAGGTGTCTACGCGCGCGATACGCGCTTCCTGAGCGAACTCTGGTTGCTCCTCAACGGCGAGGAACCCGAGCTCTTCGACTCTTCGGCGGAGCGGACGACCACTGCCGTCTTCGAGTTCGGCAACCCCCTGTTCCGCGACGATGCGGGGCACGACGTCCTGGCCCATACCATCAGCCTCCGGCGCTGTCGCACCGTCCGGCGAGGAACCCTCGAGGAGGAACTCGTCCTCGAGAACTACAACCCGTTCCCGATCGCGGTCGAGCTCGCCCTCGTCTTCGCCGCCGACTTCTTCGACATCTTCGAGGTCCGCGGCTTTCCGCGCGAACGACCGCGCGGTCACGTCCTGCTTCCCCAGCACGATGGAAAGCGGCTCCTGCTCGCCTACCGTGCCCCCGACGATCTGCTGCTCGAGACCGAGATTCTCTTCAGCCGGCCTCCCGATGTCTTCACGCCCGAGCCCGGTCCCACGCACCTCGCCGATCTCGCCTTGCCGCGCATGCTGCGTCCCGGGCACGACCAGCTCGTCCGCGCTCCTCGGGCGGTCCATCCACCGCGCGCCTTCACGCTGTTCCGCGCCACGCTGCCCGTCCACGGTAGCGAGCGCCTCTCGTTCCGGGTCGTACTGCGTCAGCTCTTCGAGCGACGGGGCTCCGTGCGCATTCCTGACGTCTCGCGCCTAGGCGAGTCCGCCGAGCCCCCGGCGATCTCCTTCGCGAGGGTCCGCACCGATCACGAGTTCCTCGACCGCATGGTCCGACGCAGCCTCGACGATCTCCGGGCGCTCGTGACGCCGTTTCCGGGCGGCCAACTCGTCGCCGCCGGCATCCCGTGGTTCGTCGCCCCGTTCGGGCGCGACAGCCTCATCGTCAGTCTGCAGATGATGCTCTTCTCCCCGGAGCTCGCCCGCGAGACCCTCCGTTTCCTCGCCCGCTATCAAGGGCGGAAGCTCGACCCCTGGACCGAGGAGGAGCCGGGTAAGATTCTCCACGAACTCCGGTTCGGCGAGATGGTTCGGCTCGGCGAGACGCCCCACAGCCCCTATTACGGCACCGTCGATGCCACCCCGCTCTTCGTCGTCACCTTCTGCGAACTCATGGACTGGATCGGTTCACCGGCATTGTTCGAGGAACTGTTCCCGGCAGTCGAGGCAGCGCTCCGCTGGATCGACGAGTACGGCGACCACGACCGGGACGGTTTCGTCGATTACGGGAAGATCTCGCCCCGTGGCCTCGTCCATCAAAACTGGAAGGACAGTCACAACTCGCTCCTCTTCCTCGACGGCAGCGAGCCCGTGCCACCGATCGCCCCGGTCGAAGTGCAGGGCTACGTCTACCAGGCCAAGCGGGCGCTCGCCAGCGTGCTTCAGCGCTACGCCTCCACCGACTACCGGATGCTCGCGGCACGGCTGCGGGCCGAGGCGGAACACCTGCGCCGGCTTTTCGAGCAGCGTTTCTGGATGGAGGAGCAGCGGTTCTACGGCCAGGCGATCGACGGTCAGGGGCGGCTCGTCCCGGCGATCTCCTCCAATCCCGGTCACTGCCTCTGGAGCGAGATCGTCAGCCCGGAACGCGCCGCGCTCCTCGTCGCTCGCCTCTTCGCTCCGGACCTCTACTCCGGTTGGGGCATCCGCACGCTCGCCAAGTCGATGCCCCACTACAATCCGATGAGTTACCACAACGGGAGCGTCTGGCCGCACGACAACGCGCTCATCGCTGCAGGGTTGCGCCGCTACGGTTTCGACCGCGAGGCGATCCAGCTGGCGAGCGACCTCGTCGAAGTCGCCATCACTTTCCCGTATTTCCGCCTGCCCGAACTCTTCTGCGGGTTCGGTCGGGACGAGGCGGAATGCATGGTGCCCATCTCCTATCCGGTCAGCTGCAGCCCGCAAGCCTGGGCTGCCGGGACGGTTCCCTACCTGCTCCGCATCTTGCTCGGTATCGAAGCGCGTGCCGCCGAACGCCGCCTCACGCTCCGTCCCGCGTTCCCGGACTGGCTCAACGAGGTCGAAATCGAGGGTATCTCCTTCGCCGGTACCCGGCTCGACCTCGCGGTCAGACGGACGAACGGTCGCTACGTCCTCGAGGTGGAATGCGATCCGGCGATCAGCGTGGTGTTGGCTGGCACCGCGACCAAGACACGGAGGTGACCGGTGTCGCTCCCACGGTTCCGCTGGGTCATCTTCCTCCGCTCGCTCGTCGCGGTGGACGAGCATCCGCCAGCGCAGGTCTTCCGTGCGCTCGGCCGCCTGCTGGCCCAGCAGAACCAGGAGGCGGTTTTCCTCGAAGAACGCGGCAATCCACTGACGGTGGCGGCCCGGCGCCGTCGCGGCGCAGCGGCCCTGCGCGAACTCGCGCGTGACTGGCCGGAACTCCGGTACCACACGGTCGAACGCCGCAGCGGTGCCGACCTCGTCGAGTGGCTCGGACGGACGCTGGCGACCGCCGATATCGCGCTCGTCGAACTCGGAGTCGACCAGGAGCTGGCTCGGTGGGTGGGCGAGCTCACGCGACCGCACCTGCACACCGTCCTCGTCGACCTCGTTCCGGATGCGGCGGACCTCGAGTGGCTGCGGCACACCCTCGACCCCGCCTCGTACACGGCGGTGATCTGTCACCCCGCCAACCTGGGAGCCTATCGAGGGAGAACCTCTGCCCGGCGCATCGTCACCGTCGAGGGAACGCCCGAGCAACTCGCTGCGGCGATCGCCGAAGGAACGCTCGCTGCGGTTCTCCAGGCGGCCCGCGACCTCACCGTCGACGCACCGGGTGCGAACGGGCTTGGTCCCGGGAACGATCAGCCGAGGGAGGGCGGCCGCGGGTAGGGCATGCGCACCTCGCACCGACCTGGCAGGACTCCACAGACCTGCAGTGCGCTGCTCCGCTCCACGAGCTCGCTGTACTCCGCTTCGCTCAGCACGAAGCGGCACCCGCAATCGGGGCACGTGACGACGTAGACGCAGTCGAACCGCGATTCGCACCACTGCCGCACGTCACCGAAGAGACCCTTCCCGCACAAGTGCGCGAGCACCTGCTCGACCTGGCGAGCGTCCATCGCGGTACCTCCAGAGTGGGGGATCGCAGGTGTAGGATCATTTTCTCAGATGTCGGCCGTACCGTCAACTAACCGATGACCGAGCCGGACGGACTCGCTCCTGAGCGCGACCCGCCGTCACCCCGATCGAACTCAGCGGCTCGCCGCTTCGCGGCAGTCGACCGTTGCGCCAGACACGACCCGCCTCGTAGCATCGCAAGCAGCGCGGGGCGGCCGCCGGTCGGAGACCGCTGCCCCGGGCGTTCGCTCGTCCGGAGAGGAGCAGCACGGATGGAGGGGAACGGAGCCGCGGAGACGGTCGTCGTCCTCGCTGGCGGCGTCGGCGGAGCCAAACTCGCGCACGGCTTCGCTCGACTCGGGCTCGGAAGACGGCTCGCCGTCGTTGTGAACACGGCCGACGACTTCGAGCTCTACGGGCTGGTGATTTCGCCCGACCTCGACACGGTGCTCTACACGATCGCCGGGATCGCCAATCCGGTGACCGGCTGGGGCATCCTCGGTGACACCGCGAATACCCTCGCCATGATCGGCCGCTACGGCCGTCCCACCTGGTTCTGGCTGGGCGACCGCGATCTGGCGACGCACATTCTGCGCACCGAGCGGCTCCGCCAGGGAGCCCGTCTCACCGAAGTGACGCAGGAACTCGCCGCCGCGCTCGGGGTGACCGCGCGCATCCTCCCGATGTGCGACGAACCGGTCCGTACGATCGTCCGCACGCCGGACGGCGATCTGCCGTTCCAGGAGTACTTCGTCCGTCGTCGGCAGCGGGACGAGGTTCTCGCCGTGCGCTTCGCTGGCATCGAAGCGGCCCGCCCGTCACCCGACGTCCTGCGGGCGCTCGACGAAGCGGCGGCGATCGTGCTCGCTCCCTCCAACCCGATCGTCAGTATCGGACCGATCCTCGCGCTCCCCGGGCTCCGTGACCGCTTGCGTCGCTCCAGCGTCCCGATCGTCGCCGTGAGCCCGATCGTCGGCGGTCGAGCACTCAAGGGGCCGGCCGACCGGATGCTCGCCTCTCTCGGTCACGAGGTCTCCCCGCTCGGGGTCGCGCGCCTCTACCAGGATTTCCTGGCTGGCTTGGTGCTCGACCGCCAGGACGCCGACCTCGCTCCGGCGATCGCGGCGCTCGGCATCCGTCCCTTCGTGACGGACACCGTCATGCGCGACGAAGGCGACCGCGCTCGCCTCGCCCAGGAGACGCTCGCCTTCGCCCAGCAGCTCCGGGGAGCTCGCGCGTGAGCCGCGTGCTCGCCGCCGTCCCGATCCAGCGTCTCGCGCTCGCCAAATCGCGCATGGCTCCGGTCCTCGACGCGCCGGCTCGGCAACGGCTGGTACTCGCGCTCGCCGAACGCACTGTCCGGATTCTCGCGAGCGTGCCCGCGGTGTCCGAGGTCGCGCTCGTCACGCCCGACCCGGACGTCGCTGCCCTCGCGGCATCCTGGGGAGCCCGGCCTCTCGCCCAGCCGGAACCCGGTCTGGTGCGCGCGGTCGCGCTCGCGCAGCAGGACGCGGTATCGCGGTCCTTCCGCGCCCTCGTCGTCGTCCTGGGAGATTTGCCCTTGCTCGAATCCCGCGCCATCGACCGAGCGCTGGCGCTCCTCGAGCCCTACGGCGCGGTGATCGCCCCCGATCGGCACGGTACGGGCACGAATCTGCTCGCGCTTTGCCCGCCCGACCTCCCGGTGCCTGCCTTCGGCCCCGACAGTCGGCGCCGCCACCGTGCCGCTGCGCGCCGCGCTCGGTGTACCCTTCGAGAAGTGTGGACGCTGTCGCTCGCGCTCGACGTCGATACACCGGAGGACCTGGCGTTGGCGCAGCGCCTCGTCCGGAGAGAGGGGGAAACGTGGTCGAGCGACAACTTCCAGTGACGCGCTGGGGCGTCTTCGTCGTCGCCCTCGGTGCGGCATTGTGGGCGACCGATGCTCCGATCCGGAAACCGCTCGCCGATCTTCTCCCGTCGACGTCGATCGTCCTCGCTGAGCACCTCTTTCTCGCCGCCTACGCGATTCCGGTCCTCCTTCGGCAGCGTGCCGCGCTGCGTCGCCTCGCTCCGGCCGGTTGGCTCGCGCTCGTCGTCATCGCCTGGGGAGCCTCCGGACTCGCCACGGTCCTCTTCACGGCGGCGTTCCGCATCGGCAATCCCACGACGGTCATTCTCCTCCAGAAGGTTCAGCCGCTCGTCGCCGTCTCGCTGGCAGTGCTGCTCTTGCGCGAACGGCTGCCTCGCCTCTACTGGCCCTGCTTCGTCGTCGCGCTCACCGGTGCGTATCTCGTGTCCTTCGGTCGGCAAGCGCTCGAGCCGCTCTGGCTGCTGCCGCGCGAGCGCGTGCTCACTGCTGTCCTCGCCCTCGCAGCCGCCGCGCTCTGGGGAAGCGCCACCGTGCTCGGTCGCTACGTCCTCGGCACGCTGTCGTTCCCGACGCTCGCCGCAGCCCGCTTCCTCCTCGCGCTCCCCTTCCTGGCCGGTCTGGCCGTCGTCGAGGGAACGTTCGGGCGCACGTTCACGGTGGGACTGGCCCGGCACCCCGCTCAGCTCGCGTTCCTCGCGCTCGTCCCCGGCTTGATCGCGATGCTCGTCTACTACGCCGGGCTGCGCCACGCTCGGGCATCCTATGCGACGCTCGCCGAGCTCGCCTTCCCCGCGCTCGCGATCGTCGTCAACTGGCTGACGCTCGGTGCGACGGTCGACGCCGTGCAGCTCACCGGCTTCCTGCTGCTCTGGCTGGCGATCACCACGCTGTCCTGGCTCCCGACGCCCGCCCCCAGTGGCGAACCACGCCCCGTGACACCGGTGACCTGAGCTCATGGCTGGCGACGAACGCGAGGTACCACCGCCGCTGGTCACGCTGCCGGATCCCGACCGGCTGCCGGGCGCCCGGCCGTTCGACCTTCCCGCGCTCGTCCGTGGCCGACGCTCGGTGCGCCGCCTCCGCTCCGACCCGGTCGCCCCGGAGCTCGTCACAGCGGTGCTCGAGGCCGCTGCGTGGGCCCCGTCTCCGCACGGGACGCAACCGTGGCGCTTCGTCGTGCTCACCCGGCATGAACGCAAGCGGGAACTCGCCGAAGCGATGGCGGACGCCTGGCGCCGTCACCTCGCTCTGGACGGCCAGGACGAGGAGACGATCGCACGCCGTCTCGCCGGTTCCCAGCGGCGGCTCCTGGAAGCGCCGGTACTGATCCTCGTCTGTCTCGACCCCAGCGACCTCGACCGCTATCCCGATTCCGAACGCCAGGCGGCCGAACGAACGATGGCGATCCAGAGCCTCGGCGCCGCCGTCCAGAACTTGCTCCTCATGGCCTATCGCCTCGGCCTCGACACCGGCTGGATGTGCGCTCCTCTCTTCTGCCCGGAGGTCGTCCGACGCACGCTCGAGCTCCCGGAGCATCTCGAGCCGCACGCGCTCGTTACGCTCGGGTACGCTGCCGCTGCCCCTCAGCGGCGGCCCCGCCGCCCACTCGAGGAGTTGGTGGTCCGCTGGGAGTGACGACGATGCGCCGCCTCCTCCTGCTCGCGCTCCTCTGGCTCGCCGCCGCCTGCTCGTCGGCTGCACCGCCCCAGCCGCCGACCGCGCAACCCCCGGCCCCCTCGGCCGACCGGCCGGTTCCCGCACGCCCTGCACCCACGCCTCCTCCACCGGCGCGACCGACGCCACCGCTCCCAGCGGTATCCGGGGAGCGTGCGACGGTACGTACCGTCATCGACGGCGACACCTTGACGGTCCTGAACGCGCGCGGCGAGTTCGTCGTCCGCTTGATCGGCATCGATGCCCCGGAACGCGGCGACGAGCGCCGACCGCCGGAGTGCTACCACGAGGAGGCGACACGGATTCTCGCGGATCTGGCGCCACCCGGCTCGGTCGTCTTCCTCGAACGCGACGTCAGCGAGACCGACCGCTATGGCCGGCTCTTGCGGTACGTCTGGGTCGAGCGCGCCGGCCGCTGGATCCTCGTCAACGAGGAACTCGTGCGGCGCGGTGCGGCGGTCGCCCGCGAGTACCCGCCGGACACGCGCTACGCCGGACGACTCGCCGCTGCCGAACGGGTCGCGCGCTCAGTCGGCGAAGGACTCTGGGGAGCATGCACAGGCGCTCCCGCCACCGTACCGGCACCGCCCCCGTCACCCTCCTCGGCGGGTTGCGACCCGAGCTACCCGGACATCTGCGTCCCGCCGCCGCCACCCGATCTCGACTGCCGGGACATACCGGTTCGGCGTTTCCGTGTCCTGCCAACCGATCCCCACTGGTTCGATACCGATCGCGACGGTGTCGGCTGCGAATCCGGGTAGCTGGATCGCGACATCCGACTCACCTTGTCGATCGGTTCGGCCATTCGGAACCCCGCCCTGGTGACGCCTCCCGAGGAACCGTACACTTCAGGCGCCACGACGGGAACGAGCGAGGGAGGAAAGGCATGGCTGAACGGGTCGACATCGCCCTCGAAGCGGGAGTCCGCGAGCTGCACGATGTAGAGATCGCCGAAGCCTACGTCGAGGCGCTGCTGTCCCGCGGCGTTTCCTATCTCTTCCTCAACCCCGGCACCGACACCTTCCCGATCCAGGAAGCGGTCGCCAAGCGCCGGGCGCTGGGCCAGCCGACGGTCGAGGTGGTACTCTGCCCGTTCGAGGTTCCAGCGCTCGCTGCCGCGCACGGCTACTACGCCGTCTCCGGGCAGCCGCAGGCGGTGCTCGTGCACGTCGACGTCGGCACGCAGAACCTCGGCGCGATGGTTCACAACGCCCAACGCGGTCGCGCAGCCGTCCTGCTCAGCGCCGGTCGCGCTCCCTATACGACCGACCCGGCGATCCGCGGGACGCGCGACGGCTACATCCACTGGTTGCAAGAGCAGCTCGACCAGCACGGCATCGTTCGCAACTACGTCAAGTGGGACTACGAACTGCGGCGTCCCGACCAGGTCGGTGAGGTGATCGCTCGGGCCTACCAGATCGCCGAGAGCGATCCGCCTGGTCCGGTCTATCTCACGCTCCCGCGGGAAGTCCTCATGGAGCGCATCGATCGCGTCCGGATCCCGGATCCCCGCCGTTTCCCACCGGCTCATCTCGGCGCCGGTGATCCGGACCTCCTCCGCCGCGCGGCCGAGCTCCTCGTCCGCGCCGAGCGGCCGCTGGTGCTCACCTCGACGAGCGGCCGCAGCCGCGCCGGTTGGGACGGACTGATCGAGCTGGCCGAACTGCTCGCGCTGCCGGTCGTCGAATGGCGCACGCGCGCGAACTTCCCCGCCGATCACCCCCTCCACTTCGGCTACAACTACGGGCTCGAGCACGGTTTGGCCGAGGCGGACGTCGTCCTCGTCCTCGACCACGATGTCCCCTACATCCCGACGCGGACGCCGCTCCCCGAGGACGCGACGGTGATCCAGATCGACATCGATCCGGTGAAGGAACGGATCCCGCTCTGGAGTTTCCCGGTCGATCTCCCCATCCGTGCCGACACCGGTGCGGCTCTCCCGGTGCTGGCGGCCGCGGCGCGCGACCTCCTCACCGAAGCCGACCGGCGCCGGATCGAGGAGCGTCGCGAGCGGCTGACCGCGATCGCCAACGCCCGGCGGGTCGAATGGCGCGAGCGCGCCCGCGCCCAGGCCACCGCGCGCCCGATCACCGTCGACTGGCTCGGCTACTGCCTCGAGGAGTTCCGGCGCGAGAATCCCGACCTCCTCTTCATCGACGAAGCGATCACCAGTCAGGTCTCGCTCTTCTGCCAGATCCGCCCGGATTCCTACGGCAGCTGGTTCCAGAGCGGCGGCTCCGGGCTCGGCTGGGGCCTCGGGGCTGCGATCGGGGCCAAGCTGGCTGCACCGGATCGGACCGTCGTCGGCTTGATCGGTGACGGCTCGTTCCTATTCGGGGTACCGGAAGCGAGCCTCTGGATCGCGCGGCAAGTCAAGGCACCCGTTCTCATCGTCGTCGTCAACAACGCCTGCTACAACGCGACCAAGCGTCCGCTCGTCGCCGCCTATCCCGAAGGTTACTCGGTGAGGACCGGCGAGTTCGTCGGTATCGAGCTGGCGCCCACGCCGCGCTTCGATCTGCTGGCCCAGTCGGTCGACGCCTACGGCGAACGGGTCGAGGAACCCGACCAGATTCTCCCGGCACTGCGGCGGGCGCTCGCCCACGTCCGCGACGGCCAGTCGGCGGTGCTCGACGTCATTCTCGCACGCCCGTGACGCGATCGCGCGGCACAGGGCCGTCAGCGCGCGACGGCCCTGTGCCCCCGCACGCGCACCGCAGGGCGGGGCACCATCGCGCCGCCGTCCAGGGCGCAGCCGGCATCGGAGACGGAGACCTGGATCAGCGACTGGTCCGTGTACTCGAAACTCGGATTGAACGCTGGCGCTACCGCTGGTTCGGTCGTATCGTCGTGACAGACGAGGAGCTCCAGCTCGTCCTGCCGATGACCGGTACCGTCGTGCAGTGGTTCCAGTCGGACGAGGAGCTCGTTCTCGGGCTCGCCGCTGACGCCGACGATCCACCGAGCTTCCAGGAGTATGCGCTGTGGCGAGTCGTTCCCGGTGGGCTGCTCCCGATCTGGCCGCTCTGGCAAGAGGAAGCGACCTTCGAGCGTCGCTCTCCGGTCACCGAGGCGGTCATCGCGCGGTGCGTGCTCCGCTTCCGGGAAGCTGCCTGGAGACGGACTACCTGGCGATCGTCGAACTCGAGCAATCGCATTACGCGAGCGAGCACGAGTTCGTCGCGCGTTGGACCTGCCCGGAGGACGAGACGACGCTCGATGCGAACATCCGCCTGCTCTGCCCCGTCTGCCACCGCCCCATGCGGTTCAGCGATCTCCTGGGTTCGACGCGCGCCAGCCGCTTCCTCGTCGCCGAGCTGGCCCTCCGCGAACCCTACGAGCCAGCGATCGTCGGATACGTTCGCATCGACCCACCGCTCCCCATCATGCACCGTCAGCTGCCGGACGGTACTCTGGTTCGACACATCCGGCGCCAGGTCTTCCCGAGCGATTGGCTCGAGCCGACCTACTGGCCCGAGCGCTTCTACCGTGAGCTGCGGCGCAGTCGACCCGAGGCGGACCCCGACCGACTGTGGGTCGAAGCCGAGGAACGGGCACTCGCCGAATGCGATACCCGCGCCGCCCGCATCGCGCGCGTCGTGGTGCATCCCGACTATCGTGGGGAAGGCCTGGGCCACACGCTGGTCGAAGTGGCACTCCGCTGGATCGCCGAGCGACGCATCCCGGAGATGCGGCGATCGAAGGTCCTCGTCGAAACGGTCGCGATGATGGCCCGCTACAACCCGTTCTTCGAACGCCGGATTCCGCTACCTCTGGGACACTGCCTCGGGACGTCCAGTGCTGTTCCGCGGCCTGACCGCGGAAGCGGAAGCGGTGATCGACCGCTTCCTCGCGACCGATCCGGTCGCGCGGGAGCACGGCGGTCGCTTGTATCGCCCAGCCTTGCGCTCGCCCGAGTCCTTGGCCGGGCCGCTCCGCTTGCGCCATGTCCGCAAAGCCTATCGACGCACGCTCGATCTGGATCGGCTCGATCCCGAGCTGCGCGACATCCTGCGGACCTTCGGTGTCGAGCGGCGGGTCGTCGAAATGGTCGTCCTGCGTCGGCTGGACCTCGACATCGAGCCTGGGACCATCGTCGCGCTGATCGGCGCTTCCGGCGCGGGGAAGACGACGCTCCTCCGCCTCGTCTGGGGAGCTGCGAGCGGGCAACCCGGTTCCCGCTACCGTCCCGACGGAGGGACCATCGAGCTGCCCGAGAACACCGTCGCTGCCACGCTCCTCCCCAGCGAGCTCGAGCCGAAGTGGGGCCGCGAGCCGCTCCTCCAGCGTATCGTGGAGACGGTCGGCGATGGCCGTCGCCGCGATGGAACTCCTCAATGCCGTCGGACTCAGCGACGCCGTGCTCTGGCGCGCCGCCCCATCGGAACCGTCGACGGGACAGCGCGAGCGGGCTCGGCTCGCGCTGCTCCTCGCCGAGCGACCGAACCTCGTCCTCATCGACGAGTTCGCCGCGCACCTCAATCCGGCGCTCGCCGGTCGCGTCGCCCGCAAGGTGGCCGCGCTCTTGCGCCGGCTCGGGGTCACCGCCCTCATCGCCACCCACCGCCCGGAAGTCGTCCGCGCCCTCGAGCCCGACCGTCTGCTCGTCGTCGGCTACGGGGGGCGTCGTGCAGCTGGAAGAGATTCACTGAGCACGCTGGCGGACCTGCCGCCGCACGACCCAGATGCGCGGCCCTCCGGCTCGCTCGACCTCATACGGCTCGGCGAACTCTTCCGCCTCTTGCAGCTCCCACGCCCAGAGCGGTCGCTCCTGCGCGTATTCCCGCAGGAATTGTCCCGGCGCCAGGTGCCGCTCGATCTCCTCGACGAGCTCCTCGACGGTGAAGGGACCGAGCACGCGCACCAGCTGCACGGCACCGATCAAGTCGCGCGGGCTCACGATACCGATCCGACCGCGGATCCGGGTCGGATACCGCCGGATCTCCCAGGTCTTTCGCCCTTGAACGATATAGGTGGCCCAGGGTTCCCGGACGACGAACGATCGCTCCGGGATCTCCTCCCTCGGTTCGTCCCGCCATCGTTCGCCGGTCATCGTCGACTCCATCGTGCTGCCACCGTACGGACCGGACATCAGTGTACGGCACTATCGTCTCCGGGTTCCGCCCACCTCTCGACAAAGCCTGGCCCACCCCGTCGAGTTCCGGCCGTGCTGTCGTCGCTCCTGCCGCAGCCGCTGTCCCTGACGGCGCCACTTGAGCGTTCCGTCCCGACGTCGTACGGTAGGCCCCGGAACAGGAAGCGGGCGGCATGACTTCCCGACTGCCGGAAGAGCGCTCTCCTACTACCCGCGGCGACTGCGAACCGGAGCGAGAGACGCGTCCGCTGCACGTCCTCGCCGCGAGCTGGCTCGCCTACGCGACGTTCTATTTCCCCCGCCTCGCCTTCGCGGCGAGCAAGCTCGGGCTGCTCGCCGACCCTGCACTGGTCGTGTCTCGCGGCTTTCTCGGCTTCGCCGACGCCCTGTTCCTCGCCGTCTACGCGACCGGCCAGTTCGTCTCCGGCGCGCTCGCCGAGCGGCTCGGCCCCCGCCGACTCGTGATCCTCGGACTGGTCGTCGCTGCAGCCGGGGCACTCCTGCTCGCCGCGGCCGCTGGCCCTACCTGGCTGATCGCTGCGCTCGTCGTGCAAGGCGCCGCGCAGTCGACCGGTTGGTCCGCGGTCTGCAGCGACGTCGCCCGCGCGACGCCGCCGGAGCGGCGCGGTACCGCGTTCGGCGTCCTGAGCACGAGCTACGCGTTCGGCGCGCTGGCAGCGCCGGTGCTGCTCGGTTGGTTCGCCTATGCTCTCGCCGGCTCCTGGCGAGCCGCGCCGCTCGCCAGCGCCGCGATCGCCCTGGCGGTCGCCGCAGTCTATGCCTTCTGGCTCGCAGGGTGGCGTCGGCCGTCGCCGCACGCGCTCGTCGAACGCACCGCTGGCGACCTTCGCACGGTGCTGCGCCTGCCCTCGGTGTGGTTGCTCAGTCTCGCCGATTTTCTCCTGAAACCCGTCATCTATGCGACCGTCTTCTGGGCTCCCGTGCTCGTCCGCGACGCGCTTCCCGGACTCAGCCCAGCGATGGCGACGACGCTCGCCGGTTCGCTCGGTCTCGCCGGCTTCGTTGGTCCGTTGCTGGCCGGCCTCGTCTCCGACCGCTGGTTCGGCTCGCGTCGCGCCTTCCCGACGATCCTCGCGCTGCTCGGGTGCGCGCTGACGCTCGCCCTCTATCCCGTTGCCGCCGCGACCGGTGCGTGGTGGGGCCTCGCCATCGATCTCCTCCTGCTCGGTGTGACGCTCTACGCCGCCGAGTCGCTGATCGTGGGCGTCGCGGCTGCGGAGAGCGGGCGCCAGCAGGCAGCGCTGGCGGTCGGCATCGTCAACGGGATCGGCTCGGCCGGCGGGATCCTCGGCGGACTCGTTCCCGGGCTCGTCCGTGGCGAGTCGCTCTTCTTCCTGCTCGCGCTCGCGACCCTGGCAGCGGTATTCCCGCTTCTCCCGGTCGTCCGCGGCGAGCGACATCCCGTCGCCGCGTCGCTCCGGGCCCGCGACCGAGGGTGAGCCGATGCGACGGCGCGACGGGCGCCGACAGCGAGCGACGTCCATCGAGCATCGCACCGGGGCGACTGTCCGACGCAGCGACCGCTCCGTGGTCATCCAGCGGCGG
>JANZZC010000061.1 GCA_026419575.1 Thermomicrobium sp. | reverse complement strand
AGATGTGTATAAGAGACAGCTTGCCGGGCGTCGAGGAAGTGATCCGCGTCAGCAAGCGGTACAAGCTGGTCAGCCGCGAGTTCTACCCGTTGGACACGGTCATCCAAGTGCGCGACGTCACGATCGGTGGCAACGAGGTCGTGGTGATCGCTGGTCCCTGCTCGGTCGAGAACGAGCGGCAGATCATCGAGACCGCGCAGGCGGTCAAGGCCGCCGGCGCCAGCATGCTCCGCGGTGGCGCCTTCAAGCCGCGCACCTCCCCGTACGAGTTCCGCGGGCTGGGCGAGCTCGGGCTGAAGTTCCTGGCCAAGGCGCGAGAGGAGACCGGGCTCCCCATCGTGACCGAGGTGCTCAGCCCGGAGCACGTGGACCTCGTGGCGGAGTACGCGGACGTCCTGCAGATCGGCGCCCGGAACTGTCAGAACTACTTGCTGCTGGAGGCGGTCGGGCGAGCCAAGAAGCCGGTCTTGCTCAAGCGTGGCATGTCCGTCCAGATCGAGGAGTGGTTGCTCGCTGCCGAGTACATCGCTGCGCAAGGGAACGAGCAGATCATTCTGTGCGAGCGAGGCATCCGCACCTTCGAGACGTTCACCCGCAATACGCTCGACCTCAACGCGGTGCCGGCGGTCAAGCATTTGAGCCACTTGCCGATCGTCGTCGATCCCAGCCATGGAACGGGGCGCTGGTATCTCGTCCCGCCGATGATGCTGGCGGCGGTCGCCGCGGGTGCCGATGGCTTGATCGTCGAGGTGCATCCGAGCCCGGATCACGCGCTTTCGGACGGCGCGCAGTCGCTCACGCCGGAGAACTTCGCCGCCGTCATGCCGAAGCTGGCGGCGGTGGCGCGCGCGATCGGTCGGAGCGTGCGCGGTGTCGCCGCGGCTGCGCCGAGCCTCTCGCCCGCTGACTGACGAGACGAGCGATGACAGAAGAGACGATCGGACGGGTGCTCAGCGCGATCCGCTTCGGTGGGGACGGCCTGGTGCCGGTGATCGTGCAGGACGCGTCGTCGGGCCAGGTGCGGATGATCGGCTACGCCAATGCCGAAGCGCTCCGACGGACGCTGGAAACCGGGCTGGTGCATTTCTGGAGCCGGAGCCGACAGCGGTTGTGGATGAAGGGCGAGACGTCGGGAAACGTCCTGGAACTCGTCGAACTGCGCGTCGATTGCGACGGAGATGCCGTGCTCGCTCGGGTGCGGCCGCAGGGGCCGACGTGTCACACGGGCAAGGCGAGTTGCTTCGATACCCAACCGGTGGCACGGGGAGTTCCTGCGCCGGAGAGCTCGCTGATCGTCGACGAGGTCGCGCGGGTCATCGCGGCGCGCGCCGCAGATCCGCAGCCCGGTTCGTACACCAGCGCCTTACTCGCGGCGGGAGTCGACCGGATCGCGCGCAAGATCGGTGAGGAGGCGGCCGAGGTCATCGTCGCCGCGAAGAATGGGGAAGCGGAGCCGCTGGCGCGCGAGGCGGCCGATCTTCTGTATCACCTGCTCGTCCTCCTGCAAGCGTGCGGGGTTCCGGTCGAGCAGGTGTGGCAGGTGCTACGCGAGCGGCGCGGTCACTCCTCGCCGTAGTACTGCGGCGGGCGCACGACCATCCGCTGGTGCTCGAGGTCGACCTCGAGGATCACCGAGCGGATGGCAGGCAACAGGAGTTCGCTACCGTCCGGGCGCTGGACGACGTACACGTCGTTGGCGCCCGTTTCGATGATCTCGACGACGGTGCCGAGGTCCTGGCCGGTCTCGTCGACGACGCGCAGGCCGAGGATCTCGAAGTGATAGAACTCGTCTTCACCGAGCGGTGCCGCCTGGCTCCGATCGATGCGGACGACGGTGCCGCGCAGCGCCTCCGCGTCGTTGCGGGTCGCGATCCCTTCGAGCTGGAGCAACGCGATGTCGCCGAGCACCTGCGCACGGAGGAGCCGCCGCGGGGTCGGTTCGTCGTCGAGATACACGTGACGGAGTTCGGGAATCCGTTCGGGGAAATGCGTCCAGATGCGGAGCTTGACGGCACCGCGGACGCCGTGCGCCCCGATGATCCGGCCGATGGAAAGGCGTTGCGGAACGTCAGGTCGCTGAGGGTGCTGGTTCGACTTGGTCATCGATCGTGAGGCTCGCGTGGACACCTTGCCGCACGGCGGCGATGGCGAGCATGGTGCGCATCGCGCGCGCGATGCGTCCCTCGCGGCCGATCACCTTGCCGAGTTGCTCGTGCGGCACGGAGAGCCGGAGGAAGATCGTACGGCCGCGACGCCTGGTGCGGACCTGAATGGCGTCCGGATCGTCGACGAGCTGCCCCGCGATGTAGCGGACGAGCGTCGCCAAGCGCGACATCGCGAGTTCGGGGTCGATGACCGGTCGCTCGCGCCGGTGCTGCCGGTTTCGGGGACGCTGGGCGTCGCGGCGTTGCACGACGTTCCTCCTCTAGGCTTGGGCTTCCTGGGTCGAGTTTCCGGAGCGGGCCTGCTGTGGCGCGTTCCCGCTCTGCTGGCGGGGCGGGAGCACCCCGGCCCGTACGAGCAGCGCTCGGACGGTCTCGGTCGGCTGAGCACCGTGCTCGAGCCACCAGCGCGCTCGCTCGACGTCGACTTCGAGCGTGTACGGATCGGTGCGCGGGTTGTAGTACCCGATCACCTCGATGAACCGCCCGTCACGTGGCCAGCGCGCTTCCGCTGCCACGATCCGGTAGTGTGGCTGCTTCTTCTTGCCCATGCGGCGCAGACGCAGTTTGATCATCGTCGATTCGCTCCACCCTCCGTCGTGCTCGCGTCACGATCGTGCTCACCGGAACCGTACTGAACGTCCAGCCATACGGCCGGACTCCACCAGGGAACTGTAGCAGCGGGCGAGGCGTCTCGTCAATCGGCCGCTCTTCCTGCCGCCGGACGCTCGAGGCATCGGCGGAGGGAGCGTCGACGACGAGCCTCTCACCGAGCGCACCGTGTCGAGGACGTTGCCGGTCGAGTGTCTCCTTGGCACACTGGCTATCGTCCTCGGGGGCCGAGCGGCTGACGCGCCGGTAGAATCGCTCGAGCGATGCGGGAGGGGGCGTGGGCATGGCGAATCCGAGTCGTGCCGATCTGTACGTCTCGCGCTTTCCCTTGCTCGTCCTCCAGAGCGTCGTGCTTCTGCCTGGGAACGCCGTGACGATCGCGGTCGGCCGCGCTGAAGCGCGGCGCGCTGTGGAGGCGGCTCGTCGGCAACAGGCGGCGCTGCTCGTCGTCGTGTACGCGGATGGGCGTTCCCCGAGCGAGCTGACCCGGCAGGTGGGTACGCTGGCGCGTGTCGCCGAAGCGACGTCGGTGTCCGCTGACCGTTTGCAGGTCCGGTTGGAGGGGCTGCGGCGTGTCCGCATCTCGACGGTCGACGTGGCCGGAGCCGTGCCGCACGTGCGCGTCGAGCAGCTCGTCCCGCAAATCGGGCCGAACGCGCACGGTGCTCTCGAACGCGCGCGGCAGCTGGTGACCGAACTCCACCAACGGCTCGGCGTTCCGGACGACGAGGGTCTGCGTACGCTGGAGGAGGCGGAAGATCCAGATCGGTACGCCGATCTGCTCGCGGCCCAGCTCGTCCGCGATCTCACGTACCGCCAGCGCCTGCTGGAACTAGTCGATCCGGCCGAGCGACTCGAACAGCTCACGGTGTTGATCGAGCGGGAGCTCGCCCGGACGTGCGGTGCTCGGAACGGCACGTCGCCGGACAACGCGGGAGAGGGGACGCTCCCTCGGACGACGAGCGAAGCGATCGCCGCGGCGGACGAGGTGACGGAGGCTCGGGAGGAAGCCGAGCAGCTGCGCCGTCGGCTCGCCGAGAGCGGAGCTCCGCCTGCGGTCGTCGAGCGGATCGAGCAGGAGATCGAGCGACTCGCTCGCATGCCGAGAACCAGCGCCGAGGCGACGGTCTCCCGGACGTATATCGAGACGGTTCTGAGCGTCCCGTGGACCGACGAAACACCAGAGGTCATCGACCTGGCGCGGGCACGGGCCGTCCTCGACCGCGATCACTTCGGTCTCGAGCAGGTGAAGGAACGGCTGCTCGATTACCTGGCGGTGCGCGCGCTCGCCGGGAACCAGGCGCACACGGCGATGGTCCTCTGCTTCGTCGGCCCTCCCGGTGTGGGCAAGACGAGCTTGGCTCGCTCCATCGCCGAGGCGTTAGGTCGGCGCTTCGTGACGGTGAGCTTGGGAGGTGTCCGGGACGAGGCCGAGATCCGCGGTCATCGGCGCACCTATCTCGGTGCCTACCCTGGGCGGATCGTCGAAGCGTTGCGCCGGGCAGCGACGCGAAACCCGGTGATTCTCCTCGACGAGATCGACAAACTGGCGATGGACTATCGCGGCGATCCGGCGGCTGCGCTGCTCGAAGTGCTCGATCCGGAACAGAACTGGCACTTCGTCGACCACTACCTGGACGTACCGGTCGACCTCTCGCGCGTGCTCTTCATCGCGACGGCGAACTCGCTCGATCCGCTACCCCGGCCACTGCGCGATCGGCTGGAGGCGATCGTGATCGAGGGCTACAGCGAGGAGGAGAAGCGCGAGATCGGACGTCGCTACCTCCTGCCCCGGCAACTGGCCGCCCACGGCCTTCCGGAAGGGACGGTCGAGCTGACCGATGCGGCCTGGAACGAACTGATCACGAGCTATACGCGCGAAGCTGGGGTGCGGGAACTCGAACGACAGCTCGCTGCCTTGTGTCGCAAGGTCGTGCGGGAGGCGGTCGAACGGAGGCTCCACGACGGGCATCTCGCCCGCCGCCGGGTGACGCCGGCAGCGCTCCGGCGGTATCTCGGCCCGGCTCCGTATCGGGAACTGGCTGCCCATTCGGAGCCACAAGTCGGGGTCGCGTACGGACTCGGAGCGACTCCGCTCGGCGGACTGCTCGTGCCCGTCGAGGTGCTGGCGATGCCGGGTCGAGGCGAACTCCTCGTCACCGGGCAGGCCGGCGAGATCCTGCAGGAATCGGCGCGGGCGGCGTTGAGCTGGGTACGGGCGCATGCCGACACGTTCGGTCTCGTCCCGAACTTCACGGAACGGTTGGATCTTCACGTGCACCTGCCGGAAGGGGCGCTCCCGAAGGACGGCCCTTCGGCGGGACTGGCGCTCGTCGTCGCCTTGGTTTCGGCGCTCACCGGCCGGCCGGTACGCGCCGACCTCGCGCTGACCGGCGAGATCACCTTGCGTGGGCGGGTCCTGCCGGTCGGCGGTCTCCGGCAGAAAGTCCTGGCGGCGCAGCGCGCAGGCCTGCGCGGTCTCGTCGTGCCGGCCGGAAATCGTGCCGACCTCGAACGGCTGCCGGCGAGTGCGCTCCGTCGTCTCGCGGTGCATCCGGTCGAGACCGTCGAGCAAGCCCTGGTGCTCTCCCTGCTCGACACCGCGGCCCGCTCGTGAGACGCGCCGAGGTGCGGTCGCGGCAGCCGGCGCGCCCCGAAACGCGGCCGGAGACGAGGGCCGGAGCCAGGGGATCTCCGCCGACGCGTCATCGGCCCGGGGCAGCTCGCAGCCACCTTCGGTTCGTTCGGGACTGTCGCTTCGCTGTGGTGTCCGAGCGGTGGCGCGTCCATGGCCGAGTCCGGCGGGATCGCTTCCGGTGGCCACGGTGCGCGAGCGGGCGCAGAGCGTGGTCTCGCACCCGCTGCCCTCGTCGTCGCTCGACGGCCCGGCTGGCTGCGGTCGCGAGTGCTCCGGGCGGTGCCGTGGGACCGGGACAGCTCTTCCGCGCGTGGGTGACGCTATACTGCGCCGCGGATCTCGAAGGAGGGTGACGATGCGCATCGGGCTCGTGTTCCCGCAGATCGAGATCGGGACGGATCCGATCGCGATCCGCGAGTACGCGCAAGCGGCCGAAGAACTCGGGTACACGCATCTCCTGACGTACGAGCACGTCGTCGGGGTCGACCTCGCCCGCTATCCCGGCTGGCGCGGACCCTACCATGCTGGGCATCAGTTCCACGAGCCGTTCGTTCTGTTCGGCTATCTCGCGGCGGTGACGACGCGTCTGGAGTTGGTGACCGGGGTGATCATCCTGCCGCAGCGGCAGACGGTACTCGTCGCCAAGCAAGCTGCGGAAGTCGACGTCCTCTCCGGCGGACGGTTGCGTCTGGGTGTCGGGGTCGGCTGGAACGAGGCGGAGTACGTGGCGCTCGGGATGGACTTCCATACGCGCGGACGCCGCGAAGAAGAGCAGATCGAGGTCCTCCGACTGCTCTGGACGCAGCCGATCGTCACCTACGAGGGGCGCTGGCACCGGCTTCCCGCGGTCGGGATCAATCCGCTGCCGGTACAGCGACCGATTCCGATCTGGCTGGGTGGCATGTCGGAGGCAGCCCGCCGGCGTGCGGCCCGGCTGGCCGACGGCTGGATGCCGCAGTGGCGCCCGAACGCCGAGCTCCGGGAGATGGTCGAACGGTTGCGCGAGTGGATCGCAGCGGCGGGACGCGACCCGGCGCGCTTCGGGATCGAGGGGCGGCTGACGCTCGCCCAGGTGCCGCGGCAGGAGTGGGCGAAGGACGTCGAGGCCTGGCGGGAGCTCGGTGCGACGCACCTGTGCGTCAACATGATGGGGATGGGGTTGCGTTCGCCGGACGAACATCTCCGGATGCTGCGAGAGATCGCCGAATTCCTGGGGCTCCGCGCCGGGTGACCGGTAGGCCAGCCGCGCGCGGTCCAGTGCCGCCCGACGCCGCACCCGCTGACGCAACGAAGGGCGTACCCCCGGTGGCAGTCGCGGGACCTGGGTGTCTCGGGCGGCATGCGTCCAGTTCGGCGAGCGATCGCGCTCGGTTTCGTGCTCCTCTGGCCGGTTCCGCTGTCGCCTTCGGTGCACGGGTGCTCGTCGGCGAGGGGCGGGTCGACGCGCGATGGGGCATGGGCTCCGCCGACCCGCGACGCCGCGGATCCGGCCGGTCGCCCCAGCTCGGTGAGCTCGGCGCACGAGGAGCTCGCCTCGACCGGTACGGTTGCCACCTTGTCAACCACTTCTGTCGAGTGGTATCATTCACTCCGGCGGGCGGGAAGCACCCCCGCTGCCCGACCCGCACCCCAATCCCTTCCCTTCCCTTGGCGCGCGGAGCGCTCCGTCCCCCGGTGCTCCGCGCGTTCTTTTCTTCGGCGCGCGATCGTCCACGTCAGGGCTGCAGGGAGGCGGCCGGGCGAACGGAGGGCCGGTGCCGAGCGGGAACAGCTGGTGGAGCTGCCTCCTCTCGCCCCGGACGTCGGGACGCGGGTCGAGCGCCGCGGTCTCTGCTGGATATCCCGCTGAGGTCGTCTCGGGCCGTGACCGGAACCGTCGTGCGCGCAGGCGGCGAACCGGAGTCCGTCGAGCGGGAGGAATGGGGGAGGTGGGGGCTTCGCCCGCCTGTACCGAGCGGTAGTGCGCGCGCTTCCCGTCGGTCGAGCGAGGCGGTCGCCTTCGTATCGGGGGGGGCGCGGATCGATCCATCGGGACGAGTGCCGATCGCCCCCGTTCCGCCGATGCGGGAGCGAGGATCCCAGTGCGGAACGGGCGACCGAGCCACACGAACAGTGTGGCGAGCAGATTTCCGCTCGCCACTGGAACCCCGAAACGCCGCGATGGGCACCGGTGCGTGCACAGGTCGAGGCGGGCCGCGCGAATCCGCGCCGGTGGGAGAACGTGTCGTTCCGTGTCGATCGGGCGGTGCTGCGAACGGATCGGGCCGGTGTACCTGCCTCGGCATCGTCCGCGTCCAGCGCACCGAGCGTCCGGTGGCGTACGAGCGGAGCCCCTCGGAGGAGACCCTCCGTTGGCATGTGTCGCCCAGCGGGTCGGGCCTGTCCCGAAGTCGTGGGTGCTGCGGAGACACAACCTGCCCCCGTCACCGAACGAGACCGGAACGTTCGATCCGCTCCCGTTGTACGGGAACGCGTCGTCCTCGTCTGTCCGACGAATGACGGAACCGTGCTCGCTGGGATGTCCGTCATTCGACGGACATCCCAGCGCCGGACGGGTGCTCGGCGCCGGAGGACTGTCCGTCGTTTGACGGACAGCGCCGCGCGCATGAACAATTCGTGCGAATGGGTCCGGGATCCAGGCCGCGGGGTAGGTTCCGTGCGACAGGCTGGTCGTGCTGCCCTCGGGGTCGGGTTGGTCTTCGCCTGGGTTCTCCTCGTACTGCTCGGCCCGGCCGGTGGCGTTGCCCCCGACTGGGTCAGCGCAGCGGCGGTAGCCCACGGGTTGGGGCTCGTCCTCGCGGGATGGACCTCGACTCGACGCGCGCTTCCGTTCCGTGCGCTCGCGGCTGCGTTCCTCGTCGCCGCGCTGACGCATGCTCTCCTGCCTGGCGCACGGCAGGTAGCGCTCGTGCTAGCGGCGGCGTTCGCTGCTGCACCGATCCTCGCCTGCGGAGGCGCCCTGGCGAGCCTTTCGCCGCGCGAGCGGCCATGGGCCGTGGCGAGCGGAGCGGCGCTCGCCAACTTCCCGCTCTTGCTGCTCCACAGCGACACTGCTCCGCTCGCCCTGCGTCTCGGTGCAGCGGTCGCCTCTGCGGCGGTCTTCGCAGGTGCGGAGCTCGTGCGACCGGTTTGCGCGGTGCAGGCGGGCAGATTCCCGTTGCGGGTCGCGGCGGCCGTCGGCGTGACCTATCTCGTGGGTGGGGTGACGTACGGGCTCGTCTTGCCC
>JANZZC010000010.1 GCA_026419575.1 Thermomicrobium sp. | reverse complement strand
GCAGCGGGGAGAGCACGACTACGCCGTCCTCGGGCGCTTCCAGCAGTCCGACGGTCGTGGTCACCGGTACCCCGTCCGGTACACCAGCGGCGAGCGGCCGCGTCCGCATCGGCTACCTGCCGATCACCGATGCAGCGCCCTTGCTCCTCGCGCACGCGCAGGGCTACTACCAGGAAGCCGGCTTGGAAGCCGATCAACCGACGATGTTCCGCAGCTGGTCGCAACTCGCCGAGGCGCTGCAGGCCCGGCAAGTCGACGTCGTGCACGTGCTCATGCCGCTGGGGCTCTGGATGCGCTTCGGCCAGCAGGTGCCGGTCAAGGTCGTCGCCTGGGATCATGTCAACGGTTCGGCCTTGACTGTTGCGGAGGAGATCGAACGGCTTGAGGACTTGGCTGGCCGAACGATCGCGGTACCGTTCTGGTACTCGATCCACAACGTCCTCGTCCAGCTCTTGCTCGAGCGCGCGGGACTCCAACCGATCCTGCGCGGCGATCCTTCGCCGAGCGAGGGGACGGTGAAACTGGTCGTCATGCCGCCGGCCGACATGGCGCCGGCGCTCGCCAACGGATCGATCGCCGGGTACATCGTCGCCGAACCGTTCAACGCGCTCGCCGAAGTCCAGGGAGCTGGGAAGATCCTGCGCTTCAGCGGCGATGTCTGGCTCGACCATGCCTGCTGCGTCGTCGTGATGCACGAGGAGGACATCGCCTCGCAACCGGAGTGGGCGCAGGCGATCGTCACGGCGATCGTGCGGGCGCAACGCTTCGCCCGCGAGAACCGGGCCGAGGCGGCGCGACTCCTGGCGAAGCGAGGAAACCGGGGGTACCTCCCGCAGCCGCTGGAGGCGATCGAGCGGGTGCTCCTCGACCACGACCGCGAGCGGTACGTCCGGGAGGGCGCGATCCGTCACCCGGAGTGGAACGCTCCGCGGATCGACTTCCGTCCCTATCCGTTTCCGTCGTATACGGAAGCGCTCATCGAGCACCTGCGGCGGACGCGCGTGGAAGGAGAAGCCACGTTCCTCGAGACGCTCGATCCGGCGCGGGCACACGCGGAGCTCGTCGACGATCGGTTCGTGCTCCAGGCGGTCGCGGCGGAGGGCGGGCCGGCGGCCTTCGGCCTCCCGGACTCGTTGACGCGGAGCGAACGGATCGAACCATGAAGAGACGGGAGATCGTCCGCGATGCGACCCTACCGGTCGCTGGGCTCGGACTCCTGCTGCTGTTCTGGTGGATCGCGACGAGCGTCGTCGCGGCACCTGGCTCCTTCGCTGCTCGCTTCGCGCCGGAGCCGGCGTTCCACGCGCTCGCCGAACTCGTCGCGAGCGGCGACCTCTGGCCGCATCTGCGGGCGAGCGCCGAGCGGGTCGCGTTGGGGTTGCTGCTCTCGGCCGCGATCGGGTTGCCGTTGGGCGTCGCGCTCGGGAGCGTTCGCCTACTCGGCCGCTTGCTCGGACCGGTCGTTCAAGTGCTGCGGATGGTCTCGCCGCTCGCCTGGATGCCGCTGGCGTTGCTCGTCTTCGGTGCCGGTAGCCGCTCCGTCGTGTTCCTGCTGGTCATGGCTGCGACGTGGCCGATCCTCCTGAGCACGGCGGACGGCGTGCTGCGGCTCGACCCGCGATGGTCGCAGGTCGGACGGAGCCTGGGGGCCTCGCGCTGGGAGCTCCTCCGCTTCGTCGTCTGGCCTGGTATACGTCCCCGCGTCCTCGCCGGGCTCCGGCTCGCCGTCGGCGTGGCCTGGATCGTGCTCGTCCCGGCCGAGATGCTCGGCGTGGACTCGGGACTCGGCTACGCGATCCTGGACGCGCGGGATCGTTTGGACTACGGCGAGCTGATGGCGATGCTGCTCGTCATCGCGCTGAGCGGAGTCGTGCTGGACGGCCTGGCTCGCTGGATCCTGCGCGAGCCACGACCGCGCGCATCTCGGCTGTCGCGGCCGGTGAACGACCTGGCTGCCGTCGGACAACGCGGCTGACCGTCGTCATCCGCTCGCCGGCGGGAACGCGGCGACGCTGTCCCAGTCTTCGGGGCACGTTTCCGTCGCTGTCGCCGCCGACCGGTGCACGAAGCGCCACTCGCCGTACGGCGACACGCAGAGCGTGACCGGTGTCGCTGCAGCCAGCGCCGCGAGCCCCTCGGCCACGCACCCGGTGTAGTCACGTTCCGGACACACTGCTTCGACGGCGGTGCGCTGGTCGGCTGGCGGCGGAGGCGGGGCGACGCCGGGGACACGGTCCGCGATGCGACGCAGGAGCAGCGCCGCGAGCGCTTCGGTCCGTGCGTGGGCGTCGTCGCAGCTCGCCGCATCGTCGGCATCGCAGGCGGAGGTCACCGAGACGGTGGCGACGACGTTCTCGAGCCGGAACCGGAGCGTGATGCGCGCGAAGCCGGGGACGGCCGCCGGTGCGAGGACGAGCGCGCTCTCGTTGCCGCGGGTGCGGTGTTCCACCGGCTGGCCCGCCGTGGCCTGCGATATGGCACGGAAGGCGGCCTGTGCACCGGCGGCGTTCGCGAAGAGGTCGAGTCGGCAGACGACCGCCGTGAACGACGCGCCCAACCGCTCGACGTGCGCCCGCGCGAGCGCCTGCTCGAGTTCGTCCTGAGTGAGAAAGCCGTCGGCGTCCTCGGTCGGCATGCTCGGCGGCTGGAACGCGTACTGGAGCCAGGCACCGCTCAAGCGATGCCATGCCGCCACGTCGTTCGGCCGGATGGCCGGCGCGTCGCGCCGCGCGGCGGTCTGGTTGTCCAGGATCTGGCGCGCGACCACCTCGAAGTCGGGCGGCAGATGTTCCACGCCGAAGCAGGTGTCGCGGGCGAGGAGCCCGGCTTCGGTCGCGTACGGTGGGAGTTCGGCCCGTCGCGCACAGCTGGCGACGAGCAGGAGCATGGCGAGGACGAGGACGAGCGATCGGAAGCGTTCACCGCCGGCCACGGGCGACCCCCCAGGACTGCGGGCGGACCGAAGCGTCGCGCGGGGACTCCGGGAGCCGGAGCTGGACGTCGTCGAGCAGGAAGACGGCGCGGCTGCTCGCTCCGAGCTGGCCGAACCGCAGCAGCGCGACGTCGCTTCCAGCGCTCGGGGGCGGCAGTTCCGCGCGGAGCGTCTCGACGGAAGCGTCGTCGGGCGTGCAGGTGAGTCGACGCGGTCGATCGCCGAGCAGCCGGAGCTCGCACGCGTACCAGGTTCCGAACGCGATCGCTCCGGCGCTCGTCGTGGAACGTTCCCCGTCGTCGAGCACGAGCGTTCCCTTCCCGGTGATCGTCACGCGGGCGAGCGCTCGACCCTCGCGATCCAGGACGCTCGCGATGGCGATCCGATCGGAGCCCTGATCGAGCAAGAGGAAACGGAAGCGGAGAGAGACTGCGAGATACGGGAGCGACAACGGGCGCTCCAGGGTCGCGCCCGATCCGGCGAGATCGAGGCGTACAGCACGGTTGTTCGGATGCCCGCTCCGTTCTTGGATGTCGACCGAACCGGCGACCGTCCAATGACCGAGTGAGCCCGTCTCGAAATCGTCGGCGAGCCAGATGGGCGGCGGGACGTCGACCGCCACCGCCGTGCTCGGCCGCGAACGGCCGCTCGTCAGATCGACCGCGACGACGGCGTAGCGATAGCGTCGACCGGGCTCGACCGAACGGTCGACGTAGGCAGTCGCGGCGCCGAGCCAAGCGAGCGGCGAGCCGTCGCGGAGGAGGAGATACCGGAGCGGGCGGTCGTGCGTGGACGATGCCGACCAGCGGAGCTCGATCGATCGAGTCGTCACGTCGACGACCGCGAGGTCGCTCGGCGGAGCGGGGGCGGGGCGCACGCGGCGCGGGGGTGAGGGGGCGAAGGAAACGACGAGGTCAGCGACCGAAGCCGGTTGGACGAACGCGAGGTGGGGCAGGTGCCCGGGAACGGGGAGCGACGAGCCGGCGAGTTCGAGAGACCCGATCGGGTCGCTCGCGAACAGGAGCTCGACGCGGGCGCCGGCCGGCGCGCGGAGCGTCAGGAGCAGCGCGCGGGCGCTCGCATCCCACTCGGCGTCGGTGATCCCGAGGGTGAAGTGGCGATTGTATCCGGTGCCGTCCATCGTCTCTATCCCGTGCGTCGCGATCCGCGTGCCGGCGGGCGATCCAGGCACCGTGCGGAAGACGAGCGGCTGCGTCAGCGCGAGCGGCCGGCCACTGGCATCGACGATCTCTGCCCGGACGACGGTCAGCGGACCGGCGAGCGGGAGATCGAGCGTGTCCTCGCTCGCGGGACCGGTGAGCGGTCGATCGACGAACGGTCGTCCGTTCCGGATCCAGCGGATGCGACTGCCCGACGGGAGACCGGCTGTCACACGCAGAAAGACTGGGACGCTCGTCGCGCGATCGGACACGAAGATCGGATAGCGAGCGGGATACGGTTCGTCGGGGCTCGGCTGGATGCCGATGATCACCGCACCGGTGAAGGTGTTGCGCGCCAGGAAGCTCCGTCCCTCGTAGAGGGCGCGTACGAGTTCCTCGCGCGTGAGCCCGCGCGCGAAGACGTACGTCGCCGGATTGCCGGAGTCGATCACCTCGTGGCTGTCGGTGCCCCAGGCACCGAGGATGTGCACCCCGCGCACGAGGAGCTCGTCCCAGACGGTGGTCCATTCCGGCTTGCGCACCTCCAGGAAGTCGGCATCGTAGGCGCGGTTGTCGAGAATCTCGCGGATCCGGATCGTCGATCCGGGGTGATCGAGCTGGGCCGGGAAGCCGGCCTCGTGCACGAGCGGTATGCCGTCGGTTCCGAAGGTGAACTGACGGAACTGGGCCGGGTCATCGATCGCGAAGTCGAAGCGGATCGTGTGTCGCTGTTGTCCCATCTCGTGGGCGCAGACGAGGAGGAACGAGGGGTCGCTCCAGGCACGGCAGAGCTCGGTGCGGGCGACGAACTCCTGCGCCGGCTCCAGCGGGCGCTCGGCACGGAGTTCGACGCTGTCGAGGAAAATCTCGGCTCCTCCGCCGCTCGTGGTGAGCGTGAAGCGCGGGTAGAGGAAGGCCGCGAACCGGTGCGGTCGCTGTTCGGCCGGTAGTCGTTCCACCGCCTCGCTCACGTCGAGCGTGTAGGTCGCCCAGGCTTCGCGTGGCGGCTCGGGGAGCGGGAGGACAACGAGTTGGTGGCGCGACGAGGAGGCCGGGAGCGATGGCTGGCCGATCGTCCAGGCGAAGGTCACGCTCCGCTCGAGCAGAACGTCGCCGCGCTCGTTCGTGTATCCGACGACGTGGCCGAGTTCGGAGTCGCCACCGAGCGAGAGGGCGACGACGAAGCCTGTACCGGGCTCGAGCTGCCGTACGAGGAGCGCGAAGCGGAGGCGCACCGGGCCAGCCGCGACCAGTGGTCCACGCGGCGTCCAGAGCGTGAGCGTGCCGTTCGAACCGGGCGCGGCCGCGAGGTGGTAGGAGCGACTGCCCCGGTAGGCCCGCTCCCCCTCGAGCCGGGCGATCGGCGCTGCGAGCGTCCCGCGCTGCCGGAGCTTCCAGCCGTCGCTGTCCTCGTCCAAGGTGCGCCGGTTCGCGGTGGCTCCGTCGATTTGGAAGTCGCTCCCCTCGTTGTGGTCGGTGAGGAACAGCGCATCGT
>JANZZC010000156.1 GCA_026419575.1 Thermomicrobium sp. | reverse complement strand
GGCGGTGTCGGGTTCGCCGTCGGTCGCTCGTTCGTCGGCCGGTCGAGAGCGAGCACCGGCGGTGCCTCGCTCGGGTCGGCCGGCGTCGGCGCTCGCTGGCGGAGGCAGCCCGCACGGATGGTCGCGACCGCGTCGTCGACGGTACGGAAGAGCGCCGGCGCGGCGCACCCGGGCAGGCGCTGCACGACACGGGCGAGTTCGGCGAGCTGTGGCGCTGCGACCCCGAGCCGATCGAGCGTCCCTGGATCGAGGAAGGCCCGCTCGACCGGCGTGTCGAGCGCCAGCCGACCGGCGACCAGGCCGAGCACCCGCTCGACCAGCGGCAGCATGAAATCGGTGTCGCGTTCGGCCAAGACGATCGTGAGCGGTCGGTCGCTGTCGCGGAGCCGCGCGAGCACCGCGCGGAGTTCCTGTTTGCCGCACGGATCGAGCTGCGCGGTCGGCTGATCGAGCACGAGCAGCGCCGGCTCGCGCGCCAGAGCGACCGCGAGCGCCAGACGTTGCTTCTGACCGCCCGAGAGCTGCCCGGACGGTCGATCGCGCAGCGCGCTCAGGCCGACGAGCTCCAAGGCCCGCGCCACGCGCCAGGCGACCTCGGGCGGGGGCAAGCCAGCCAGCTCGAGCGCGAAGGCGACCTCCTCGGCGACGCTCAGGCCGATGAGATTGGCTTCCGGGTCTTCGAAGACGATCCCGACCGAGCTGGCGAGCTCGGCCGGGGGGAGCGAGGTCGTCTCGCGCCCAGCGACCTCCAGCCAGCCACGGACGACACCCCCGGTCTCGTGCGGGACGATCCCGCACAAAGCGAGACACAAGGTGGTCAGGCCGCTGCCGCTGGCGCCGACGAGACCGACGACCTGACCCGCAGGGACACCGAAGGTGAGTTCGGCGAGCGCCGTCCGCGGTGGCTCGCCGGGGGCGAACGACGGGTAGCGGTAGGTGAACCCCGAGGCACGGATCGCCAGCGGCGGCCGGTGGCTGGGAGCAGGCACCGGTGGCCCTCCGGCCGAAGCCGTCATGCGCCGATGCTCCGGTGACTCGGGCTCATGCACCCCGCGCGCACCGGATCGCTCACGCCTCGCGACGGAAACGCTCCGGCGCCAGGCGAGCGAGCGCTGCACCGAACGTCTCGCGGAAGAGGGCGGTGAGCGCGATGCCGCCGACCGCACCCGACACGACTTGCCAGACGTTGAAGGGGACGTTGGCCGTCGCCGTGGCAAGCCCGATGCGGAGCACCGCGACTTCCCAGAGGAAATAGCCGACGACGATGACGACGCCGCCGACCACCGTGGCGAGCACCAGACGCCAGAATCCAGCGCGCCAGCCGATCCAGCCCGCGAGGAAGCCTTGCAGGCCGTGCAGGACGAACGTCGCCGGTGCGTACTGCCCGTAGCCGCTCGTGAGGTCGGCCAGCATCGGCCCCAGGGCACCGCTGATCCCGCCGACCACCGGGCCGAAGAGGAACGCTCCCGTATAGATCGCGATATCGCCGAGATGGATGTAGCCGCTCGGAATCGGCACCTGGATGAAACGGGTCGCGACGAAGACGACCGCGATCATCACGCCGCTCACCGCGATCGTGAGCGGGGTGAGCGCCAGACGTTGCCGTTCCGCCACCGGTTGGGACATGGCTCGCCTCCTCTCCATGGAGAACGAGCCTAGCGACCCTCGCCTCCCCGCGCAACAGCCAATTGGCACCATCCAATCGCCCGCGCCAGCGCCGCCGACACCTGGCGAGAGGGAGCTGGTACACTCGGCGCGTCCGGCCGGAGGCGGCGAGCGCCACGGTCCGCGCGCGTAGACCGTGGCCGAGGAACGCCGCGCCAGCGTCGTCGGGCTCGGAGCGCAGGAAGTATGGACGGAGCGGTCATCGCGGTCGACCGCCTTGAGCGACGTTTCGGTGCGACGGTGGCGCTCGCTGGGATCAGCTTCACGGTGGCCGCTGGCGAAGTGGTCGGACTCCTCGGGCACAACGGAGCTGGGAAGACGACCACGATCCGTCTGCTCTTGGGCCTGCTCGCACCGCACGGCGGCAGCGTGCGCGTCTTCGGGCTCGAGCCGATGGTCGACGGCGAGCGTATCCGCGCCCGCACGGGAGTCGTGGGAGAGGCACCGGGCCTGGACGAGCGGCTGACCGCGCGCGAACTCTTGTGGGTCTTCGCCGAGCTCTACGAGCTCCCGTCGGCGCTGCTCGAGCCGCGGATCGCGCTGCTCCTGGAACAGTTCGGGCTCGCCGAGGTCGCGGACCGGCGGATCGGGACGTTCAGCGCCGGGATGCGGCAGCGGCTCGCGCTGGCGCGCTGCCTCCTGCACGACCCGGAACTCCTGCTCCTCGACGAGCCGACGACGGCGCTCGATCCGGTGGCCGCGCACCAGGTACGGGAGCTCATCGCCGAACGGCGGCGGGAAGGGCGGACGATCCTCCTCGCGACGCACAACCTGGACGAAGCGGAACGCCTCTGCGATCGGGTGGTGATCCTGGAGCGTGGTCGCGTGCTGGTGGAAGGGTCTCCGCGGGAACTCGCGCTGGCGCTCGGCGTGCCGGCCCAGCTGGCGGTGGAGGTCGAGCCCCTGCTGGTCGAGCGCGCCGTCGAGGCGCTCCGCGCGCGAGGGGTGACGGCCCGACCCGAGGCGGACCCCGGGCGGATCACGGTCGAGCAGGTCGCACGTCAGCGCGTCCCGGAACTGGTCGCGACGCTGGTCGAGGCCGGCGTTCCGGTCTACGGTGTGGTGCTCCGGACACCTTCGCTCGAGGACGTCTATCTCGCCCTGCACCAGCGGACCGGACGGAGGTGAGCGGTGCACTGGCGGAGGGTCCTGGCGATCGTACGGAAAGACCTCACGGCGGTCCGCCGCAGTCGCGTCCTCGTCCTTCCGCTCGTCCTCGTGCCGTTCATCTTCTTCGTCGTCCTCCCGGTCGCGCTCGGCATCCTCAGCCGGACCTTGCCGTTGGACGCGCGCGACAGCGAAGACCTGAGTCAGCTGGTCCGCGTCCTGCCGACCCGCGAGCGGGAACGGATCCAGGCGCTCGAGCCGAGCCAGCAGCTGGCGATCCTCCTCTTCGGGTACCAGTTCGCACCGTTGCTCCTGATCGTGCCCCTGGCCACGACGACGGTGATCGCCGCCGACGGGATCGCCGGGGAACGGGAGCGACGGACGCTCGAGGCGCTCCTGGTGACCCCGATCCGCGAAGACGAGCTGTTCCTCGGCAAGCTGCTCGCTGCCGCGATCCCGGCTGTCGCGATCAGCTGGGGCGGTGCCACGCTCTCCGCCGCGTTGGCCACGCTGCTGGTCGGAGTCGGCCCGCCGCTGTTGCCGAGCGTCCCGTGGCTGCTCATCGCCTTCGTGGGGTCACCGGCGGTCGCCCTGCTCGGGCTCGGGGTGATCGTCCTGATCTCCTCGCGCGTCCGCGGCATGCAGGAGGTCTCCCAGCTCTCTGGCCTGGTCGCGCTCCCCATCATCGGCCTCCTGGTCGCCCAATCCTCGGGACTGGTCTTGCTGGACTGGCGACTGACCCTCGTAGCCTGCGCGGTGCTCGGGGCGCTCGCGGGGATCGTGCTCCGGGTCGGACGGCGGTCGTTCCAGCGCGAAGCGCTGCTCCGCTTCGGCTGAGCCGGGGGGCCGACTTTCCCGTCGCGCGGCCGACTCGGCGACCGCCGCCGCGCCTGCCGAGACGGCACCCAGCACGACGAGTCCCCACCAGACGGGCTCGTACCCTCCGAACAGCGTATAGAGCGCACCGGCGCCGAGCGGCGCCGCGGCGCGGGCGAGGGTGACCGGAAGGGTCAACGTGCCGGCGATCGCACCGTACGCGGCGCTGCCGAAGAGCTCCGCCGGACGCGCCGCTCGCACGATCGTGATCATCCCGTTCGCCATGCCAAAGAGCGCGACGAAGGCGAGCACGCCGGCTTGTCGCTGACCGGCCAGGAGCAGAACGAGGAGCGCACCGCCTTGCAGGAGGAAGACGCCGGTCGTGAGCACGCGATCGGAGAACCACCGTCCCAGCGGCGCGACGAGGAGCCGGCCGGGGATCTGCATGAGGCCGACCAGGCCGGTCGCCGTCGCCGCGAAGGAGGGGGCGAACCCACGGTCGAGGAGAGACGGGAGCAAGTGGACGTTGACGGTCACCGTGACGAAGGCAGCCAGCGTCAGCGCGGCGGTCAAGGCCCAGAAGACGAGCGACCGCAAGGCGGTCCGCGCCGCCGTCCCCGGAGCGACCGAGCGCGCGCCCGGAACGGCCGGCGGCGCCCGGAGCACGAGGGCGTGCGGGAGGGCGGTGCCGACGGCAAGCCCAGCAGCGAGGAGGAGCAGCGCGGAACGCCAGCCGAATCGCTCGACGAGCCAACTGTTCAAGGGCGTGAAGACGACGCTGGCCAACCCCCCGACGAGCGTGAGCACCGTGATCGCCTGGCGGCGCCGCTGCTCGAACCACTTGGCGAGCGTCGCGAAAGCAGGCTCGTAGAGGACGAGCGCCATCGCGAGCCCGAGACCGGCCCAGACGGCGTAGAACTCGAGGACACGCCCGACCTGCGCCCAGACGAGGAGCAGGAGCGCCGCGACGGCGGAGCCGAGCGCCATCGGCAGGCGAGGTCCGATGCGATCGAGAAGGCGACCGACCAGAGGAGCCGCGAGCCCCGAGACGAGAAGCGCGAGCGAGAAGGCGCCGGTGAGCGTCGCGCGCGACCAGCCGAGCTCGCGCTCCATCGGGGCGAGGAACACCGCGAATCCGTAGTACAGGATGCCCCAGGAGACCGTCTCGGTGAACGAGAGCGTCGCGACGATCACCCAGGCGTAACCGCGGTCACGTTCCGCACGCACCACCGGGCGCCTCCTCATGGCAGATCAACGCAGAGGACGAAGCGCGGAGCGAACCAGCGGACGCGAGGGTACGCGGAGCGCGAGCGGCGCCCGGCCGCACCGACCAGACGCGACGGGCGGTGACAGGACGAACCGTCGCGACTGCCGCCCGAGCCGTGGGGGCTCGCTCGCCGAAGAGGCCGGGGGACGCTGTCCTCGGCCCAGTGAGCGGCACCGCGATCCAGCGCGCAGACGCCGGCCATCACGGTTGTCCTCCCAGAGGACGCGCGAGGTACCGGCGGTCACGCCGATTTCCCTCAGCCGAGCGCCCGTCGCACCAGCTCGGCGATGCGCGTTTC
>JANZZC010000135.1 GCA_026419575.1 Thermomicrobium sp. | reverse complement strand
ACCCAGAACCGTGCTCGCATCGTCTCGTGGGCCATCGCGGGGTCCAGCACCAGGTCCCAGACTACCAGCAGCCAGACCCCGACAAGGATTCCCACCATCGTCCGGCTGCGTCGGGCCGCGGTGCGAGCCAGCTGATTCCCGAGGAGCCAGCTGGCGAGTCCCATCGTGAACCAGGACAGCGGAATCGTGAACGGTACCCGGTCGAGGATCTTCGGGCCGAGGCCCGAAGTGTAACTGTAGTTGCCGAACGGCCATCCGGTGCTGGTGCCGATCAGCTCGGCCCCCAACGAGATCGTCGTGCTGAGCGAGAAGAACCACAAGGTCCTGCGCGGGCCGAGGGTCGCCCAGCTCCAGGCGAAGATGGCCGCGGCACCGAAGACTATATAGAGGACACCGCCGTAACGCATACCGAATGCGTAGGCTAAGCGCCCGAGTTCAAGATTCGACCCGAACTCCGGTCGCAGCAGAGCCACGACGATGCCGCCGACTCCGAAGAGGAGCGCACCCGCGTGGGCGAGAAACAAGGTCCAGGCCAGTCGTTCGGCGCGCATCACATCCCCCTTCGCACGATCCTCCGCCCGCGCCACACGACCGTGCGAGCGAACGAAGCGCCGACGACCCGTGCGACCACGAGCGGATCGGTGAGCGGCGAAAGCCAGTACAGCCGACGCGGATGTCGATATGCTCGACGGACGCCGACGAGCAGAGCGGCCCGCAGGCCGGCGGCGAGCGCAGCGGCCGGCCGGAGCTCGCGGCAGCGGAAGGCGAGGGCCAGGACGGGAAGCCACGCTCCCTGCGTGGCCGCGAGAACTGCGAGATCGAGCGCGTTCCGGGCGACGGATCGTCGATCGCAAAGGGGTAGCGACCGTGGCCACCCGTGCCACAGCGCCCTGCCGTCCCGGTACATGGTGACGAAGGAATCATCGAGCGCATCGAAAAACGCGACCGGTACTCCGCGCCGAGCCATCTCGCGGGCGAGCGCAACGTCCTCGGCGTTCGCGTGGGCGAGCGACGCGAGTTCCGGCACCGTGGTCGCGACCTGCCGTGCGAGGAGCAGCACCTGGCCGTTGGCGAAAGCGTGGTCGGCCGATCGGTAGACCTGTCCGGGTACTCCCAGGCGGTAGACAAGGGAGGTCAGCATCGCTGGGTGGAGGAGCCAGCTCAGCGCGTCGGGCATGACTGCCTGCCGCAACGCGACCGAGGCAACCGGGACGCCGCGCGCACGAGCCGCAGCGAGCAGACGACGGACCAATGTGGGTGCAGGACGCACGTCGGCATCCACGAAGAGGTACCAGTCGGCGTCCGGCGCAGCTTGCAACCCCGTACGCAGGCCCCAAACCTTGCCGTTCCAACCGCGCGGGGGCGGTCCGGCGCACACGAGCTGGACGCGCGCGTCTCGGGCACGATAGGCACGGACGAGGTCGATCGTGCGGTCCGACGAACCGGTATCGACGACCAGGACGGTACGGAGCGGAAAGTTCTGCCGGAGCAGCCCTTCGAGACAGGGAGCCAAGCGCGCCTGCTCGTCGAGCACCGGAACGACGGCCACGACGGCAGCGTCTCCGATGTCGCGGTCGTCCTGCGGCGGGTGGACCCGACCGAGCGCAGTCCGAATGAGACGCAGCGCGGCGATCGCGTGGGCGATTTCGACGAGCCGAGCGACGTACCGGATCATGGTCGGTCACCTCCGGTTCGCTGCATCGTCACGAGCAGCGAATCGACGAGTGCCAGGACCTTTGCGAATCCCGGATGGTCAGGGGAGAGCAGCTGGTGGTCGCCGGGAATCTCCACGAAGCGGTCGACCCGGTGGAACAGCCTGCGCAGCCGGCGGGAATCGCCGATGGGGACGGTGCGGTCGTCGAGCCCGTGCACGATCGCGACCGGACACGAGACGAGTCGCGCGCTTCGACGCATCGCCGCAGCGGTCCGGTCGAGTTCCCGGAGCAGTCGCCACGGGAAGCGAAGTGCCCGCAGTTCGGCCCGGACAACCGGGTCGGAAAGGTCCAGTGCCGGGTTCCACCCGGCGAGCGCCTGCTGGATCTCGGGGTGCTCGAGGTCGACGCGGGCGAAGGGGCGGAGGCCCGAATGGAAACGCTGGGCGAGCGGAAGAAGGGCTCGGTACCAGATCGGCAACGGGAGCCGGGAGAAGGGGGCGAACAGCACGAGACGAGTCGCCTGGACCTCGCTGGCGAGGATCGTCGCGAGCGCGCCGCCGAGCGAGTACCCCACCAGGACCCGTTGCTGCAGGTGCGCGATCCGTGCGTACGCCTCTCGCAGCGCCCTCATCCAGTCGTCGAGCGTGACGGCCGGCAACGCCGGTAAGCCGACGCCGAAGCCGGGAAGCAGGGGAGCGACGAGCGTCCAACCGCGCCGCTCGAGATACCCGGCCAAGGGGCGCCACTCTTTCGGTGTCCCGAGGAACCCGTGGACGAGCACGGCACCTGGCTCACCGCCGTCGATGACGAACGGTCGGTGTTCCGGAGCGTCGAAGGCAGCGGCGACGCTTAACCACAGGTCGGACATGGGACGCATCCTCCCGTGCGCAGTCGGCGAGCCGCGACGAACGCTCGCCCCAGCGCGAGCAGCTTCCGGTCGAACGCAACGACGGCGCGGACGCGCAGCGTATCGTAGTCCAGTTCCTCGACGGTCTCGAGGATGGCGGCGTAGAGTTCGGCTGCTGCGATGATGCCAGGTCGTACCTGGTCGGGGAGACAACCGTAGTGTCGAGCGGCTTGCCGGTAGTAGCGACGCGCGCGCAGGATCTGCAGGCGAAGGAGCGCGCGCAGTTCCGGCGGGGGCGAAGCGCGGCCATGCGCCAGCTGGAACAAGGTCGCTTCTCCGAGGCCGAAGCGGCGGACATCCTCGAGCGGCACGTACAGGCGACCCATCCGGAGATCTTCGCCGAGGTCGCGGACGATGTTGGTGAGCTGCATGGCGATGCCCAGTGCGCGGGCCGCCTCGCGCCCGGACGCGCAGTGCACGCCGAGGATTGGGGCCAGTGCGAGGCCCACCGTGCCGGCGACCTGGTAACAGTAATGGAGGAGTTCGGGATAGGTGCGGATACGGCGTGGACGTGCCAGGTCAGCGTGCAAGCCGGCGATGAGGTCACGGGGAAAGCGTCGATCGATACAATAGGTGGTGAAGATCGCAGCGACCGTGTCGGCGGGTTGCGGATCGGGGGCCGGACTCTGGAAACCACTGTCGAGCCAGGTCTCCCAAGACGTGAGCAGGGCCGCTGCCTGGTCGGGATCGGTGGTCCGGTCGACGATGTCGTCCAGGGTCCGGAAGAAGGCGTAGAGGACGGTGACCGGAGCACGTACCGGTACCGGGAGCAGCCTGCTCGCGAGCCAGAAGGAGCGGCCGTGGCGAGCGAGGATCGAGCGCCAAAGCTGCGTGGTCGTGGAGTCGGTAGCGGGTATCGTGCCGAGCATCGATGCCGTGTGGCCCTTAACTAATAATAGTTCCTGCGGTAACCCAGCGTCTCTGCTGGTACTTTAACCATTCGGGTACTCCCGTGCAAGTCGGAGCAGAAGGTCGCCTCTCATGAGCGAAGCGTCGGGGTAGGCGTTCCGCCGGCGAAAGGACGTGGGCCGGCTGTCACCACAGCCGACCCACCGGGATGAGCGTCGGGCGCTCTTACCGTTTGAGACCCTGCAGGAGGATCGGCAATGCGGCGTCGACCAGCTCGCTCGGCTCCTTGCCCGTGAGCCGGGCGTCGGCGTGCAGGACTTCGGCCGAGGCCAGGATGCTCAGGGCCGCCAGGCGCGTGTCCACGTCCCGTCCCTCGCCTCGGTCACGGGCGCTCCGGAGCAGCTGCTCGATCGGTCGGACCAGGCAGTCGACAGCGAGTTCGGTGAGACGCTGGCGATGCTCCTCCGAGATCGCAGGGAAATCGGCCAGGAGCATCCGCGCGAGGTCGACGGGCGGGTGCGTCGCGAGCCACTGCAGAATTGCGCGCAACCCCGCCTCCAACGACTCGCCGGCACCGGCGATCGCCTGTTCGAGGCCCTCGCGGTGCGCCTGCAGCCCGCGTTCGGTCACGGTGACGTACAGCTCCTCTTTGCCGCCCGGAAAGTGGTAGTACAGCGACGCTTGTCGGATGCCGAGCTCCTGCGCGATATCGCGGAGCGTCACCGCCTTGTAGCCGCGCTCGGCGAAAAGCCGTTCCGCTGCGGCTTGCACTCGCTCACGAGCGGCGCTGATCGTGCTCACCACGGTACCCTCCTCTACCTGTTCATTCGCGCTTCTACTGAACGGCCAGTCACACTATAGCAAAACTTGTCAGCCGCGTCAACGACCGTTCCGAGCACCTTCGCGCGAAATCACGCCGATACCAGGTTCCCGTCCTGCTCTTTTCGTTGCCGAAAGCGTATCGATCGGCGCTCGGCTGAGGCTTCAGCGTGTTCTGGAGAATCGGGTCCGGTAAGATGCATCGTGCGACGGGGAGGAGAAGTTCGATGCAGTTCGAGCAGAAGCAGGCGATTTCGACGGGATCGGTGCTCTGGATCGTCCGGATCCTCGTCTTCGCGACCTTCTTCGACCTGTTCGTCCAGTATCCGATCGCTGCTCCCTACGCGTCGACGCTCGGCGCCTCGCCCGCTTTCGTCGGCGCGATCGTCGCGGCCTACTCCGTCGCCAACCTGGCCGGGAATCTAGTCGCTGGCATCGCGCTCGATCGGATCGGTCGCTTCCCGCTGCTCGTCGCCGGCACCTTCGGCACAGCGGCCGTCGTCACGACCTACGCGGTCGTGTCGAGTCCGACCGCGCTCTTCGCCCTGCGTCTTCTCCATGGGCTCGTGGTCGCGGCGCTCGCTCCCGGTTCGTTCGCCTTGTCCGGGGACTCCGTGCCGGCGGAAGAGCGGGCGCGCGCGATGGGGATCAACGGGGCGATCATCGCCTTCGCTGCCATCGTCGCACCCGCATTCGCCGGAATCGTCCAGGAACGGTACGGCTTTGCGACGGTCTTCCTCGCCGATGCACTGTTGCTCGCCGTGACCGGTGTCGTCGTGGCACTGTCGGTGCGGTCCGTGCGTGTCGCCGAGGCGAACGTTCGAGCGACGAGCGGTCTGGCTCCCACCTGGAGCATCGTCCGTCGTCTGGCTGACCCATACGTGGCCGTGCTGGCGTTCACCGTCGCCCTCGGTGCCTTCGTGACCGCGCTGCCGGAACGGCTCCAAGCGCTGGGAATCGCCCCCTCGGTGCGCGGTGCGGCGTTCAGTACGTACGGTATCGTCGCGGCGCTCGTGATGGTCAGTCCCCTGGTCGGCCGCGTCGCTCGGCGCGACTGGGCTCGGGCAGTCACCCTCGGCCTCGCGATGATCGCCGTCGGTCTCGCCGTGACCGGCGCCGATGCTTCAGCGCGAGGGATCGAGCGGCTGACGCTCGGGGGAGCGGGCCTCTTCGGCCTGGGTTTCGGTTTCCTCTTCCCCGCGCTCACGGCCGAAGTGGCCCGGCGGGCAGGCCGCGGTGAACGAGGCCGCGCCTTCGGCTGGTTCTACGCGTTGTACTCGCTCGGCGTCGTGGCTGGCTCGCTGCTGGCCGGCACGATCGGCGAGTTCTTCGGCAGCCAGACCGGCTGGCCGCTCGTGGCCGGTGGATCGGTGAGTGCCCTCGGGGCGGCGCTCTGTCACTCCCTCTCTCGACGTCGCGTCCGCAACGCGTGATGCCTGGTCGGTGGGAGTTGCTGACCGAGCTGCGCGAGCAAGCTTTCCAGTCCGCGAGTCAGCGCCTGACGATCGTCCTCGGGAAGCAGTTCGATCGCTCGGGAGAGTACGGCTGCCGGTGCGACTTCGGACAAAGCGAGGAGCCGGCCAGCGACGGTCGCATTCACCAGGACCGCGCGCCGGTCGCGTGGGTCCGGTTCGCGAGAGGCGAGCCCAGCGTGCTCCAAGCCGTCGATCAACCGTGTCGCTGCGGCACGAGAGATCCTCAACACGGACGCCAGGTCGCTGGCGCGGAGCGGACCGAGGATCACGAGGAGCTGAAGCGCTTGGAGATCACGCTCGCTGGGACCCGGCTGGAGCGAGCCCGACAGGAGCCCGGCAGCACGCGCTGCCAGCACGACCTGAAGGAGAAGCTCCGTCGTCGGGGTATGCGGTCGGTCGACCCGCTGTCGCAGCGACTCCACGCACGGTTCCTTTCGTCCGCTATCTACCGTGCAGTCGCTGGCCGAGCAAACGTCTCGGCCTAGGCAATCGGTCCTGAACGTGCCGGTCGAGTGTCCTAGAGCGCTGCCTGGCCCGAACGTCTCTCGCTTCAGAGTTCGGCAGGATGACGAGCCGAGGAAAGGGCCGGAGCGGGCCGGTCGTCGACGCCTACCGATGGATGGCTCTTCGGCCGTGCACCGAGCCATCCGGCAACGCTTCCTCGGGGCGCGGGTGGGTGCCCGGGCACCGGGTGACAGGGAGCGTTCGCGTGCGGCCGATTTGGCGTTCCGACGTCCGTCGTGTAGGCTAGCGAAGTTGGAAAGACGAACAGTGGCGTGGTCGGAGCGAGGGACGGAGCGAGCAGCGATGGCAGAGCATCCGGTCATGACGTGCGAGCGACGGAGCATCATCGGTAAGCAGGTCAAGCGCTTGCGGCGCCAGGGTCGGACGCCGGGGGTCATATCCGGCCCGGTCGTGCCGAAGCCGGTTCCTGTGGCGTTCGAGACGCGCGAGTTCGAGCGTATCTATCACCAAGCCGGGACGGCACGTCTCGTCGATTTGGTAGTCGACGGGAAGACCTATCCCGTGTTCATCCGCGAGGTGACGGTCCATCCGGTCTCGCGCGAGATCTTGAACGTCGAGTTCTACGCGCCGGATCTCGCTCGGCCGGTGACCGTCACTGTCCCGGTCGTCACGGTCGGGACACTTTCTCCCGACGTCGCCGGCGTGGTGACGATTCAGTTGCCGGAACTCTCGGTGCGGGCATTGCCGACGGCCGTACCCGAACATATCGAGGTCGATCTCGGGCTGCTCAGTCCCGAGCGGACGGCGATCCAGGCTGGGGAGATCCCGCTGCCGCCGGGAGTTGAATTGGACGAGGATCCGGAAGTGGTGGTCGTCGTCGTCGAAGAGGCCGAGGAGGCCGAGGTCACCGAGGAGGCAGCGCACACGCTCGCCGAAGAAGTGGGCGACCGGCCGCGGGCTGCCGAAGAAGGCGCGAAGCCGGTCCGCGAGCGCGAGTTGCGCGAGTCCTGAGGGTGCGCTGGTTCACCTGTCGTGCTGGCGGTCGAGCCGAACCGTTCGAGTGGCCGCGAGCGCCAGACCTGCCAGGCAGGACAAGACCAGAACCCAGCGCCCCGGTTGCCAACGGCGCCGGGGCTTTTCCATGCTGACGTGCGCGAGCTGCCATTCGCGCACGCCGTCGGCGCGTTCGCTGATCCGGATACTCAGCGCTTCCACGCGGACATACTCGACAGGCGGTGACGAAGTCGCTGGGGTCTCGGCGAACTTGCGACGCACGAGCTCGCCGAGCAGCGGTGCGAGCGGCGCGGCCAATTCCCCGAGAATCCGGGTGCGCCGTACCAGCGAGTTGCTGCGAACAGGCTCGGGGAGTTCGGCGAGCGGAACCGGCAGTGGTCGTTCCATCGTCAACCCTGTTCCTTGCGGCGCGCTTCCCACAACTCCTGTGCTTCGCGAACGGCGGACTCACCACCGAGGTACTTTTCGATGAGCTGATCGAGACCGAACACGACGTCGACGCGAACCTCCACGTCCCGGTACTTGAGCACGAGATCCTCGTAGCGTGCCCAATACCAGTCCTCGCCGCCACCCGCTTCGTACTCCCAATCCGGTCGAACTTGCACCAGCAAGCCCTGCTCGGGATCGTAGTACTCGAAAATGGTCTCGATCTGCCGCGGCGTCTTGCACATCGGACAGCGCGTCCAGTGCATCGTCTTCAGGAGAATCCCGAGTCGCGCGTCCGGGTGAGTGCGCACGTTGACGCGCCGGGCGACCGGTGCGGACCAGACGGTATTGCAGGGTGGGCAGCGCATCTCGATCTCGCTGAATTCGGTCGGAAGGTCAGGAGCCGTGGCTGCCTTCTCGGTTTCCGTCATCGTTCGCTCCGTCGGACGAATCGCGACTCCGGTGCTGAATCGGATTGTACCGGAGCGCGCGGTGGTGCAGCGGTCCCGTTTCCCGTGCGGAGCGAGCTTCCGACCGGTCGTGCAGGCGCGCCCGTTCCGTTCGGAACCGCTCCGATCCTTCCACCGCGAGAAAGAACACCCGGAATCGTTACACTTAACCGAGGAGGCACCTTCATGACCCTGCAGGATGCGGCAGTGGAACGTTTGGAGCGAGCGGGATTCCGCGTCGCGCGCCGGACGAGCGCACTCGTGTTCATGGTGCACCCAGCGTACCCCGGCGTGCTCGTCCGCTTGGGGACGCTCTGCGTGACCGCGGAACGCGACGACCGCGAAGTCGCCCGGCAACGACTGGATCGTCTGGATGTGGCTGCGCTGCTCGCCGCGATGGAGGAGCGAGCGGCCGGGAAGGGCGTACCATGCGACGGTCAGTGACGTACGCCTGCCGAGGTGCCGCGGTCGGACTCCTCTGGAGCGTCTTCCAACTGCTTCTCGAAACGTGGCAGTCGGCCAACGGCCCGATCGGGCGGCTGCTCGAGGCGTTCAGCCGGATCGTTCCGCTCCGCGCACAGAACTGGGCACTCGGCACCGCCGAGGTATGGACCAAAGGAATCGCGCTCGTCATGGTGCTGGCTGCCTGTGCGGCGATCGCGGGACTCGTCGCTGCCGTCGCTGCTCGTGCGGCGGCGTCTCGCGCCTGGGTGGTCGTGGGGTTCGCAGGTGCCGTCACGCTCTGGCAGGGACTTTCCGGTGCGACGCTGTCGTCGATCGGCTCGGCGCTGGCCTCGGGCGCGCTCCTCCTCGCGGGACTCCTCGTCGCCACGGAGCCTTTCGACACCGCCTTCTCTCCCGGTCGTCGTCGTCTGCTGCGCGGCGCCCTCGGCGCGGCGCTGCTCGCCGCAGTGGCGGTCACCGGGCGGTACGTCGTGGCGCTCCGGGAGCGTTCCCGGGCTCCTGCGGCGGTCGACGAGCGGGGGTTGCCGCCGGCCTTGACCCCGATCGGAGACTTCTACGTCGTCTCCAAGAACTTCAGCGATCCCGAGGTGTCGCTGAACGACTGGCGGTTGCGGGTCGACGGCCGCGTCAAGCGACGGCTGGAGCTCGACATGGGGGCGCTGCGCGCGCGTTCGGCGATCCGGCAGATCGTCACGCTCGAGTGCATCAGCAACGAGATCTGGGGACCGTACATCAGCACCGGCGAGTGGATCGGTGTACCGCTCCGCGAACTCTTGCTCGAAGCTGAACCGCAGGAGCCAGTGGTCGACGTGGTCTTCCACGCTGCGGACGGGTACAGCGATTCGATTCCGCTTGCGGTCGCGTTGGAACCGGCGGTCCTCCTCGCCTACGGATTGAACGGGGAGACGCTTCCTCGGGAGCACGGCTTCCCGCTCCGACTCGTCGTACCAGGGATCTACGGCATGAAGAACGTGAAGTGGATCACCGCCGTCGAGCTCAGTCCGGTCGATTACCAGGGCTTTTGGCAGCAGCGCGGGTGGAGCGACCTGGCGGTCGTGCAGATCCATTCGCGGATCGACGTGCCCAGGGGCGGTGCGTCGGTGCAGGTCGGCCGCGACGTGTTCGTCGGAGGTATCGCCTTCGCGGGTGACCGCGGCATCGCTCGGGTCGAGCTCTCGACGGACGGCGGGAGGCACTGGCAGGAGGTCGAACAGGAAGCGCCGCTTTCGCCGTACTCCTGGGTACGTTGGTGGACCGTGTGGCAGCCGCCGGAGCCGGGACGCTACCAGCTGGTCGTGCGGGCGTGGGATGGACGAGGGAACCTGCAGGACGGAGAGGATCGCGCGGCGTTACCGAACGGTGCGACGGGTTGGCATCGAGTGACGGTGGAGGCGCGCACGCCCGAGTGACGCACGCGGGGAGGTGCGAGCGGTGGTCGCAACGACGTTCGAGATCGTCCCCATCGGCATCGTCCATTCGCCGATCGCCGATCGGCGGATGATGCCACCGGACGGCGTCGAAGCGGAGATCGAGATCTTCCCCGAGTTCGCCGACGGATTGCTCCGGATCGAAGAGAACACGCACATCTGGGTACTCGGCTGGTTCGGGGACGCCGATCGAACGCGTTTGCAGCTCGTACGCCCCGAATACGAACCGGCGCGACGCCGGAGGGGCGTGTTCGGCCTGCGCTCGGTCGCACGGCCGAATCCGATCGCGCTGACCGCGACCGAACTCCTCGCCGTCGCTGGACGCCGTCTCCGGGTGGCGCGGCTCGATTTCGTCGACGGGACGCCGGTGATCGATCTGAAGCGGTACTCGCCGAGCTGGGACTGCATCTTCTCGGCCCGGAGTTCGCGCGATCGCTATCTCGTCGACCTGGCGAGCGCGGAGCGCCTCGCGGAGTACGAGATCGAAGCGGCGCATTTCCACGGCGAACGGTGCGAGTGGGTCGTTCTCGGCGCTCGGCTGGTCCAGCACCTCGGGCTCGTGTGGGGCGTTCGACCGAAGGACGACCAGCTCGTCGTCACGGTGAGCCTGGCGCCGGAACTCCGCCACCTCGCCGATGCGCTCCAAGCGCTGTCCGGAGCGACGTTCGGAAACGGTCGTCTCCAGCTCACGCACGAGAGGGGAGTACGGTTCGAGTATCAGGGGAAATGGCTCGCGTTCGTCCCCCGGTTGCCGCTTCCCGACGAACCGGCGGAACTGAGGACGGCGCCCCTGGAGCGGCTCGTCGATATTCTCGCCTGAGATCCGTCACTCCCAGCGGAACGTCCGACGCGCGACGGCCAGGATGCCGAGCGTCCAGAGTGCCAGGATGGCGAGTTCGCCGAGTGGCCATCCCGGACTCGGCGAGAGCGTCGTCCGCAGCGCGGTCGCCAGTGCGTTCGAGGGGAGGAGCAGCCCCACCAGCGCGATCGGCCCTGGCATGCGGTCGAGCGGCCAGGCGATGCCTCCGAGAAGGATGAAGAGGAGGTAGAGGCCGTTGGCCAGACCGAGCGTCGTCTCGGCGCGGAACGTCCCGGCGATGAGGAGCCCGAGGCTCGCGAACGTTGCCGTGCCGAACAGAAGGGCCAGCAGCGCGACCGGCACGAGGCCGGTCGGTCGCCAGCCGAAGAACGATGCGACCGCGACGAGCAGGCCGATCTGGATGACTTCGACGGCGAGAACCGCGAGGACTTTCGCCCCGAGCAGGCGTCCACGCCCGAGGGGGGTCGCGCCGAGCCGCTTCAGGACGCCGTAATGCCTTTCGTAGGCGGTTCGGATGCCGAGACTAACCAGACCGACCGACATGACGGCGAGCGCCAGCATGCTCGGGAGGAGGAAATCGATCGGCCTGGCGTAACCACTCGGTGCGATGCGGAGTACGGCGAAGAAGAGCAGCAGTGCCGGAGGGATGATGAGCGTGACCAGCAGGCCTTCACCGCTCCGCAGGGTGAGGCGCAACTCCATCCGCGCCTGGGCGAAGAGAGCGCGCATCGTCTCACTCCCTCAGTTCGCTGCCGGTAAGCTGGAGGAACACTTCCTCGAGCGACCTGTGTCCGACGCGGAGCTCGGTCAGCAAGAGACGACGATCGCGAGCCCAACCGGTCACCTCGGCCAGAGCATCGATCGGGCGATCGGTCTCGAGCACGTAGCGGCCGTCCGGGAGCTCCCGCACACGATGGACGCTCGGCAGCTGCGCCAGTTCGTCGACGTCCAACGGCTGGGCAGCGGCAACGGTGACGTGGTCGGCCTCGAGCCGCATCAACTCTTGCGGTGTCGACAACGCGATGAGGCGCCCGTGATCGATGATCGCGACACGGTCGGCCAGCCGCTCGGCTTCCTCGAGGAAATGTGTCGTGAGGAGGATCGTCATGCCGCGTCGCTTGAGCTCCTCGAGCAGCGACCAGGTCAGTCGTCGTGCCTGCGGATCCATTCCGGTCGTCGGTTCGTCGAGGAAGAGTACCTCGGGCTTGCCGATCAACGCGAGGGCGAGCGCCAACCGTCGTTGCTGCCCGCCGGAGAGGTAGCGATAGCGAGTACGACGAACCTCGTCCAAGCCGACGAGGTGGAGCAGCGCCTCGGGATCCTCCGGATCCGGGTAGAAGCACGCGAAGAGTTCGAGTACCTCCTGTGGCGTGGCCGTCGGATAGATACCCCCCGATTGCAACATGACGCCGATCCGGCGCTTGAGTTCGGACGCGTCGCGCGACGGATCGAGCCCGAGGATGCGTACTGTCCCTGCGTCCGGACGCCGGTACCCTTCGAGAATTTCGATCGTCGTCGTCTTGCCAGCGCCGTTCGGGCCGAGCAGCGCGAACAGTTCGCCGCGGAAGATCGAGAAGCTGAGGCGATCGACGACCGTTCGACTGTCGTATCGCTTGATCAGTCCCTCGACCTCGATCGCGGGCCTGGTGGCGACTGATTCGGCACTGCTGTGCATCGACCTCGGCGCGGACATCGCGGACGCCTCCGCTCGGTAGCTCGGTACGAATCGTCGCCTCGCCGATCGCTCCGGCGCGAGTTCGCCGGCGCCGTCGGCTCGCGATGCGCGGATGACCAACCGCTCTCGCCCTTTCCCGGGCGAGGAGTGCGGACTGTGCCGCTGACCCCAGGCGGGCGAGCCGGGATGCGCTCGTGCCGCATCTGTCCGATACGCATCGGCAGCGACCCTAGAGTCCGTAGAGCATCGCGTAGATGATCCAGCCCGTGACGGCGACGTACAGCCAGATCGGGAGCGTGATGCGCGCGATCGCGCGGTGCCGGACGAATTGGCGACGCATGGCACGGACGAGCGTGACGAGCACCAGCGGACCGAGCGCGATCGCGAGCACGGTGTGCGAGATCAGGATGGTGAAGTAGACGGCGCGGACCCAACCTTCGCCCGTGTAGAGCTTCGTTCCGAGCAGGAAGTAGCGCAGCACGTACACGACGAGAAAGAGAGCGGCGAACACCGTGCCGGTCAACATCAGCTTGTGGTGGAGACCGATGCGGTGCCGACGCACCGCGATGTAGCCGACCAGCACAGAGATCCCGCTCACGGCGATGAGCGCGGTGTTCACGATCGGCAACCAGTGTTCCATGAAGCGGCTACCCTCCTCCGTGCGACGGAACCGCCGCCGCGCAAGCATACCCCAAGGGCTGACCGTTCCCGTCGGGAAACCTCGGACGTTCCCCGGCTCATCGCCCTCGCGGGGTCGCTGCGGCAGCACGACCCCGGCGGCCGTGTCGGCTACCGCGAGCTCCCCGTCGGGCACGCCGTCACGTTGGGGGCGAGCCGGTCGGTCGCGAGAGGTCCCGCGCAGCCGCGCGATCGAGCAGCCAGATCACGTCGCCGCTCGCAGAGCGCAGGATATGGGCAGGAATTCGGTCGGGATCCTCGGGATCCTCCAGCGCGGCTCGGACCGCGGGCGCTTTCTCCGCTCCGGTGACGAGAACGAGCACGAGGGTGGCGGCGCGGATCACTGGTGGGGTGAGCGTGATGCGCGTCGTCGCGAGGTGCGGCACATGGACGGCGATGACCAAGCGTGCTGTCTCGCGCACGGCAGCGGTGGCCGGGAAGATCGAGGCGATGTGTCCGTCGGCTCCCATGCCCAGCAGGATGAGATCAAACCGAGGCAGCTCGTGCGGCGTCAGCCCGAAGACGCGGCGGATTTCGTCCTCGTACGCCCGGGCAGCGGCCTCCGGGCCGAGCTCGGTGGGTATCCGATGCATGCACGCTGGAGCGACCGGTAAGCGGGAGAGAAGCGTCTCGGCCGCGAGCCGGTAGTTGCTGTCCGGATGGTCTGCCGGCACCGGTCGTTCGTCGCCCCAGAACCACTCCACGAGGTCCCAGGCCACGCGTTCCCGGTACGGTTCGCCGGCGAGCGTCTCGTACAGCAGGCGAGGCGTTCGACCGCCAGCGAGCGCGACCGTCGCACGGCCGGAACGCTCGATCGCCGTGCGGAGGATCGTCGTCCAGAGCTCCGCGGCCTCGCGGGCAGCCGCCTGGTCGTCGTCCAGAACGCGGAGTCCGAACGGCATCGACTCACCGCTCCTGTTTCCGCTCGAGTTTCCGCAGCTCCACCGCGATCGCCGTCGCTTCGTCCAGCGCTTCCTCGTAGAGCCAGTCCGGGCCGGTCTCTTGGAGTTCCTCGACGAGCAGACGCTGCAGGTCAAGGAGGTGATGGTGGAAGGCCGATTCGAGCACGCAACGGTCGTGATCGTGGACGTGGAGACGGAGCGTCGCCTGCCGGTCGCTGCCGCCGGTGAGGTCGATTCCGAGCATGGCGGTCCGATCGGCGCTTTCGGCCGTGAACGTGACGTGCCGGAGTTGACCGTGGAACGCGCCAGGGCCCGGTTTCGGAGCGATCGTCCAGAGGAC
>JANZZC010000092.1 GCA_026419575.1 Thermomicrobium sp. | reverse complement strand
CGTTGGTATAGAGGACGTGCGGGGAGTGGCGCAGGGCCGGCGAGGCGACGATGCGGATCGGTTCGGCGAGATCGGCCTCGAACCAGAAGCCGAAGGGCCCCAGTCCGTCGCTGTAGCGGAGGCGCTGCGGCCGCTCGGGATCCGGATCGACGTCCACCCAACCGAAGCGACCGAACGGCCCGGGATCAGCGCGCCCGCCGATCTCGATCGTGATGTCGGGACGCTCGGCGCGTTCCACCCGGAACCGTTCGAGTTCGGGCAGGCGTACCGGGGACTGCACCCGCAGGATCCCGTGCAGATCGTAGGCATAGGAACGGCGTGGAGTCGGCCAGATCCAGGCCGTCGCCATGCCGAAGCGGAGCACGGCGAGCGCGCCGAGCGAGACGATGTTGGAGAGGAGGTAGTACAACCCGACGAACGAGGTGAGCACTACCAGCATCGGGCCACGCACGAGCAGTCCGGCGATGTTCGCCGCCGTGAACAGCGCGAGCCGGCTCGACCAGCGGCGTCCGGCGCGTCGGTCGGGGAAGACGAAGCGATCGGTGAAGGTGTAGTTCCACAGGCTCGATGCGAGCGTGGCACCGACGGCGCCGGCGAGGTAGTGCAGATGGCCGAACTCGACCAGCGTAAGCAGCGCCACGGTGTTGACGACGAGGCCGGTCGCCCCGATCGCCGCGAATCCGGCGAAGCGGGCGCGCTCCTCGCCGAGTCGGAGCGTCGCCAGTTGCCCGAGGTAGCGGAAGCCCTCGCGCAGCGTCGCCTTGCTCTGCCCGGCGTGACGATGACCGAAGACGTAACTCACCTCCGCCACGCGCAGCCGCGGGTGACGGACGAGGATCTCGAGCAGGATCTTGAAGCCCCGGGGTCGCAGCGCGTCGAGCTGGAGGCGGTCTCGGCGGACGACGAAGAAGCCGCTCATCGGGTCGGTGACGCTCCGCATGCGGAGCGGGAAGGCCAGGCGGGCGAGCGTGGTGGAGGCGCGGGAGACGGCGAGGCGGAGGAACTGGAGTCCGCGGGCCTGGCCGTCGTCGCGGTAGCGCGAGCCGACGACCAGATCGACATCGTGCAGTTGCGCGGTCGCGAGCAGGCGCGGGAGGAGCTCCGGCGGGTGCTGGAGATCCGCGTCCATGACGCCGACCCACGCGCAGCGTGCCGCGCGGAATCCCATGAGTACGGCGCCGCCGAGCCCGCCGTCACGCGTACCCGGCGGCCGGTGGATGAGGCGGATGCGCGGGTCTCGGGTCGCCGACGCCGCGATGCGCTCGGGCGTCGCGTCCTCGCTGTCGTCGACGAAGAGGACCTCGGATCCGGGCGGAAGCTGCGAGAGCACGCGGACGAGGAGCGGCTCGATGTTGTCCGCCTCGTTCCGCGTGGGGACGATCAGGCTGATCGCTGGCAGCGTCGCGGGAGACGCGAGCGGTCGCGATGCCGGTGCCGGGTTCGCCGCTGGCGCCCGTTCGGCGAGTTTCATAGGAGCCCTCCCTCCGGGTACGAGCCGATCGGACCGTCCTGGCCGATCGCGAGCGGGATGCCACTGACGGGGCCCGACAGTGCCGCGTTTCGGGAGCATGCCCGGAACGGGGAGCCTGCGCAGTGGACGAGCGGGTCAGAGCCCTTCCCTCACTCCGTGTCGGCTCGTTCACACGATCGACACAAGGGAGCATGACCGAGACGGCGTCGAGCTACCAGCTCGTTGGTTGCCCGCGAGGTGCTCGTCCGTTGTCCATCCGGTGTCCAGCGGCAGCAGTCAGCTGGACGAGGGACGAACGACGAACCAGAGGATCGCGCCGAGACCGACGCAGGTGAAAGCGAGGAGAACCGCGAGGAGGACGATCGCGAGGAGCACCGCTCGATCGAAGTCGTCACCGAACCGCATCAAGGACGTTCCGTTCGTTCTCGACTGCACGTTCGATCGAGGGTAGCACAGGTGCGCCGGTGGCGACAGGATACGTCGGCGGTACCGGCGCGCGAGCGGCTCACCGGGCCGGCGGGTTCGTCCCTCGTGGACGATCCGCGCCGATGGTCGTGGTGCGGGTCACGCTTCCCGGCACCCCATACCATCGCGTCGTCCGGGGCGAGGCGAGTCTTGCTCGTCCGCGCCGACAGGACCGGAAATGGTCTGCGGGATCGCCGGTGCTCAGGATCGCTCGGTTCGGGAACGCCTGGTCCCGCGTCGACCGATCGCGGGACGGTGGGCGGCATCACGTCGCCCGCGACGACGCGCGGCGCCGTGCCCGAGCGAGGGGCAGAACCCGACCTACCGAGGCCCGGATGCGGTCGTGGCCACGGCGCTCGGCTCGCCCATCCGTCCGCGAGGCGCCGCCCGCGCGACCTTCTTCCAGCGCCCCGCCCCCTCGCCGACCCGGTACGGCAGGATGCGGAAAGTCCTGGCCAGGCGAGAGGCGCTGCGCCCGAGGGGCGGTGCCGCCATCGGCGGGGCCGCCGCTCCATCGGACCGGGGCGCTCCGGCGTGCCCCACGACCGGGGACGTCCGTGGACGGGGAGAGCCCCGGCACCTCGGCCGACTGCCACGGGAGGCGCGGGATCCCGGGGCATCTGACCGTCTCGGCCTTCCCAGCGAGGCCAGCGAGGCCCGCTGGACCCGCTCGTTCCGAGGTCAGGAGCGGGTCTTCCGGTCGCCTCCGTTTCCCCGCGAGGGGCAAGCGGGCTGCGGCTCGCCGCGACGCCGAGAGAGCGATCGGACCTCGCTGCTCCGGCCGGGACGGGGCAAGCGCGGAGTCCGGAGCGGTCAGGCCGGGACGATCGCCAGCGGGCGGACTGGTGAGCCGGTAGCGCCGGTGAGCTGGAGCGGCGTGCAGACGAAGGTGAAACGAACGACGCGGTGCGCGGCGAGTTCCTCGAGCTGGAGGTTCTCGACGATCGGAATCCCGTGCTGGACCAGGAAGACGACGTGTCCCGGTAGATCGCAGCCGAGTTCCTGGTCGACGAGCCCGGGGAGGTCCCAGGTCATCGTGTCGCAACCGACGACGCTGGGAGCTCGCGCCGCGAGCCAGCGGGAGGCGTCGGGGCCGATGCCCGGTGCGTCCAGGTAGCGCTCCGCGTCGTGCCAGAAGCGACCGTTGCCGGTACGGACGAGGACGGCCATACCCGGCTCGATGGTGACACCGAGCCGCGCGCAGCACGCTTCCAGGTCAACGGCGGTGACGAGTTCGCCGGGGGCGAGACACTCGACGCCGCGAGACGTCGCCACATCGAGCAGGACGCCCGGGACGACGAGCGGCCGCAGCGTCTCCGCACCCAGTTCCCGGAAACCGCGCCACGTCGCGGCGGCGACGGCGTCGATGCCGCCGTACAGCTTGCCGTGCAGCGCTTGGTGGCAGGGGGCATCGATGTGCGTCCCGGTGTGTTCCATGATCACGGCCATGCCGGAGGCGGAAGAACGCGCGCCAGCGGTCGGTGCCAGCGGAGGGTCGCTGTGCCGACGGTGGAGCGCGTAATAGTAGCCTGGCCGGTGGGCCGGGTAGATCGGCATCTCCGGCGTCCGCGGCTGCTCCAGGTCGAAGACGAGAACCGGCTGCCCGGCGAACGAACCGCGCTGCGGCATCGCTCCCCCGCGTCGTTCATCCTCGCCGATTGCTGCGCTCGAGGTACTCCATCGCCGTCCGGTAGCGTTGGCTGTCGATCATCCCGCTCTCGTAGTAGTAGGTGAGCATGGTGCGCAGCCGCAGGATCGGCAGGACATGGTAGCCGTGCAGCTGCAGCCGTTCGGCTCCGCCTTGCTCGCGGTCGATGAGCACGATGAAATCGCGGACGGTCAGCCCGGCTTCTTCGAGGATGCGAGCCGTACGGAGAAGACTCGTGCCGCCGGTCATCAGGTCGTCGATGACGAGGACGGTCTGGCCGGGGACGATGCGGCCCTCGATCGCCGGCTCCTGCGCGTCGGGCCGGACGTAGATGAGCGGGGTGTCGCTCACCAGCGCGTACGCCGTCGCCAGGTGCAAGCCGCCCATCGGGACGCCGGCGACCGCGGCGAAGGAGGCGAGGCGTGGTCGCCGGCGGGCCTGATCGGCTTGAATCTCATGGTGGATCAAGTGCGCGATCCGGCGGAGCAGCGCTGGCTCGCTGATGAGGACACGCGGGTTGATGTACACCGGAGAGCGGCCGGCTGTGGGACCGAGGTCGAACTCGCCGAAGAGGACGCCGCCGAGTTCGAAGAGGGCACGGGCGATGTCCAGGTTGGTTTCGGCACCGAAAAGCACTGTTCTCCCACCTCCGTCGCGTCGGGCTGGTGCGGCTGGTGCGCCGGTGGACGCCGTGTGTCGCGGCGACCGCTGGCCGGTCACCGTGGGTTCGCGCTCGTTCCGCTCACGAGAGCATGCGGATGCACTGGATCACCCGACACACCTGATACGTGGCTCGTAGTATAGCGAGCCGGAAAGGGCACGACGAGTGGACTACTTCCAGGCGCTCCGGTTCCTGCGGGATCGAGCTGGGTACGATCGCGGGTTCGTCGCGAATCCCTTCGCGGACGAAGGGATCGGTCTCCAGCGGACGGCCTGGCTCTGCGCGGCGCTCGGCGATCCCCAGCGACGCTATCGGGTCGTCCACATCGCCGGGACGAAGGGGAAGGGATCGACGGCCGCGCTTCTCGTGGCTGTCCTGCGTCAGGCCGGTTACCGTGTCGGCCTCTACACGTCACCGCACCTGCATACGCTCCGGGAGCGGGTGCAGATCGACGGGCAGCCGATCTCGCCGGACTCGTTCGGCGAACTCATGGCCGAGCTCGCCGAGGTCGACGCGGTGCTGCAGCGCGTGCACCCCGCCTGGGGCGCGGCGACCGCGTTCGAGCTCGTGACGGTGCTGGCGTTCCTCGCGTTCGCCCGGGCCGGCGTCGATGCCGGGGTCATCGAGGTCGGGTTGGGTGGCCGGCTCGACGCGACCAACGTCGTCCTGCCGGAAGTGGCGGCGATCACTCGTATCGGCTACGACCACATGGCGATCCTCGGTTCGACGCTCGCCGAGATCGCCCGGGAGAAGGCAGGGATCATCAAGCCGGAGCGACCGGTCGTATCGGCACCCCAAGAGCCGGATGCCGCTGCCGTCATCCGCGCGGTGGCCAGCGAGCGGCGCGCACCGCTCTGGCTCGGTGGGCGTGACTGGCAGGTCGAGGGTACCTGGCGAGCCTTCGCTTTCCGCGCTCCCGGACTCGAGCTTTCGGAACTCGGGCTCGCGCTCCGCGGCCAGCACCAGGTGGAGAACGCCGGGGTGGCGCTGGCGGTCCTCCCCTGGCTCGCCCGGAGCGGCCTTCCGGTGTCCGAGACGGCGATGCGCCAGGGGTTGGCGACAGCGCAGTGGCCGGGCCGGCTCGAGATCTTGCGCGAGCGGCCACTCGTCGTCGCCGATGGCGCCCACAACCGGGAGTCGGCCGAGCGCCTCGCCGAGGCGATGCGGACGGACTTCCGCTGGGCACGCTTGTGGCTCGTGCTCGGCGTGATGCGCGACAAGGAGATCGAGCGGATCGTCGGGGCGCTCGCTCCGCTGGCGCACGGGCTCTTCGCGGTCGAGCGCTTCGCGCCGCGGGCCGCAGCAGCCGAGCGCTTGCTCGCGGCCTGGCGGGTGGTCGCTCCGGGGAAGCCGGGGCGAGTCTCCGGCTCGGTCGCCGAGGCGCTCGACGCGGCGCTGACCGAGGCCGAGCCCGACGATCTCGTCCTGGTCACGGGGTCGCTCGCGATGGCCGCCGGGGCGCGCGAGGCGCTCGGGATCGCCGAGCGCGATCCGCGCGAACAGGAGGTGCTGCTCGGTTGACCGTACGAGGTCGGAGATCTGGTAGACTCGGGCCGACCCGTTCGAGGTGCCGTGATGACGGGACGTCCCGAGGAGGAAGAACGAGGAGCGGGTGCGTCATCGGCCGGCCAGCGGCAGACACGGTGGTCTCCTCGCCGGTTCGTGCTGCTCGTCTCGGTGGTGGTGGTGCTCCTGATCGGCGGCTGGGTCGGGTGGTACCTGCTCAGGCTGGGACGAGCCGCGAACCAAGCGTTCCAGGAGATCTTTGTGACGCCGGCACCGCGGCCGAGTCTCGCTGTACCGGCGAGTCCGCGACCGACGGCTGCGCCCACGACGATCCGTCTCGCGACGCCGACCCCGACGCCGACCGAGCTCCCGACGTGGGAGGGGAGCGAGCCGGTCACCCTCCTCCTTATCGGCGTGGACACGACGCCGGAGCGTGCCGGCGAGGGAGCCCTGCCGCTGGCCGATGCGATCATCCTGGCACGCGTCGACCCCGTGGCCGAGTCGGCCGTGCTGCTCTCCATCCCGCGCGATCTGCTCGTCGAGATCCCCGGGGTCGGCTGGGATCGTATCAACGCCGCGTACGCCTACGGTGAGGCGAGCGGGACGACCGGGCCGGCCCTGCTCATGGCGACGATCGAGCGGAACTTCGGCGTGCACGTCGATGCCTTCGCCCAGGTGGACTTCCAGGGGTTCATCCGTCTGGTCGACCTGCTCGGCGGGGTGGTGGTGGACGTTCCGGCGCCGATCAAGGACGACGAGTTCCCCGGCCCGGCCTTCACCTACCAACGCGTCTACTTCAGCCCGGGCCTGCAACGGTTCGACGGCGAGCGGGCGCTCGCCTACGTGCGGACGCGCCACGACGACAACGACCTGGAGCGCGGGCTGCGGCAGCAACGCGTGCTCCGTGCCTTGCGCGCCCAGGCGCTGCGGGTCGATGCGTTGCGGCGGGTCCCGGAACTCCTGGCGGCGCTCGGCGACGCGGTGCGCACGGACCTGCCGCCACGGCGAGCGCTCGCGCTGGCGCGACTCGGGCTCGAACTCTCGCCCGATCGAATCGAGTCGGTCACGCTGGCATCCTTCGTCTCCGATGCGACGCTGTCGAGCGGTGCCGCTGTCCTGGTCGGCGACTGGCCGGCGATCCGGAGCGAGGTCGCGCGTCTGTTCGGGACAGCGGCGACACCGTGAGAGGGCGGCGTGCGGTAGGCTTGGAGCACTGGACCGGCTCCGCGAGCACGAGCCTGGTCGCCCGGGAGGAGGTACCGCATGCGGCGCCGCGCATTCGTCTTGTGGATCGCTACGAGCGTGGCAGGACTCGCCGCCTGCCGGGACGAGGCCACGCCGACCCCCCTCGCCGAGAGCTCGCCGGTGACGACTCCTCCGGAGCCGAGTCCGCTGCCGACTCCGGCCGTCGCTCCGACCGCCACGCCGGGAGCCGCCGCAGCGACTCCGGCACCGACCGCGACGCCGGAGCGAGCGATGCTCGTCTCGCTGTACTTCCTGCGCGACGAGAAGCTCGCCGCCGTCCGCCGCCCGATCGCCCCGACGCCCCGGGTCGGGACGGCGGCGCTGACCGAGCTCCTGGCTGGGCCGACCGACCAGGAGGCGAACTGGGGGTTCACGACCGAGATCCCCGGGGGAACGCAGCTGCGGGATCTCGCGATCGCGGACGGTGTGGCGACGGTCGACCTTTCGTCCGACTTCGCCCGCGGCGGTGGGTCGTTCTCGATGCGTGCGCGGGTCGCGCAAGTCGTCTTCACGCTGACCCAGTTCTCGTCGGTCCAGGCGGTGCGCTTCCTGATCGACGGTCGACCGGTCAGCGCGATCGGAGGCGAGGGGGTGGTCGTCGATCCGCCGCCGGGACGAGCCGCGTTCGAGGATCTCTTGCCGCTCATCTTCGTCGAGACTCCTGGCCCCGGCGAGACGGTCACCAGCCCGCTGCGCGTGACCGGCACGGCCAACACCTTCGAGGCGACCTTCATGGTCCGCCTGAGCACAGTGGACGGTGCGGTGCTCTACGAGCGGTCAGCCATGGCGACCTCCGGGAGCGGCACGCGCGGGGCGTTCGATCTGATGGTTCCGTTCGAGGTGTCCCAGCCGGTCGACGGCACGCTCCGCCTCTGGGAGTACTCGGCGCGTGACGGGTCGGAAGTCAACGTGGTGGAGATTCCGGTGCGGCTCGCGCCATGACGGGAGGGAACGGCAGCATGGAAATCCGCGAGCACGTGGAGGCGCTCGGTGATCTCTGGCTCTGGGTCGCCGAGGCGGGACCGAGCGAGGCACCGCCGGTGCTCCTGCTCCACGGCCTCTACGATCGCTGGGAAACGTGGGAGCCGATCGTCCCCGCACTCGCCGAGCGCTTTCGGGTGATCGCCTTCGACCTGCGCGGGCACGGTCGGAGTTCGCAGCCGGCCGGCGGATATGCGCTCCGCGACTACGCCGACGACGCTGCTCGTCTCCTCGCGCGACTCCGCCTGGCGCAACCGGTCGTAGCGATCGGGTTTTCCTTAGGAGCGCTGGTTGCGCTCGTGCTGGCGGCCGAGCATCCGCACGCCGTGCGCGCGCTCGTCCTCGAGGATCCTCCGCTCGCGCCGCCGAACGAAGCGACGCGCTTGTGGCTCGAGGCGCTGCTCGCGGCCAAGCGGGCCGGGATCGAAGCGGCCTACGAACTCGCCCGCGAGCTGGATCCCGACGGGTCGCCGGAGGAGTGGCAGCGGAGCGCGCTCTGGCTGTGCAGCACGGCCGACGGGCCGATCCTGGCCCTGCTCGACGAGGGGCGGCAGCCGGAACCGCTCGACCTGCTTCCCCGCGTCACGCAACCGGTGCTCCTGCTGCAAGCCGATCCCGCCTACGGTGGCGTTCTGGACGACGAGACGGCCGAACGAGCGCTCGCGCTACTGCCCCAGGGCGTTCGCAAATCGTTCCCGGGCTGCGGGCACGCGCTCCATCGGGAGTGCACCGAAGCCTTCGTCGCCGCGGTTCTCGACTTCCTCGATCGGCTGGAGCGTCCGGCATGGGGCGAAGCGATCGGCCAGGAGCGTCCGGGGAACTGAGCGGGAGCCTGCCGGCGGCCCGGTGTCGGGTGCCGGCCGGCCGTTGTCCGGGAGGCGGCAGGGGACGGGCGAGGACGGAGCGACCGGGGAACGATCGGGAGGAGCCGGTCGGTGGGTACAGGCGTCTCGGTGCTGCGCACCCGCGCGGTCGTGCCGCGGCTCGCGCTGGTGCGCGTTTCCCGGCGCCCGCGACGCGTCGCGCTGCTCGGTACTCTCTGGAGGATCGTCGCTGGGGAGTCGGGCGTCGTGCAGTCCGGGCTCGTTGCTTCCGCGGTAGGCCGGCTTATCGACGCGCTCCGGTGGCTCGTCCAACGGCGATCGGCGCGGTGAAGCGGAGCCGGTGGCGATGCCGGCCCCTCCTGGAGGGGACGTGCCATGGAGGACGGCCGTGGTCGCACGCGGACGAAGCGATCCGGTGCGTGCCGGTTCCGGCACGTGCTCTGGCTCGCCGTGCTCCTGGGCTCACTGCTCGCCGCCTGCCGCGGCGAGGAGCCGCTGCGGACCGCCGTCTACCTGGTCGAGCCGGGGCAGCTCGTCGCGCTCGATCCGGTCGACGGACGGGAGCTCTTGCGGGTGGCCGTACCGCTCGGCTGGGCGTGCGACATCGCCGTGTCGCCGGACGGGCGCTGGGTCGCGGTCGTGCAGGGGACGCTGGTGCTCGTGCCGACCCAGGGCAGCGGCGGGGCGCGGATCCTCGACCCGCCGGACGGGTGGCACGTCCTCGACTGCCTGCAGAGCAGCGCCTCGGCGGAGATCCCCTGGGCCCTCGCCCGGTGGGCCGACGACGTGTCCCTCCTCGTGCTCGTGCGCCGGTCGTCGGCTGGCCGAGAGGTGCGTGCGCTCACCGCGTTCGACACGAGCGAGGGGAGCTGGCGCCCCTGGACGCAGGAGCTGGTGGTCGGTTGTTGGCTCCTCGAGGATCCGACGCCCGAGTTCCAGCTGTCCTGCGAGCGTTTCCCCGATCCAACCTGGCCCCCGACCGTCGCCGGCCTTCTCGGCATCGATCCGGTGAATGGGATCATCCAGCGACGGGTGCCGTTGATCCCGCCGGAGCCGCTCCGACGTCTCGGCGTGCCGTTCGGCTCGCCTGTCGTCGGCATCGTCGAGGTCGAGGAGCGAGCCGTCGCGCTCGCCGAATCGGGCCTGTTGCTCCTGTTCGGCGCGAGGGAGGACGAGGCCTCGGGGATCGTCCTCTGGCAGGCAGCCGGGTTGACGGAACGGGCGAGCGGCAAGGCGCTCCAGGTCGCGCCCGACCGCCGCGTCGTCTGGGCGGTGCTCTGGCGGAACGACGGGAGGCCGGCGCTGGTATTGGTCGATCTCCTGAGCCGGAGCGTCGCCCGGGTCGTCGAATTGGACGGCGAGGTCAGCGATCTCGACCTGCTCCCGGACGGAACAGCGGTCCTCGTGCGCGAGACGCCGAGGGGACGGGAACTCGTCCGGCGCGACCTCCGTACCGGCCGGGAACGGAGCGTCGCGGTTCTCCCGGTGAACGCGACCTGCTGCTGGGTCGGCCCGCTGGCCGGTACCGCCGACTGAACGCCGGCGCGGCGGCGCTCAGTGCTCGAAGAGGGCGTCGAGCAGGGCCAGCCAAGCGGCTGGTCGCTCGAGGTGCACGGTGTGCCCGGCCTCGGGGACGATGGCGAGACGACTCTCCGGTATCCGCTCGGCCATCGCCTGGCCGATCGCGACGTACTTGGCGTCGAGCGCGCCGACGACGAGGAGGACCGGCAGGCGGAGTTCGCCGAGGCGGTCCCACAGGGGCGGCATCGTACCGGCACCGAACCCACGCAGCGCGGCCGCGAGCCCGTGCGGACGCTGGGTTGTCCACGCCTCGCGGAGTCGGATACGCTGCGCGTCCGGCAGCGCACGTCGACTGGCGAAGAGCGGGAGCGCCTCCCAGTGATCGGCGAACCAACTCGTGCCGCGTTCCTCGATCGCTCGGGCGAGCGCTTCGTCGGTTCGCTGGCGTTCGGCCCGCTCGGCGGCATCGGCGATGCCGGGCGACGCGCTCTCGAGAACGAGCGCAGTCAGGCGGTCCTGCGCCGCCAGGGCAAGGTGCAGTGCCAGGCGCCCGCCCATCGAGTAACCGAGGACGACGCAGCGCGGGATCGCCAGTGCGTCGAGTAGCGCGACGAGATCGGCCGCTTGCTCGCGTGCGCGGTATCGCGCCGGGTCGGTCGGGGC
>JANZZC010000079.1 GCA_026419575.1 Thermomicrobium sp. | reverse complement strand
GCCCCGTACGGATCCGCTTGGTCGCGACGGCGGTGCCGAGCACGGCCGGGATACGGTACTCGCGGGCGACGATCGCCGCGTGCGACATGACGCCGCCGATGTCGGAAACCATACCACGAACGCGGGCGAGCACGGGTGCCCAGCTCGGCTCGGTCACCGAGCAGACCAGGATCTCGCCGTCCTTCACCTCCTGCAGCTCCTCGATGCTGAGGACGACCCGAGCCGGTCCTTCGACCGCTCCCGGTGCAGCGGCGAAACCGCGCAGGACGTTCCCCTCCTCCGGGGAGAGCCAGGCCCGCAAGCGCTCCGGCGTGATTCCCCACAGCATGATGATCGCCGGGTCGCCGATGACCTCCGGCACGACGCCGAGTGCGGGCGGCGGCGACCAGGTGCGCAGCCGCTCCATGATCGCCTTGCGTCGGGCGATCTCGCTGGGCCAGTACGCCGGGCCGCGCGGCACCGTCCCGATGCTCCAGCCGAGCAGGAGGTCCATCAGCGCCCGCTCGAGTTCGGTGTAGTGCAGCAGGAAAATGTCCTCGACGTCCTGGAAGAAGCCGCCCGCGACGAAGAGCCGGCCGAGTTCGCGCACCTTGTTCCAGAAGCGGCTCTGGTACCAGTGCTCGACGTAGAACTTGTGGTCCTCGATCGAGTAGTAGACGTCGCGCGTCAGCGCCAGGATCTGGTCGAACGCCTGCTTCTCTTCCTCGGTCGCCAGGAGTTCGCGGTATCCCTGCGTGATCCGATCGCGTTCTTCGCGGAGCGAGGCGGTATCGCGGTCGAGACTCTCGCCCCGTTGCAGCCGCTGGATGTAGTCGGCGAGGACGCTCACCACCGGGGTGGGGTCGTCGATCCAGGCCCGGTGGTGGTGCTGGAAGCCGTCGCCGGTGTTCATGTAGAACCAGGGGTCGGCGCTCTTCTCCCACTCGGCGATCCAGCGCTGCCCGGCCTCGCTCGCCCGCAGCTTGGCGAAGACCTGCTCGCCCGAACCGTCGGCGAGGAAGACGTCGTGGACACCGAGCTCGAGAGCCACCTTGGCCAGGCGCTTGAGTTCGTCGTTGGGCCGGAACATGCTCACGTCGATCGCTCCGACCATACGCGTCACCTGCTGGTCGGAGATCTCCGGGAACGCCTTCTTGCAGAAGTCGTAGAAGGTGAAGTAGGCGGCGAACCCGATCATCACGATCTCCATGTGGATCTGCCAGACGCGGAAGATGCTGTCGATGAGCTCGTGGTAGGCGGCGAGGTTGTCCATCGAGGCGCCGTAGCCGCGGCGCTGGAAGACGTATTCGGCCGGTTCGACCTCGGGGAGGTCGGGGAACCGGATCGCCACCAGCCGCTCGACCTCGGCGCTGAGCTTCTGCTTCCATTCGTCGTAGAGGGTGCGCCAGTTGGCGTAGTAGTACCCCGCGCGCTCCTGGAACCAGGCAGCGCGCCGTTCGATGACCGCCGGGTCGGTCACCGGCGTCGGGCTGATGTAGACGTAGCCGTTGAGGACTCGGAAGTCGATCCCCATGGCTGGCGGGATGCAGAACATGCGGCTGCTCATCTCGCCGATCGCCAGGTACCCGGCCTCGGCGGTGATGATGTCGAACGGCGTCATCGCCTCGGGAAAGTGCATGCCGTTGAAGAACCAGAGTCGCCGCTCCTCTTCCGCTCGCCGGTCCTCGCTGAAGAGGAGATAGTACGGATAGAGCTGCTCCCACCCTTCGGCTCCCGGTGGTGTACCGACCTCGAACGGACTCGGAAACCGCAACGCGCCGCTCATCCGTTCCCCCGATCTTCGACTGACCGCACTGACTTCATTCCTAATCATGATGAGAACGTTGCGGTATGCAAGCGACGCGTTCGGCATTCCTGAACGCGGCGAGTGGGTCGCCGCGTTCAGTGCGACGGTAGCGGGTGCCGGATCCGGTCAGCCGACGACGACGTGGGTGCTCGTCGCGGTCACGCCGGGCGTCCCGTGGATGCGCTCGAGGACGAGCCGGCCGAGTTCCTCGACGGTCGGCTGCTCGACCAGGACGATCAGGTCGTAGTCGCCGGTGACGATGTCGGCGCGCTGCACGCCGGGGACGTCGACGAGCGCCTCCTTGACCTCGCGCGCCTTGCCGACGTCGCAGTGCACGAGCACGTAGGCACGGGCTGCCATGGTCGGCTCCTTTCCGTCTCGCTGCGCGTACCCGAGGAGAGTGTGCTGCGAGGGCGGCGGCTTAGCAACGGATGCACGGCCCGAGGAGCGGCGTGACTGGGGCGAACCCTGGGATCCGCCTTGCGCCAGCGCGGCGCTGGAGGGCGACGGTCGCGAGCGTTCGCCGGGAGACAGGCGAGGCGCCGACGCGGCGGGACCGCTGTGGTCTGGCCCGTCGGCGCGGCGCTACCGGCAGGGGGTATACTTGCCGCGCGTGCGGTGGAGAGGGAAGCGCGAGCCCGATGCCACGTCGCCAGCCGGACAAGCGATCGCCGCTGCGGATCTTGGCCGAGGGCGGCAGGCGTCGTGCCGCGTCGGTGCCCAGCCGCTTCGGGCGCGCCGCGGCGAAGGAGCAGGCGCCCAAGCGGAGCTTCTCCCCGCTCGGCGCCGTGCTGATCCTCGCTGGCCTGTTCCTCCTCGCTGTGGCCGCCATGGGGACCGCTGCGGTGCGGCCAGCGCGGGAGACGCCGCCGGCGCAGAGCGTGGCCATCGCGACGCCACCGCCGCCGCTGCAAGCCTTGCCCACGCCGACGCCCTGGCCGTCCCCGACCCCCACCGTCGAGCGGGCCGGCGGGTTCCCGGTCGAGCCGCGGCAGACCCCGGCGCCGGTTCCGACGCCGACCCCGACACCCAAGCCGAAGATGCCGCCGCCGACGCGGATCCAGATCCCCTCGGTCGGTATCGATGCGCCGGTCGTCGAGGTCGGCTACAAGATCGTTGAGATCCAAGGTGTCCAGGTCATCGAGTGGGAGGTCGCCGACTACGCGGCCGGGCACCACAACACCTCGGCCAACCCGGGGGAAGGCGGCAACATCGTCATCACCGGACACAACGACTGGAAGGGCGAGGTCTTCCGGACGCTCGAGCACGTGAAACTCGGCGACGAGGTCATCCTGACGAGCGATGCCGGGGTCTTCCGCTACCGCGTCGTCGAGATCCACTACCGCAAGGAGGTCGGCGTGCCGCTCGAGGAGCGGATCGCGACGGGGCGGTTCCTCGATCCGATGCCGGAGGAGCGCGTGACGCTCGTGACCTGCTGGCCGTACGGGATCGATGACCATCGCATCATCGTCGTCGCCAAACCAGCCGATTAGGCAACCGGTCGCGTTGCTCGGGGCCGGGGGGGCCGCCACCGCGCTCGGCGTGGCGCTCGCTGCGGCCGGGATCCCGGTCGCGGCGGTCTGGAGCCGTCGGGTCGAGCGAGCGCGTCTCCTGGCCGAGCGGCTGCCGGGAGCGCGAGCGTTCGCCGATCCCCGCGCCGCTGCCGAGCACGGCGCGCTCGTCGTGCTCGCGGTGCCCGACGGCGCGATCGCCCCGCTCTGCGCCCAGCTCCAGTGGCGCCCGGGCCAGGCGGTCGTCCATCTCGCGGGCGCCTACGGCCGCGAGCTCCTCGAACCGGCCGCGCGGGCCGGCGCGGCGACGGGGGCCTTCCATCCGCTCCAGACGTTCGCCGGCGAGGCGGATCCGGTAGCCTGGCACGGGGTAGGGATCGCGATCGACGCCGACCCGCCGCTCGCCGCCGAACTCGCCTGGCTGGCCCGGCGGCTCGGGGCCGAGCCGTTCCAGCTCGACCCGCACCAGCGGCCGCTCTACCATGCCGCAGCGGCGATCGCGGCCAACGGGCTGGTCGCGCTGGTGGGGACAGCGGCCGAGTTCCTCGGTCGGGCAGCCGGACTCGAGCGGGCCCAAGCGGTACGGCACATGCTCCCGCTCCTGCGCGGCGTGCTCGCCAACCTGGAGCAGCTCGGTCTGCCGCGGGCGCTCACCGGGCCGGTCGCTCGGGCCGACCGTGCGACGATCGCGCGACACGTCGAGGCGCTGGCGCAGGCGGCGCCGGAATGGTCGTCGCTCTACCGGGAGCTGTGCCGGGCGATGCTCCCGCTCGCGCGCGAGCGCGCAGCGGACGATCCCGAGCGGCTGGCTGCGCTCGAGGTGCTCGCGCAGTGGTTGGCCGAGGAGCAGCGAAGCGAGGGGGTGCCACGATGACGGCGCGGGTGACGGTCGCGGAGCTCCTCGCCATGAAGCGGCGGGGCGGGCGGATCGTGATGCTGACCGCCTACGACTATCCCACGGCCCGGCTTATCGACCAAGCCGGTATCCCCGTCATTCTGGTCGGCGACTCGCTCGGGAACACGGTGCTCGGCTACGAGACGACGATCCCGGTGACGCTGGCCGACATGCTCCACCACACCAAGGCGGTGACGCGGGCTGCCCGGCGCGCGCTGGTCGTCGCCGATATGCCGTTCCTGACCTACCAGGTGACGCCGGACGAAGCCCTGCGCAACGCCGGACGGCTCGTCCAGGAAGGCGGCGCGCACGCCGTGAAGGTCGAGGGCGGCGGTCCGATCGTCGAGACGGTCGCCCGGCTGGTGCGTGCCGGTATCCCGGTGATGGGGCACCTCGGTCTCACCCCGCAGTCGGTGCACGCGCTCGGCGGTTTCCGCCTCCAGGCCCGGACGGCGAGCGCGGTGGAACAGCTCTTCGCCGATGCGCTGGCGCTCGAAGAGGCCGGGGCGTTCGCGATCGTGCTCGAGCTCGTCCCAGCGCCGGTGGCCCGCGCGGTGAGCGAGCTGTTGCGGATCCCGACGATCGGGATCGGGGCCGGTGCGGGGTGCGACGGGCAGGTGCAGGTGCTGACCGATCTCCTCGGACTCACACCTGGCCCGCTGCCGCGTCATGCCCGTGCCTACGCCGATCTCGCGAGCATCGTCAGCGATGCCGTCCGGCGCTTCGCCGAGGACGTGCGCGACGGCGCCTTCCCGAGCGAAGCGGAAAGCTTCGGGTTGCCGCGCGACCTCGATGTCGAGACGGTGGAGGCGATCGCGCGGGCCTACCGTGCCCGCCGCGGAGGGAGCGGCGATGTACCTCGCTCGGACGGTGACTGAGCTCCGGCGTTGGCGGGCCGAGCAGGCCGGGCGCTCGGTCGGCTTCGTCCCGACGATGGGGTATCTCCACGCGGGACACCTCGCGCTCGTCCGGCGCGCACGGGCCGAGAACGAGGCGGTCGTCGTCAGCATCTTCGTCAATCCGCTCCAGTTCGGCCCGGCCGAGGACTACGAGCGTTATCCGCGCGACCTCGACCGCGATCTCCGCTTGCTCGACGCGGAACGCGTCGATGCCGTCTTCGCGCCCCCGGTCGAGGAGATGTATCCACCGGGCTTCGCGACCAGCGTCGTCGTGAGCGGGCCGGTCGCCGAGCGCCTGGAAGGGGAAGCGCGCCCCGGCCATTTCCGCGGTGTCGCGACCGTCGTGACGCGGCTCTTGAACCTCGTCCAGCCACACCGCGCCTACTTCGGCTGGAAGGACGCGCAGCAGGTGCTCGTCGTCCAGCGCCTGGTCGCCGATCTCGCCTTGCCGGTGGAGATCGTGCCGGTACCGACGGTACGCGAGCCCGACGGTCTGGCGCTGAGCAGCCGGAACGTCTATCTCTCGCCGGAGGAGCGGCGGGTGGCAGCGGCGCTGCCACAGGCGCTCTTCGCGGCGCTCGAGCGTTTCCGCGCCGGCGAACGCGATGCCGGTGAGCTCCGGCGGCTGGTGCGGGAGACGCTCGCCGGAGCTCCGGTGCGCCTGGAGTACGTCAGCGTGAGCGATCGCGAGACGTTCACGGAAGTCGACCGGGTCGAGCGCCCCGCGCTGCTGCTCGTCGCTGCCTGGGTCGGCTCCACGCGGCTCATCGACAACGTCCTGCTCGACCCGGCAGCGCCGTGACGTCGCCGCACCGGTACAATCGGCCGCGGTAGGTGCGATCGAGGAGTTCCGTCGTGCTGGAAGCGCTGCCGACCGTCATCGCTGGGCGTTACCGGGTCGAGGCTCCGCTCGGTCACGGCGGTATGGCGACGACGTACCTGGCGCGTGACCTCGTGCTCGACCGTCCGGTCGCGGTGAAGGTGCTCCGGACAGCCGGGCCGAGCGCGCCCGATCCGGCGCGTTTCGAGCGGGAGGCGCGCGCTGCCGCTGCCGTGTCGCACCCGAACGTGGTGCAGGTCTACGATGCCGGCCAGGACGGCGAGCTCCGCTACATCGTGCTGGAATGGGTCGATGGCGGTGACCTGGCTCGGCTGATCCGCGAGCGCGCACCTCTGCCGGTCGACGAGGTGGTGCGGATCGGCCTGGACATCGTGCAGGGGCTCGCGGCGATCCACCGGGCGGGGATCGTCCACCGCGACGTCAAGCCGGCGAACGTGCTCCTCGACCGGCATGGTCGCGCCAAGCTCACCGATTTCGGGATCGCGCGCCGCAGCGACGACCCGACGCTCACCGGCCCGGCCGAGCTGCTCGGCACGGCGGCGTACGTGGCGCCGGAACGTGTCCGCGGCGAACCAGCGACCGCGGCGAGCGACCTGTACGCGGTCGGCGTCGTCCTCTACGAGCTCCTGACCGGTCGCCTCCCCTACCCTGGCGAGACGCCGGAAGAGCTGCTCGCCCAGCATCTCCATGCCGCTCCGCTGCCGCTGCGGCGCTGGCGACGCGATGTCCCCCCGGCGCTCGAGCAGGTCGTCCTCCGCGCTCTCGCCAAGGATCCGGCGGCCCGCTTCCGCTCGGCCGAGGCGATGGCGGCGGCGCTCCAGGCGGCCGGGCGCAGCGGCTCGACGGGCTGGCGGCCCGCTGGAGCCGCCAGGGATCCGAGCGTCGCCGCCCGGTCGCGTTCGCTCGCGCTCGCCGGCGGTGCGACGGTGCTCTCGCTCGCCGTGGTCGTCGTGCTCGCCCTCCTGGCCTGGGCGCAGCTGGCGGGCAGCGAGCTCCCCGCGCCGACTCCCACCCCGCAGCCGGCCGGGGTCACCGAGCCGCTGGCGACGGCGACCGCGGCGCCGAGCCCGGCTCCGACAGCGACGCCGGTCGCCACGCCCACGCCGACGCCGACACCGACACCGGTTCCGACACCGCCGGCGGCGGCGGTGCTGTTCGGCACGCTCGAGGTGGTTCCCGCGACGCCGCCCGAGCTGCGGCGGTTCACCGGAACTCTGGCGCTGGAGTTCGGCCCCGAGGAGGTGACAGGTGCCTATCTGCCGTACCGGGACGGAGCCTTGCCGGGTTTCACGCGCGATTTGGCGAACGCGGCGCTGCTCTTCGGCCGGGAGAGCGGGAGCGTGCAGCTCGTGGTCCCGAGCGGCACGGAGCGTCTCCTGATCGAGGTCGAGGGGCGGGCGAGCCGCGGCGAACCGAAGGCCGCGCTCGAAATCCTGCTCGGAAGCCGCGTCGTCTGGCGAGGCGAGGATCCCTTCCCCGGTCCGACCTGGACGACCCGCTCGGTCGTGCTCGCATTCGATCGGCTCCCGGGCGAGGTACCGGTCACGCTGACGATCCGGAACGCCGGCGAGCCGGGCGGTCGCGGTACCGAACCCTGGCTGGCGATCCGCAGCGTCCGGATCCGTGCCGCGGACTGATCCGCGGGGAGTTGTGACAGAGTTCTCGGGGACAGCGCAGCGAGAGGGGTCGACGATGTTCACCGTGACGATCGGCATGGATCCGGATATCGCCCGGATCGGCCCGCTGCTCTTGACGTGGCACGGGCTGTTCACGGCGGTGGCCATCCTGGCGGCCGTCTGGCTCGCGGGCCGCGAGATCGCGCGCAAGGGGATCGCGATCCCCAATTTCGATCTGGCCGTGCTCCTGACGATCCTGGGTGGCGTCGTCGGTGCGCGACTCTTCTTCGTCCTCGATCACCTCGGCGAGTACCTGCGCGAACCGTGGCGCATCCTGGCCATCACCGAGGGCGGGCTCGCCGTCTACGGGGGGATCATCGGCGGCACGCTCACGGCCTCGTTCATCCTCTGGCGGCAGCGCGTGCCGATCGGACCGGTCGCCGATGCGGTCGCCCCTGCTCTCCTCCTCGCGCAGGGGATCGGGCGACTCGGTTGCCTCGTCAACGGCGACGCCTGGGGTGGCCCGTGCACCTGTCTCGCCTGCGCCGGCGCCGGCCCGGCGGTGCCCACCCAGGAGTTGGGCTACTGCCCGTTCGCGCTCCGGTACACCAACCCGAAGGCGCTGCTCCCCGCCGATCTCCTCGGCGTCCCGACGCACCCCTACCCGATCTACGATATGGCGGTGAACTTCCTGGTCCTGGCGATCCTCTGGCGGCTGCGTCGGCGCGGTCTCCCTGACGGTTCCCTGTTCGCGCTCTACTGGCTGCTCTACGGGATCGGGCGTTTCCTCATCAGTTTCGTCCGCCAGGAAGCGGTCTGGTTCTGGGGCCTGCAACAGGCGCAGGTGGTCGCGCTGGTGACGGCGCTGGTCGGCGCGCTCGCGCTCGCCTGGCTGCTGCGCCGGCGGACTCCGCTGACCGCTCCTGTCGGTTCGTGAACGCTCAGGCCTCGGCCGGCTGGTCCTGCGGGCTGGACCGTTTCGCGAGCTCCTCCTCGACGAGCTTGCGGCGCAGTACCTTACCGATCAGGTTCTTCGGCAGCTCCTCGCGGAACTCGATCTCGCGCGGCACCCGGTGCGGAGCCAGTCGCTCGCGGCAGAAAGCGAGGAGTTCCCGTGGTTCGACGTCCGCTCCCTCATGAAGGACCACGTACGCCTTGACCGTTTCGCCACGGTACGGATCCGGAATCCCGACCACCACGGCTTCCTTCACCGCCGGGTGCTGCAGCAGCACCGACTCCACCTCGCTCGGGAATACCTTGAGGCCACCGACGATGATCATGTCCTTACGCCGGTCGACGATCTGGAAGTAGCCGTCCTCGGTCATCCGGGCGATGTCGCCGGTCAGGAACCAGCTGCCGCGGAATACCCGCTCGGTCTCGTCCGGTCGCTTCCAGTAGCCCTGCATGACCTGCGGCCCGCGCACGGCGAGTTCGCCGACTTCTCCCGGCGGGAGCACGCGCGTGCCGGTGTCGAGGTCGACGACGATCGCTTCCGTACTGGGGATCGGGAGGCCGATCGTCCCGGCGCGACGTTCGCCGAGGATCGGGTTGCAGTGCGTCACCGGTGCTTCCGAGAGACCGTAGCCCTCGACCAGCCGCGCGCCGGTCAGTTTCTCGAACTGTTCCTGAACGCTCACCGGCAGCGGCGCGGCGCCCGAGATGCAGGCCTTGAGCGAGCGCAGGTTGTACTTCTCAACCTTGGGCGCGTTGGCGAGGACGGCGTACATCGTCGGGACGCCAGGAAAGAAGGTCGGATGCTCCCGTTCGATCGCTTCCAGGATCTCCTTCAGGTTGAAGCGCGGGACGAGCACCATGCAGCCTCCGGTGACGATCGGGAAGTTCATCACCACCGTCTGACCGTAGATGTGGAAGATCGGGATGACGCCGAGGACGACGTCGGTCCCGTCCGGTTCCTCGATGTTGCGTGCCCAGGCATGGGTCTGGAGCGCGACCGCGACCAGGTTGCGGTGCGTCAGCATGGCGCCCTTGGGGACTCCCGTCGTGCCAGCGGTGTACTGGAGGACGGCGAGATCGTCCGGATCACGGGCGATGCCAGGGGGTGTCGACGGTGCCTGCTGCAGGAGCGGCTGCAGCCAGTGAGTGCGCCCGTCCTCCGGCAACGTCACCTCGTGTCCTTCCTTCCGCTCGCGGAAGAGCGTGAAGCCGACTCGTGCTAAGGGCGGCAGATACTCCTTGATGTTGGTCACGATGACCTGCTCCAGCGAGGGCACCTGATCGCGCACTGCCTGGACCTTGGGGAACATGAGCGACAGACACAAGACGACCTTGACGCCGGCATCAGCGAGCTGATGGGCCAGCTCCGGCTCGGCATAGAGCGGGTTGCACGGAACCACGACCGCTCCGGCACGCAGCGCGCCGTAGTAGCCGATCACGATCTGCGGACAGTTCGGCAGGACGAGCGCGACGCGGTCACCAGGGTGCACGCCGAGCGCGATCAGCGCGTTGGCGAACCGGTTGACGGCCTCGTCGAGTTCGCGGTAGTGAATCGCCTTGCCGAAGAAACGGATCGCCTCGCGACGCGGGTAGCGCCCGGCGTTGAGGGCGAGGTACTCCGGCATCGTCGTTTCGGGGAGCTCGACCGACCACGGGACACCGGGTTCGTAGTGCCGGAGCCAGGGACGCGCCTCGGGGGTCATCGGCAACGACTGCGGCAGTTGACTCGTCGCACCCATCGAATACTCCCTCCGACTCGTTGTCTTCTCCGTCTCGCAACTCAACGGTCGGTCGACTCCCTGTCCACCGTTCGAGCCGTCCGGGGCCACTGCTCGCGAGAGAAAACGCTGTGACCTCAGTATGACATAGCATGACGAGTTTCGCCGCATACTGTGCTCTGCATCGAACAGCACGCCGCACGCGAGACCAGTACCAAGCGAGCGCGTGGCCGTACCCCCCTGGGAGCCTGCAGCTCGACACGTGCGTCACTGTCCCAACGCAGTGTCTGTCGGTTGTGCACCGAAGCACCGTCCGCTAGGGCACCTGGCGATATGGGACTCCCTTCAGCGTGCGACGCGATTCCAATCGCAGAAGCTCGGAGGCGGATCGGTCTGTCCGAGGACGAGACATGGTACGGTGCAGACGGGCTGATCGATCGAGACGTGTCGAGACAGTCATGCACTTGACTCCACCTCACATGGTGGTTAAACTGCAGATCGTGGGTTCTCTCGTGAGGGATCAGAATGCGGCGGGATATCGTCATCGTCGGCGCGGGAATCGTCGGGTCGGCACTCGCGTATCACTTGGCTCGCCTCGGCGTAACGAACATCACGGTCATCGAGCGTGGCGCGCTCTTCGGCACGAGCGGTTCGACGGGACACGCTCCGGGAGTGGTCTTCCGGGTCCATTCCTCGTCCCGACTGATGACTGAGATGGCCAAGTACAGCGTCGAACTGTACCGATCGCTGATCGACGATCTCGGCAGTTGCTTCCTGCCTGTCGGTGGCTTGGAAGTCGCGACCTCGCCCGAGCGTCTCGGCTTCCTCTATCGGAAGGCTGACCTCGCGTCGTCCAGTGGGTTGGAAGCGACCGTTCTTACGCCGATCGAGTGCACCGAGCTGTTTCCTCTGATCGACCCGCGACCGCTCTACGGTGGGTTGTTCGTTCCCGGCGACGGCCTCGCGAAAGCCGTCCGTGCCGCGACGGTTATGGGCAGAGCGGCTGAACAGGCCGGCGTCGAATTCCGAGACCGGACATCGATCCGTGAGGTCCTGATCGACCGCGGGACGGTCAGCGGTGTCCGCCTCTCCGACGGGACGACCATCGAAACGCGTCTTCTCGTATGCTGCAATGGGATATGGGCCCAGGAACTGGGGGACGTGCTCGGACTCCGTCTGCCGTTGGTGCCCCTCCAGCATCCGTTCGTTTGGACGACACCACTGTCACTCCTGTCCTCCGAGACAAGCGAGGCCCGATTGCCAGTCGTACGGCATCAGGACCGATCGTTGTATTTCCGCCAGGTCGGCAAGCAACTCGGCATCGGCTCCTATCGTCATGAGCCGGTACGTGCTGACACGCGATCGTTGCCGACGGACGCTATCGTCGACTTCGATCCAGCGCTCTTCCGGCATTCTTGGGTCGATGCTGTCACGCTGATCCCTGCACTCACCGATGCACAAATCGAACGCGGCATCAACGGGGCCTTCGTCTTCACCCCGGACGGCATGCCACTGATCGGACCGCTGGAGAAACCGCGAGGCTTTTGGATCGTCAACGGTCTCTGGATCACGCACGCCGCCGGCGGAGCCAAAGCCGCAGCAGAGTGGATCGTCGAGGGTGTACCGTCATGGGATCTGCGGGAATGTGATCCTCGTCGCTTCGAGCAGTATGGGTTGAGCCGGTCGTTCATCGATGTCCGGAGCCTCCAGGCGTATCGCGAGGTGTACGACATCGTCCATCCTCTCCAGCCACCGGCTGCGCCACGGCAGTTGCGAACCAGCCCATTCTATCTGCGCCAGCAAGACGCGGGAGCAGTCTTCCTCGAAGCAGCAGGCTGGGAGCGGCCGCAGTGGTTCGAGAGCAACCGCTTCCTCCTGAAGGAGCTGGAGATTCCGCGTCGGCACTCCTGGGCTGCTCAGTTCTGGTCTCCGATCGTCGGTGCGGAACATCTGCAGGCACGCGAGGCTGGTTGCATCTACGACCTGTCACCACTCGTCCGCGTAGAGGTGGTCGGTCGTGATGCCGTGGCACTACTGCAACGGCTTTGCGCACGCGACGTCGATGTCCCGGTCGGGCGCATGATCTATGCGTTGCTCCTGACCCCACGAGGAACCGTGTTGAGTGACGTGACGATCGCACGGGTATCGGCGGATCGGTATCTCATCGGAGGGAACGCCATACGGGATGTTCAGTGGATCCAAGACCATGGACGTGACATGCAGGTTCTGGTGCACGATGTGTCCGGGCAATTCTGCTGCCTCGGCCTCTGGGGTCCTCGTATCAGCGAACTCCTCCATGGTATCGGTGCGGAAATCCCGCCCCTCCCGTACTTCGGCGTCGGGGCCGGATACATCGGCGATGTACCAGTGCTTCTGATGCGCCTGTCCTTCATCGGTGAATACGGGTACGAGATCCTGACCACGCCTGATTACGGCCTTCGACTCTGGGACTTGCTGTCGACAGCTGGACGAGCGTTGGGCATCGTTCCGATCGGACGAGGCGCATTCGAAGGACTCCGACTGGAAAAGGGGTTCCGATTGTACGGCCGCGATGTGTGGGCCGAGCATGACCCTGTCTCTTATACACATCT
>JANZZC010000056.1 GCA_026419575.1 Thermomicrobium sp. | reverse complement strand
CGTTGGTGACGTGCGGGATGACCTGTACGGTACCACCGAGGTAGTCTCCCCGCCGTTCCTTCGCGATCACGGTCGAGTAGACCTGCCCCGTCGTGACGTTCGAGGCACGACTCAGGTCTTCGTCGGTGAACCGCTCGTAGTGCCCGAGATCGAGGTCGGTCTCCGCGCCGTCCTCCGTCACGAAGACCTCGCCGTGCTGATAGGGAGACATCGTCCCCGGATCGACGTTGAGATACGGATCGAGCTTCATGAGCGCGACCCGTAGTCCACGACTCTTGAGGAGCCTCCCCAGCGCCGCGGTCGCGATCCCCTTCCCGACCGACGAGACGACTCCTCCGGTCACGAAGATGTATTTCGGCATCGGCACACCTCCGGGTAGGATGCCTCCGACTTCACGGGTCGGGGACCAGCACCACGACCTCCACTGCCTCCCCGAACTCCCCCTTGCGCACAGAGTAGGTTTCTCGCGTCGTCCACTCCGTCACGCCCATCGCCCGCATGAAACGCTCGACCGGGTCGCGATCATGGTCGCCCTGTTCCGTCCGGAACTGAAGGGGGATCACCACGTGCGGCTCGATCTGGCCGACCACCTCGACCGCACGTTCCGCGTCGAGCGTCGTTCCCCCGCCGACCGGGACGAGCAAGACGTCGACCTCGCTCAGGAGTTCCGCCTGTTCGTCGCTCAAGGCATGCCCGAGGTCGCCCAAGTGGCACACCAGTACACCGTCGAGATCGACGATGTAGACCGTGTTCTTTCCCAAACGCCCACCGCGTTCCTCGTCGTGATACGTCCGGATCCCGGTGATGAACGTCCCCCGGATTTCGTATTCGCCGGGACCCTCTACCAGGCGATAGCCTGGCCGCACGAGTTCCAGATACCGGTGACCGGGGTGGGGATGACTCACCGTCACGATATCTGCACGCTGCTTCCCGGGACGATAACCGGTTTCGGGGCCGACCGGATCCATGAGCACGGTCACGTCGCGACCGCGCAGCCGGACACACGCATGCCCCAGCCATTTGATTTCAGCCATCCACAAACCGTCCGTTCGCACTGGCTCCGGTAAAAGACGGAACGCGACGCGAGGGCTCGTCATTCACATCGGGATCTCAGTATATCCCCTGTCCGTTCACTCCGGCAACCCTGTCCCGTCGAGGGGTTCCCTGGCCACGCTCAGGCGTTCTCCGGATCGATCTCGGTGTATTCGGAGAGCACGCTGCGGATCGTCGTCCAGGAGAAGCCACGTCGCTCCAGGAGTCCGGCCAGCCGACGTCGCGCCACCGCTCGATCGAGCGACGCCAGGCGCGGCCAGTGTTTGCGCGCGACTTCCCGCGCGAGTCGCAGTTCTTCCTCCGGCTCTGCCGGCACGACCGCCTCGATCAGGTCCGGTGCGATCCCTTTGTCCCGGAGTTCCCGACGCAGGAGCTTCGGGCCCCGCGGGTTGGAACGACGCCGCTGAGTCACCCACGCCTCGGCGAAGGCACGATCGTCCAGGTACCCGAGCATGCGCAGGCGCCTCAGTACATCCTCGATGATCTCGCTCGCGTATCCCTTCCGTCGCAACCGGGTCGCGAGTTCGGCCTCGCTCCGCGGTCGTACCGCCAACAGGCGCAACGCAACCTCCTGTGCCGCCTCGAGCGCGCTCGCACGCTCGATCGCCGCGACACGCTCGCTCGAGAGCCACTCGCCGACTTGCAGCCCGAGCTCAGCAATCCGCGCTGCCGAGAGCGATACCCACGCGGTGCCGTCACGTTCGACGATGAAGCGGTCGCTCCGCCGCGGCGCTGGAGCGATCCCCGTGATCCGCGATTCTCTCGGTTCCACTGTTCTCCTCCGTCGACCGCTCGCGATTTGGCACAGTTAGCGCTCGGGAGGGACGGATGGCGCGCCTCGCGACCAGCTCGCCGACTCGGCGCCGCGGGCGTCTCCTCGCGGTCGGCGTCATCGGACTCGGCTTCCTGGCGAGCGGAGCGACCTTGTTCGTGCTCGGCCTCGCGATCCAGGCGCAGGCCCGGAACGACGAGCGCGCACCGGCCGATGCCATACTCGTGCTCGGGGCGGCGCAGTACAACGGGCGCCCTACCCGAGCCTTCCGGGCTCGCCTCGACCATGCCGCCGCACTCTACCGTCAGGGCTACGCTCCCGCGATCGTCCTGGTGGGCGGTTCAGCGTCACCGGACGATCTGAGCGAAGCCGAAGTCGGAGCCAGCTACCTCGAGCGCCAGGGACTGCCGGTGGAGGCCCTGCTCGTGGTTCCCTACGGACGCAACACCTGGGAAAGCCTCCGTGCGGCGGTGCCGATCCTCGAGGGCCGCGGCGCCCAGCGGGTGCTCCTGGTCAGCGACGGTTTCCACCTCTTCCGGAGCAAGCTCATGGTGCGTGACCTCGGCTTCGTCGCCTTCGGTTCTCCAGCGCCGGACAGCCCTATCCGACCGGGGTCAGCGCTCGAGCGCTGGTACATCGCACGCGAGGCGCTCGCCACCCTCGCGTACCTGATCGGTCGCCGGTAGCGGTCAATCCCCGCCGCTGGCGTCCGCCACGACGAAGTTGACCAACCGACCAGGCACGTAGATCACCCGCTCGATCCGCTTCCCGGCCAGGTAGCTCCGCACCCGCTCCGATTCCTGAGCGCGCGCGACAACTTCCTGCTCGCCGATATCGACCGGAACCTGCAACCGGTCGCGCACTCGACCGTTCACCTGAACGACCAGCTCGATCGTCTCCTCGGCAGCCAGCTCCGGATCGTACGTCGGCCAGGCCTGGAGATGGACACTGTACGGCTTGCCGAGGCGCTCCCAGAGCTCCTCCGCGATGTGCGGCGCACCGGGAGCCAAGAGCAACACGAGCGTCTCCAGCGCCTCGCGCCACACCGGCATGCGGACGACCGGTGTCTCGCGCAAGCGCGAGAGTTCATTGACGAGCTCCATCATCCGGGCGATCGCGGTATTGAAGCTGAAGGTCTCGAAGTCGTCCGTGACTTGCTTGATCGTCCGGTGCACGAGCCGCCGCAAGGATCGTGCCTGCTCGTCGTCCTCGAGATCGACCGGGATATCCAACGTCTCGTTGACGAGCGACCAGACGCGTTGGAGGAACCGCTGCACTCCAGCGACACCGCGGGAACTCCACGGACCACCCTGGCTCCAGGGGCCGATGAACATCAAGTACAGCCGGACCGTATCCGCACCCAGCCGAGCCACCAGGTCGTCCGGATCGACCACGTTCCCACGGCTCTTGGACATCTTCTCGCCGTCCTCGCCCAGGATCACGCCATGGTTGAAGAGCCGGAGGAACGGTTCACGGTGATCGATCAGCCCCAGGTCGGCCAGCGCCTTCGTCCAGAAACGGCTGTAGAGGAGATGGAGGATCGCATGCTCGATGCCACCGGTGTACTGATCCACCGGTGTCCAGTAGGCAACCTTCTCCGGATCGAACGGCCGATCGCTCTCGTGCGGGCTCAAGTAGCGGAACCAATACCAGGACGAGTCGACGAAGGTGTCCATCGTGTCGGTTTCGCGACGCGCCGGTCCGCCGCACTGTGGGCAGGTCGTGTTGACGAACGCCTCGTGGGTGATGAGCGGCGACTGGCCGGTCGGCATGAACTCCGCGTCCTCGGGCAACAGCACCGGCAGCTGGTCCTCCGGTACCGGCACGATGCCGCAGCGGTCGCAATAGACGATCGGTATCGGCGTTCCCCAGTACCGCTGTCGCGAGATCAACCAGTCCCGCAGACGGTAGGTGACCTCGCGGCGCCCGATTCCCTGCTGCTCGAGCCAATCGATCACCCGGCGGATCGCCTCGCCGCCGGCCGTCGGCGTCCCGTCGAAGGGTCCGGAGTTCACCATGACGCCGTCCCCATCGTAGGCCGCCTCCATGGTGGCGGGGTCGAGCGGACGATCGGGCGGTTGGATGACCACCACGATCGGCAGGCCGAACGCACGAGCGAACTCGAAGTCGCGTTGGTCATGCGCTGGCACCGCCATGATCGCGCCGGTCCCGTACTGCAGCAATACGTAGTCCGCGATCCAGATCGGGAGACGCCGGCCGTTCACCGGATTGATGGCGTATGCACCGATGAAGACGCCCGTCTTTTCGTGCTCGGTCGAGGTTCGCTCGATGTCGCTCCGTCGTCGCGCCTGCTCGACGTAGGCTTCCACCTCGGTTCGGCGATCGGGCGTCGTGAGCTTCTCGACCAGCGGGTGTTCCGGAGCCAGGACCATGAACGTCGCACCCCAGAGCGTATCGGGGCGGGTGGTGAAGACTTCGATCGGATCTCCCTGCTCGCTCCGGAAGACGATCCGCGCGCCCTCGGAACGCCCGATCCAGTTGCGTTGCATGGTGATGACGCGCTCGGGCCAGTCGATCCCGTCGAAACGCAGGAGCTCCTCGGCGTAGGCGGTGATGCGCAGGAACCATTGCTCGAGGTCACGTCGGTAGACCTCGGTACTGCAGCGTTCGCAGCGTCCGTCGATCACCTGTTCGTTCGCCAGCACCGTCTGGCACGTCGGGCACCACCACACCGGTGCCTTGGCGCGATAGGCCAGCCCGCGTTTGTAGAACTGCAGGAAGAACCACTGATTCCAGCGATAGTACTCCGGCAAGCAGGTGATGACTTCCTTCGACCAGTCGAACATCGCTCCCATGGAGCGGAGCTGCTTCTTCATGTGCGCGATGTTCTGCATCGTCCAGACACGGGGATGGATCCCGTGCTTGATCGCGGCGTTTTCCGCCGGCAGACCGAAGGCGTCGAATCCGAAGGGGAACAGGACGTTGTAGCCGCGCATCCGCTTGTACCGCGCCGCAGCGTCGGCAGGCGCATAGGAGAACCAGTGGCCGATGTGGAGGTTCCCCGAAGGGTAGGGGAACATCACGAGGTGATACCACTTCGGTCTCGTCGGGTCTTCCTGGACGTTGAGGAAGATCCGGGTCTCTTCCCAAATCTTCTGCCACTTCGGCTCGATGACTTGCGGCTCGTACCGCTCGGTTCGCCGCTCCTGCTGCGCCGTCGTCATCGTCGCGTCCTCCCGCACGTTCACGATCGAACGCACGACGGCCCGCCCACGAAGGGACGGGCCGACCCGCGGTACCACCCTCCTTGGCGTCGTCGCGGCGCCCACCTCGTGCGTGCCGTAACGGGCACGACCCGGCGCGAGCTACCGCTGCCTTCGCCCGCGCGGCTCGAGGGCGAGTTCGCGCACCCCGACCGGCCGGGCTCCCACCCTCCCCGGCTCGCTGCGCAGCGACAGTGCGCTACTGCTCCCCGTCATCGCCGTACCGTACATGACACGAACCGGTCGCACCGTCCGGTGGACCGGCCTCTCGTGGTCAGTGGAGCTGAGGGGACTCGAACCCCTGACCCCAACGCTGCCAGCGTTGTGCTCTCCCACTGAGCTACAGCCCCGCGCCCGCTGCCTGGCGCAACAGATAGTGTAGCACAGATCGGAGAGCACCGCCAAGAGCAGCTGCGCTCCACCGCCGCCCATCGCTTACGGAACCCGGTCCACCGAGACGCCCGCTGTCCAGCGGGACCGTTGGGAGGCGACGCTCTCCTGCGGGCATACTTGCTCGGACGAACGGAGACGTGCGTGAGGAGCGAGCATGCCCGATCCGATTCGTTTCCACATCGTGACGCTCGGATGCTCGAAGAACCAAGTCGACTCGGAGGGGATGGCCCAGCGACTCATCGCGCAGGGGCTGGAGCCGACCGATGACCCGCGCCGAGCTCGCGTCCTGATCGTCAATACCTGCGGCTTCCTCGCCGCCGCCCGTGCGGAGTCGCGAGCCGCGATCGAGGCCCTGCTCCAGCAGCGGCGCCCGGGACAGGTCGTCATCGCTGCCGGCTGCATGGTGAGCCTCGAGGAGCACCGGCGCGAAGTACCGCCGGATGTCGATGCTCTTCTCTCGACGCGCGAATGGTCACGGATCGACGCGCTGGTCGCCGAACTGCTCGGACTCCCGGTACCGAGCGTACGGCCGGCGGAAGCGCCCGTCCCGACCTTCCGACGCTTGCCGGTCGCACGACCGAGCGCGTACGTCAAGATCGCCGACGGTTGCGACCATCGCTGTTCGTTCTGCGCCATTCCGCTCATCAAGGGAAATCAAGTGAGCAAGCGCCCCTCCGAGATCATCCGCGAGATCCGAGAACTCGTCGAGGCAGGTACGAAGGAAGTCGTCCTGGTCGCGCAGGATACGATCCGCTACGGGGCCGACCTGGGCATCCGCCAGGGCCTGCCGGATCTATTGCGAGCTATCGCCGAACAGGTCCCCGAGTTGCCGTGGCTCCGTCTCCTCTACCTGTACCCCACGCCGCTGCTCTTCCGGCTCATCGAAACGATGGCCGAGCTGCCGCAGTGCGTCCCCTACCTCGATATCCCCTTGCAGCACGCGGATCCCGACATCCTGCGCGCGATGGCCCGACCGAGCGACCCGGATTTCTATCGACGTCTCGTCGCCTACGCCCGCGAACGCCTGCCGGACGTCGCCCTTCGGACGACCTTCATCGTCGGTTTCCCCGGCGAAACGGAAGAGCGGTTCCAGCGTCTCTACGACTTCGTCGCCGAATTGGAGTTCGACCACGTCGGTGTCTTCGTCTACTCGCCCGAAGCGCCGACGCCGAGCGCACGCCTCGGTGCGCCGGTGCCACCCGAGGTCGCCGAGGAGCGCCGTGCTCGGGTGATGGAACTGCAGCGGAAGATCTCCCTCGCGAAGAACCGCCGCTTGGTCGGGCGAGAGCTCACCGTCCTGATCGAAGGTCAGGGAGAACTCGAAGACGAGCGAGGTCGCCGTCGGCCGATCGCAGCCGGCCGAGCGCCGCGGCATGCGCCGGAGGTCGATGGACTCGTGTTCGTCCCCGGCCGTCTCCCCGTCGGCGAGCTCGTGCCCGTGCGCGTCGTCCGAGCCGAACCGTACGACCTCTGGGCCGAGCCGCTCGCTCCCGTCCGCAGCACCCGTCGGCGAACCCAGCCGATCGCCGTTCACGTATCCCAGACCGGTCGGAAGACCAGCCACTGATCGGGGGCCGCACGGATCGCCTGCTCCAGTCTCTCGGCGACCTGCGCGAGGTGACGCATCGCATCGTCACCAGGCTCAACGGAGATTGGTGCCTCGAACCGGAGACGATACCCGTCCGGCGTACGGTAGACGAACGCCGGCACGATCGGACATCCGAGTCGCCGCGCCAGCCGGACAGCCCCCTCCGGGAGCCGAACCGGTACCCCGAAGAAGCGGGTCGCCCGCCCGCCGGGGTGCGGGCGATCGACGAGGAACGCGACCGGTATCCCCGACCGCGCAGCACGCGCTGCGGCGAGCATCCCGGCCGGTGTCGGCGGGACGAGCCGAATCCCGCACTGTGACCGCAGCCAGCGCACGCAGTGGTGGAACCAGCCAGGGCCGGTCGGCTCGGCGAGAGCCACCAGCCGGTAGCCGCGTCTCGCGAAGGTCGCCGCGACGACGTCGAAGGGTCCGAGATGCGCCGAGACCACGATCACCGGCGCTTCGAGTGTCTCGGGACTCGCGCCGGCCCACTCGACGGACACACGCGGAGCCCACCGGCGCCCGGCGAACCGCAGCAGCGCCAGCGCGCCGAAGTTGCGCGCGCTCGCCCGAAAAGCTCGGCGCGCCGCACTGCACACCACCGGAGCGTCGACCGGTTGGTCGAGCACAAGGGCTAGGTTGTGCGCCACGGCTCGCCGCTGCGCCGGCAGCAGCAGAAAGGCGAGATCCCCGAGAGCGTCCGCCAGCGAACGACCGGCGTACAGCAGGAACGCACCGAGGCTCCGACGTGCCCAATCCCGGATCATGCTGTCGGTGATTCGCGATCCGCGCGTTCCATCGCGAGTTCCTCGGGCCGCGCGCGCAGATAGGGCCAGGCGTCGACGAGCACCGGAATCCCGCGAACGACCGTCAGGACGATCGTGCCGTACACGACGATCCAGCCGACCGTCACGGGCACAGGGTCACGGAACAGCCAACCGAGCACCGGGAACCCGACCTCTCGTTCCGCGACGACGCCGGCGAGGAACAGGAACGCCATGAGCTTCGCGATCCCGTAGAGCGCCCGCATCGTCCGCGAGGCGGTCAAGAAGCGCGTGACGGGCGTGCGTGCCAGCGTGCGTTCCCCGAACGGCGTCCGGCCGGCTCGCAAGCCGACACTGCGCAGTCCGTCCACCAGGAAGCCGCGCGTCATCACCAGGAGCGGTGCCCACACCCCGATCAAGCCCAGATCGGCGAAGACGATCCACAAGGCGTTCTCGACCACGCGGTCACCGGCGATGTCGAACACGGCACCGAACACGCTCGTCGTGCCCCGCCGGCGGGCGACGATGCCGTCGAGCGCATCGCCGGCGAAGACGACGAGCAGCGACACCCAGGCGAGCACGAGCGACCACCGCTCCGTCGTGTAGAGGAGCCCGATCCCCACGAAGAGGAGGAGGAGCCGACCGACCGTGATCGCGTTCGCCACAGTAGTTCCCCCGGGGACTGCGTCACAGCGTGATCGTCAAGAGCGCGACCCAAGCGAGCACGAGCACGATCACCGTGCCACCCAGCAACAAGCGCGCTGCGAACTGTTCGAGCTGCTCGGCCAGGAGCGCCAGCGCGACGTTGGCGACCGTCACGATGAACGACACGAACGGCAGCAACCAGAGATCGCGCCTGGTCCCGATGCGGTCAGGCAAACCAGCCGCGTTCCAGTGCAGGACGAGCGTCGCTGGAAGCGCATCGGAGCGTGCCAGTAGGTAGATGATCATACCAGCGAGCAGCAGCACGGTCGTCGCGAGGAGCCCCAGCGCGACCCGGTCACGGAGGAATGCCGGACGCCACGGGCGGACCCGAGCCTGAGCCGGCGCGGCGGGCACCCCGCCCGGTACCGTCGGGAACGCGGCGGTCCAGCCGGCGGCAGCGAGCTGCTCGCGACCGGCGATCCTCGCCGCCGTTTCGCCGCGCTCGCGTCGGCGACGCACCGCCGCGAGCTGCTCGAGGAACAGGACCGGCTGCGCCGGCGAAATCGCCCAATGGGCAGCATCGGTCGAAAGCAGGAGCTGCCTACTCACCGATTGGGTCGCGACGACCCGCACGCGCCCGAAGGGAGTCCTGAGCCAGCCGACGTAGTAACCCGGCCACATCGGTAGCCACGAGCGGCGGACCGCGCCGAGGAGCGGTGCAGCTGGCCCGGCATAGGTGAGCCGGTCCACCGGGATGTCCTCGACGCGATTCGCCCAGCGGACACGGATGGCGTCATCGGTGATGTCGTACCCGATCGAAAAGTATGCGAGCAGGAGATAGGCTATGGCCACTGCCCCGGAACCAGCGAGGAGGAAGACCGACCAGAGCGCGAGCGACGGGAGCGTGGAACGCGTCACGCCGAGCAGACCCATCACCGCGAGCACCGCCGTCGCACCGAGCACGAGGAAGAGCGCCAGACCGATCAGCCCCCCGGCCGAAGGGGCCGCTCGCGCGCGGTAGCGGATCGCCGGCGGTGCGCGCATTCGGTCACCTCCTTCGCACCCGTCCGTTCCGAACGGGTGACGCTGCCGTTACGGCGTCGCCTCCGGTGTCGCTTCGGGGACGGGCGTTGGCGTCGGCGTGGGTGTCGGAGTCGGCGGTGCATCCGGCGGCGCGACGAAGGTCTGCGTCGCCGGGGTCGGCAGCGACGCGAGTCCCTGGTACCAGCGGATCGTCGACGTCTTCCGTTGCTCCTCCAGCCAGCGGTCGAAGGCGCGCGCACGCAGCGCCTCGAGCATCCGCACGCTGATCGGCCGATCGGCGTCGCGCTCGAGCACCTGGACGAGGTGCCAGCCGTACTCCGTCTGCACCGGGCCACCGAGCTCACCCGGCTGCAACGAGAAAGCGACGTCGTCGAAGGCGGGAGGCATGTAGCCGCGCGGTAACCACCCGAGGTCACCGCCGTTCGGCGCAGTGTCGCTGTCGATCGATCGCTCCCGGGCGATGGCTGCGAAGTCCGCCCCGGATCGGATGTCGGCGAGCGCCTGGTCGGCCGCCTCGCGCGTCGCCAGCAGGATGTGGCGCGCGTGCACCTGCTCGCCGCGGAGCGGAATCCGCTCTTCCAGCGCGCGCTGCACCTTCTCGCGAGCCAGGAGCGGGCGGACGACGAGCCGGCGGAAGTCCGCGAGCGAGAGGCCAGCTTGGTCGAGAACGTTGCGCTGGTACTCGCCCATCAATGCCGTCGCGGTCGCCCTGGCTTCCTCCGGTGGAACGGTCGGGGTCGCTGTGGGAGTGACCGACGGTGTCGGCGTCGGTGTCGGGCTCGGTGTCGGCGTCACTCCGGGTTCCGGAGTCGGAGTAGGAGTCGGGGTCGGCGTCACCGCCGCTGTCGCCGTCGCCCAGGCCACCGCGGTGGGATCGACGCCCAGCGTGGGCGTCGGCGTCGCGAGCGGCGCACTGCTGAACAAGCTCAGCATGTACGCCTCGAGTTCTGCCTCGTCGACCGTCACGCCGAGCTGACCCATACGCTGCACGACGATGAGGTCGTCGACCATCTGCTCGACGGTCGCCTGATTGACCGGATCCTGCTCGACGGTTCGTAACTGCTGTCGCGCTTGCTCAGCGAGCTGCTGATACTGGCTACTCTGTTGCCCGGTGGTGAGATTGGCGAGCTGCTGGTACTGGCTGATCTGATTGAGGAGCTCCAGCTTCCGCATCTTCCAATAGTCGCCGCGCGTGACCCGCTCGCCGTTGACCTCGACCAATACCTGATGCGGCAGGTACCAGTACTGGTAGACTGCGCCGCCGCCGAGCAGGAGCCCGACGACGGCGAGCACGACGGTCACACCGATCAGGGCCGCCCGCTCCTGCAGACGCTCGCGCTCTCGGCGGGGAACCCGTCGTGGGCGGGTACCGGACTTCGTCCCCTCGCGACGGCCAGGCAGCCACCGCCGGATCCGCTCCTGCATCCTCCACCTCGCTGGCTCGTGACCGGCACACGACGCGCGGACACCGCGAACGCGGGCGGATCAGCGCTCCGGAACGAAGGGGAGCAACGCGAGGTGCCGAGCCCGCTTGATCGCTCGCGCCAGCTGCCGCTGGTGCTTCGCGCACGTGCCGGTCGCTCGGCGAGGCTCGATCTTCGCCTGCGGCGACAGGTACCGGCGCAGGCGACCGAAGTCCTTGTAGTCGATCTCCTTGATGCCATCCATGCAGAAGGCGCAGACCTTCTTGCGCGGGTAGTACCGCGTCGCCGCCCGGCTCGGTCGGGCAGCTTCCGCGGTCGTCTCCCGCTGCGGCGTCTCGGCACCCTCGCCGGAACCGTTGTCCGAAACCTCTGCCGGATGCAGTTCCTCGACCATCGTCCGCACCACTCCTCACGATCGCTCAAAACGGTATTTGATCGTTCCAGGGATCCTCGTCGTCGAACGTCACGTCGGGCGGCAGGTCCGGTCCCGGCACGACTTCCTCGACCGGCACCGCCGCAGCCGGCACCGGAGCGTCAGCGGGGCGAGGGCTGAGCAACAAGACTTCCCGCGCGATCACTTCGACCGCCGTCCGCTCGGTACCATCGTTCCCGGTGAAGCGCCGGACACGCAAGCGCCCGGCTACGTACACCTTGGTTCCCTTCCGGATGTACTGGTCAGCGAACTCTGCCAGCCGATTCCAGCAGACGATGGTGAACCAGTCGGTCTCTTCGGTCGGCTGGCCGGTTTGTGCACTGCGGCGGAAGCTGTTGACCGCCAGAGAGAACTGCGTGACCGGGGCCCCGGAAGGCGTGTAGCGCATCTCGGGGTCGCGGCCGACATTGCCGATGAGCTCGATCCGATTCAGTCCGCGCGACATCGCACCTCCGCCTCTCCGGCCCCGTCTCGCGAGCCGCTCACGCGTCCAGCCGCACCATCAGGTGACGGAGCACTTGCTCGTTCAGTCGCAGTTCTCGCTCGATCTCGCGCGCCTTCGAGGGCGGGCAGACGAGCTGGAACAGGACGTAGAACGCCTCCTGGAACTTCATGATCGGATAGGCCAGCCGCCGCCGCCCCCACGGGGTATCGCGCTTCTCGAACGTCACCGTCCCGCCCTGATCGGCGATCGTCGTCTTGATGCGCTCGATCGCGCTCTCCAGCCGCTCGTCGTTCAGGTCGGGGCGCAAAAGCACCATCAGTTCGTACTTCCGAGGCTCAGGCTCGTAGCGCGGCAACGCACTCCTCCTTTCCACGGGTTCGCGCTGCGCTCGTCCTCGGGCCGTTGCCACACCCGAGCGGCAGCAGCGCGGAAAGGCACACGATCCGGCGCGTCCTCGCGGCCGCAGGCGCGGTCAGTATACCAAACGAGCCCCAGAACCCTCCGGGGCTCGCCCGACGACGAGGCCCATCGTCACGACCGACACTTCAGGC
>JANZZC010000041.1 GCA_026419575.1 Thermomicrobium sp. | reverse complement strand
CTCCTCCTACTGCGCGACGACCTGCGTGCCGCTGCGCCCCTCGACGGCGTCGCGCGCGTGATCGAGGGCGGCGATGACGGCTCGCCGACCCTCGCCGCCGCTCACGAACCGGATGGCCGCCTCGACCTTCGGCCCCATGCTGCCGGAGGCGAAATGACCCTCGCCCTGATACCGGCGGAGTTCGCTCGCGGTGACCCGTTCGAGGGGACGAGCGTTCGGCGTTCCGTAGTGGAGCATGACGTACGGCACGTCGGTGAGGATGACAAGTCCGTCGGCGGCGAGTTCGTGCGCGAGGAGCGCGGCGGCGAGGTCCTTATCGATGACCGCCTCGACGCCCTCGTACCGACCGTCGGGCCGGCGGACGACCGGAATGCCGCCGCCTCCGCAGGCGACCACGATCGCACCCGCAGCGACCATGAGCTCAATGGCCGGACGATCGACGATCGCGATCGGGTCGGGCGATGGGACGACTCGCCGCCAGCCGCGCGTGCCTTGCGGCTTCCAGACCTGACCGGTCGCTGCCATGATGGCGCGAGCCCGCTCCTCAGGGTAATATAAGCCGATCGGCTTCGTGGGCTCCTTCCATGCCGGGTCGTCGGGACTGACCTCGGTGCGCGTCACCAGCGTCGCGACCACACGCTCGATACCGCGTCGGCGGAGCTCCGCCCCGAGCGCTTGCTGGATCATGAAGCCGATGGTCGCTTGCGTCTGCGCGACGCACCAGTGCAGCGGTACCGGCGGTACGACATCGCGGGCGAGTTCGTTCTTGACGAGCAGGTTTCCGACCTGGGGGCCGTTGCCGTGGGTGATGATGAGTTCGTAACCGGCGGCGACGAGCTCGGCGAGCTGACGGCAGGTGAGATCGACGTTCGCTTGTTGCTCCTCGGCGGTCCCGCGTTGACCCGCTTGGATGATCGCGTTCCCACCGAGCGCGACGACGATGCGCCTCATCGCTCGCTCCTCCCGGCAGGTTCGGTCCCGGCCAACCGTTCGGCGAGATATTCGCGCTCGAAGGCACGATAGGCTTCGACGAAACAGCGTTCCGGCGGGCGGACGATGCCAGCGCCGACCTGACCGATTCCCGGTTGCCGGTGGGCGATGCCGGTATCGATCACCGGCAGGATGCCGGTCCGGATGACGGCCCGGAGGTCGATGCCGACCGGTGTCCCGCGGAAGTCGAGCGCTGGGATGCGGAAGACCTCGTGCTCGGCGACGGTGATCTCGTACATCTCGAGCGTCGCGCGGACCGCGTCAGCCGGCGTGCCGCCGATGAACTGCACGATCGCTGGCGCTCCGGCCAGCGCGAAGCCGCCGAACCCGGCCGTCTCGGTGATCGCGCTGTCACCGATGTCCGGGTTGGCGTCGTCCGGACCGAATCCAGCGAAATAGAGCCCGCGTGGGACGTTGGCCGGTCCGGTGAACCAGCGGTTGCCGAGACCGGAAACGCGGATGCCGAACTCGGTGCCGTTGCGGGACAGCGTGGTGACGACCGTGCTCCCGGCGATGCCGTGAGCGGCGTCAGCCATCACCTTCGCGGCGACCATCGCCAGGTTGACGAAGAAGTGATCGTTCGCGTTGATGAAGCGGAGCACCGCTGCGATGTCGCTTGCCGGTGCGTCGCACTCGACGAGATGGGGTGCGATTTCGCGGTAGAACAGGGAGGTGGCTGCCTTGTTCCGGTTGTGGCACTCGTCTCCCATCTGCAGCGCTTGTGCGATGATGTTGCGGAGGTCGATGCCGCCGCTCCGCTCGAGCGCTTTGCCCACGAGCGGTGCCAAGACGTTGCTGATCCAGCGCAGGCGATCGATCACCTCCGGGGCGTAGGCCCCCATGCGCATGACCTTACCGATACCCTCGTTGAAGTTCGTGTAGGCACGATTCTGGCCGGCAGCGTTGACGGCTATGTAGACGGGCATCGACGGAGAGATGACGCCCGCCATCGGCCCGACGCTGTCGTGCTCGTGGTTGGGCGAGAGTTCGACGTAACCCGACTCCAACTTGCGAACCGCCTCCTCCGGCGTCTCGGCGAAACCCTCGAACAGCATCGCCCCGATGAGCGCTCCACGGAGCGGTCCCGAGGCGTGCGCCCAATCGATCGGTGGGCCTGCGTGCAGGAACGTCCGCTCCGTCATGCCTGGGATCACGTCGCGGGCACGGGCCACGCCGATGACGACCGGTTGCGCCCGCATCATGCGGGTGACGGCTTCCTGGTTCGCTTCGGCGATGCGCGGATCATTGAAGAGCGGCAACGCCTGCGGCGCCGGTTCGACCATCGGCGGTCTCCAGTCGACGGACTGAACCGATCCACCTTGCTCGCGGATTGCGCGAGCGAACAGGTCCAGTCCGACGTTGATCACCTCGGGTGTCGTCTGGAGCAGTTGACCGATCTTCTCGCTCATCGTTCCTTCTCCTCTCAGGCCACCAGTGCTCCGGCGAGTTCGGCCGCCGCGGCATTGCTCGGGACGACGATCGCCCCGGCAGACTCGAGGAGCTCCCGCTGCCGGGCGTAGTTCTGCGGGTCGGCCCGGGTGCCGATCAGCGCGACGACGATGGCCAGTGTGCGTCCGGCCTCTGTCGCTCGCTGTCGTACCTGGCTAATCACCGGCGCGAGCTCGCTGGCGGGATCGGCGGCTGCGCCGTAGCCGAGGACGACGTCGAGCACGATGCCGGCGACAGTGGCGTCCTCCGCTTCGCGGAGCAAGCGCTCGATCCGTACCGTCTGATCGATCATCGGATGCGGACGCCCGACGGTGAACTCGTCGGAGCCGAGGTCGACGAAGGTGTGATCGACGCTCCGGCGTGGATCCTCCAACCGGAGTTCCGGTCGCAGCGGTACGTTGGAGTGGACGGCGCCGAGCTTGGGCAAGAGGATCGCCATGGCTTCCTCGCACAAGGTGCCGCCGCTGTACAGTCCGCGCAGGAAACGCTGACCGGGGGCGAGACGACTCCGCTCGGCGGTCAGCCGAGCACGGGCCTCGTCCGTGCCCGGGAGCTCCAGTTCGGTCAGCGGACGCCCGGTCGCGAGCTGCACGGCGAGCTGTGCCGCTTCGGTCAAGTTGCGAGCGATCTGCACCTGGCCCTCGACGACCGGCGTGGTTCCGACGAAGCAGACGACCGCCGGCTTTCCGCACTGCGCCAGGCGCTCGACCACGCGCTGGGCGACAGCAGGAGCGGGGGGCTTGGAAACCGTGACGATGACCTCGGTGGCTGGATCGGTGGCGAGCGCGTCGAGCGCGGCCAGCATCGTCGCGCCGCCGACCCGTTCGTCGAGATCGCGACCCCCGGTTCCGAGACTGTGGCTGATCCCGCTTCCCAGCCAGTCGATGAGACTCGCGACTTGCTGGAGGCCGGTTCCGGCGGCGGCGACGATCCCGATCGGCCCACGCCGGACCGCGTTCATGAAGCCGAGCCCCAGGCCATTGACGTAGGCCGTTCCGCAGTCCGGTCCCATGAGGAGCAAGCCGAGCTCGCGGGCGAGCTGCTTGAGCCGGATTTCGTGTTCGATGCTGACGTTGTCGCTGAAGAGGAAGACATGGCGCCCGGCTCGGAGCGCTTCCTCCGCTTCGATCGGCGCATAGGGGCCGGGAACGGAGATGACGACGATATCGGCCTGCGGATGCAGCCGCAGCGCGCTGCGCAGGCTCCGGGGGAACACCACGGCATCCTCGCTCCGGTGAGTCGGACCGCTCCGTCGGAGCTCGTCGAGCGCGAAGCGAACGGTCGCCTCGGCCATCTCTTCGTCGCTGGCTCGTACCGCGATGACAAGGTCGTTCGGCCCCACTCGCTCCAACCGCTCGTCGGAGAATCCTGAGTCGCGCAGGAGCTCCAGATTGGCACTGGTTCCCATGACGAGCGCGACGAGCTCGACCCCTGGCCGCCGGTTGGCGGCTGCCGCGACGGCCATGAGTGCGACCGAATCGAAGTACGAGTTCGGCTCGACGTGGACCCGCGTCACCATCGTGACCCTCCTCCGGCATCCGCGAAGAAAAAAGCGACCAGGCCAACCTGGTGCGGATCCAGGCTGGCCATTGGCGACGGGCTTCCTCCGACTCGGTTGGAAGGTTCGTTCCGGGAGTTTCCCTCCCTCACTCGACAGGAAGCCGAATCGGAAGCGTTGACACGCTCAACCGCACCCGACTATACTCGACGCGTCGCCCGAGAGCAAGAGGAGCTCACGACGAGCTCCTCTCCGCTTTTTCGGCCACAACATGTCGGGACGGCGCGAGCCATCGGCGAGGGGTCGATGGCATGGAACGTTCGATTTTCCGAGGAACCGCTCGTGCTCGGCCAGGCGGCGTCGCGGGATCGTGGCGGGCGAAGTCCGGGTCGGCGACGCGGAGTTTGCGGTCAAGTGGATCGGGCGAGACGGTGGAACGTTCTCAGGAAGCCCGTCGCCACACCCCAGCCCGAGGTCGAACCGATCGTGAGCACCCGCCGCAGGAAAGCACGCGATCGCCGCTCGTCCGCGCGGCTGACCGCTGCCGCCAGCGCGAGATACTCCCGCGCGAACTCCCCGCGAGCAGCCTGCCGGAGCCACGCGGCGCTCCGCGCCGTCGTCCGGGTGGCTGCCGTTTCGGCCAGGGTCTCGCGGTAGGCAACCCACGGGACGGTGGAGTCGACCCGCGCGAGGAGGTCGAGCGCCAGGCAGGTTCCAGCCAGGAGGTCGTCGCCGAGCGGGGTGAGTCCCGGACCGAGCCCGGCCAGTCCGGCTGCCCGCTCGAGAGCGTCCGCGTCGCGGAAGTCGCGGAGCGTGCGGAGCAATCCGGCGTGCAGCGACCGGAGACGCGGGAGCGCGAGAGCGAGGAACGGGTCCTCGTGCGGTGGCGCGGGAGGCAGTTCGGCGAGGAGACGGTCGGCGAGCTGGACGGACGGGGCTGCCACGATCCGGCGACGCGGGAGGCGTGGGATCCAGTAGCGGAGGCCGGGTTCCGGCACGACGCGTTCCCCATTCGGCAGCTCGATGCGGCCCCCGCCGATGCGGAGCGTGGTGCCCACCGGCAGGAGCTCCGCCAGCGGTCGGTCGAACTCGACCTGGAGGCCATCCGGTGGGAGCAGCGTCCGTGGGCCCACCAGCGAAATCCACCGCGTGCCGTCGGTCAGGTAGACTGCCTGTGGGTAGGATGCGACCGCCTCGAGCACACGTCCGGGGCCGAACAGGATGGGAACGATCGGGCTGGCGATGATCCGTAGCTTGCGCCGCATCGTCGGGAACGCTCCAGCCGAGTCGACGGCCAGTGTACGCGAGGGCGTCGCTGGCGACTACGAGAGTGGGCGGCTGTCGATGCACCAGTGGAAGGATCGTCCATGAAGCCACCGCGCTTTCGGTACTGCTCGCCCGAGAGCTTGGAAGAGGCGCTCGCGGTGCTCGGTGAGTTCGGGGACGAAGCGAAGCCCTTGGCCGGTGGCCAGAGCTTGATCCCGATGCTCAACATGCGTCTCGCGCGCCCGAGTGTCCTCGTCGATCTCAACCGCATTCCGGCACTCGCTGGCATCGAACGCACCGATCGATTCCTCCGCATCGGCGCGATGACGCGCCATCGCGCGGTCGAGCGCTCGGAGTCGGTGGCACGCGCGCAACCGTTGCTCGCCGAGGCGATCGGCTACGTCGGCCATCTGCCGATCCGGACGCGCGGGACGGTCGGCGGCAGCATCGCGCACGCTGACCCGGCTGCGGAACTCCCGGGGGTGCTCCTGGCATTGGACGGGACGGTCGAACTGCAGAGTCGTCGTGGACACCGTACGGTGCCGGCTCGCGACTTTTTCGTCGACCTGCTCACGACCTCGGCCGACCCGGACGAGCTGGTGATCGCCGTGCGTTTTCCGGTGCTGCCGCCGCGGAGCGGGACGGCGTGGCTGGAGGTGGCGCGGCGGCACGGCGATTACGCCCTCGTCGGTGTCGGCGCGGTCGTCACGCTGGCGGAAGACCGGCGGACGATCCGGGACGCGCGCTTGTGTTTCATCGGGGTCGGAAACACTCCGGTTCGGGCGACCGGAGCGGAAGCGGCCTTGCGTGGACAGCCGGCTGCCGCGGACACGTGGCGATCGGCTGCCGAGGCGGTACGCAACGAGCTCGATCCGGCGAGCGACATCCACGCGTCGGCGCAGTACCGGCGCTCCGTCGCTGGCGTGTTGACCGAGCGAGCCTTGGCGCTGGCGGTGCAGCGCGCGCAGGAAGGAACAGCGGGATGAACACCATCGCCACTGAGCGACGCGTGATCCGCGTCGTCGTCAATGGGTCGCCGTACGAGCGGGAAGTCGAAGCGCGCTTGCTCCTCTCCGATTTCCTCCGCCACGAGCTCGGTCTCACCGGCACGCACGTGGGCTGCGAGCACGGGGTCTGCGGGGCGTGCACCGTTCTCCTGGACGGCGAGCCGGTCCGGAGCTGCCTGATGTTCGCGGTCCAGGCGGACGGACACGAGATAGAGACCGTGGAAGGCCTGGCGCCGAACGAAGCGGAACTCCATCCCTTGCAGCGGGCGTTCTGGGAAAAGCACGGCCTCCAATGCGGGTACTGCACGCCCGGGATGCTCATGGTGCTGAAAGCCTTCCTCGCCGAGAATCCGGATCCGAGCGAAGAGGAGATCCGCGAAGCGATCTCGGGCAATCTCTGCCGCTGCACGGGCTACCAGAACATCGTCGAGGCTGCCCGCTACGCGGCGCAACTCCTGCGCCAGCGTTGACCGGGAGAGGGGGAACCCGATGCCGACCCGATTCTTCGGAGAGCCGATCAAGCGCGCGGAAGATCCACGCTTGCTGACCGGTCGAGGCCGGTACGTCGACGACATCGACCTGCCGGGGCAGTTGCACGTCGCGTTCCTGCGGAGTCCGCTCGCCCATGCGCGCATCCGGTCGGTCGACGTCTCGGCCGCGCGGGAGATGCCCGGTGTCGTCGCGGTGTGGACCTACGACGACATCGGTCCCTGTCAGCGCCGGATGCCGCTCCTGATTCCGCATCCGGACCTCACGCATCCGTACACGCGGTATCCCCTGGCCAAGGACGAGGTCAATCACGTCGGCGAGCCGGTCGCGATGGTGATCGCCGAGAGCCGGTACGCTGCGGAGGACGCGCTCGAGGCGATCGTCGTTGAGTGGGAGGAGCTCCCGCCGGTCGTGGACATCGAACGGGCGATCCGACCAGGGGCACCGCTCGTCCACGAGGAGCTGGGGACCAACGTCGCGGCTCACTACGTCGGGATCGTCGGCGATCCGGAGCGTGCCTTCGCGCAGGCAGCGCACGTTTTCCGGGAGCGTCTGGTCATCGAACGCAGCGCTGGCATGCCGATCGAGACGCGTGCGGTGCTGGCGGTGTGGAAGGACGACGAAGACCTGCTCGAGGTCTGGGACACCACCCAAGCGCCGATCGTCATCCGGAACGCGCTCGCTTCTTTGTTCGGCCTGGCGCCGACGCAGGTCCGCGTGATCGCGCCGGACGTCGGCGGCGGCTTCGGCTGCAAGATTATGGTCTATCCCGAGGAAGTGCTCGTCCCGTACGCGGCGCTGGTCTTGAAGCGTCCGATCAAATGGACGGAAGATCGACTCGAGCACTTCGTCGGTACGAACCACGAGCGGTTGCAGATCCACGACGCCGAGATTGCGGTCGATGGGGAGGGTCGGATTCTCGGGATCCGCGATCGCTTCCTGCACGACGCCGGGGCCTATACCCCGTACGGCATCATCGTACCGATCATTACGGCCTGCCAATTGCCGGGGCCGTACAAGGTTCCCAACTACCACGTGGAGTTCCGGGCCGTGTACTCGAACACCGTTCCGGTCAGCCCCTACCGGGGAGCCGGGCGCCCGCACGCCTGCTTCGTGATGGAGCGGCTGCTCGATCGCGTCGCGGACGAGCTCGGACTCGACCGGGCCGAAGTGCGGCGACGCAACTTCATCCAGCCGCACGAGTTCCCCTACGACGTCGGTCTGATCTTCCAGGACGGCGCACCGACACGCTACGACAGCGGCAACTATCCCGGTATGCTCGACCTGCTCCTCGAGCGGATGGACTACCGGCGCTTGGTCGAGGAAGAGCTGCCTCGTCTCCGGGCCGAAGGCCGCTCCGTCGGTGTCGGCATCGCCTGCTACGTGGAGGGAACGGGCATCGGTCCGTACGAGGGGGCGACCGTGCGCGTCGAACCGACGGGCCAGGTGTACGTGGCGACCGGGATGCCGCAACAGGGACAGGCGCACAAGACGGTGCTCGCGCAGATCGTCGCCGAGGAGCTCCAGGTGCCGCTCGAGTCGGTGCAGGTCGTGGAGGGGGATACCGCGCACTTCCAGTTCGGATCGGGAACCTACGCGAGCCGGAGCGCGGTCGTCTGCGGAAGCGCGGTCGCGTTGGCGGCCAAGAAGGTACGGGAGCAAGGGCTGGCGCTGGCTGCGGAGGAATTGGAAGTTGCTGTCGAGGATCTGGTCGTCGAGGACGGTCGGGTCTACGTCCGGGGAGTTCCGGAGCGCGGCTTCACCTGGGCGCAGATTGCGCAGCTCGCCAATCCGCTGCGGTACGCCTACGCTGGTGACCTCGTCGTGCGACCGCGTCCGTGGACCGGTCCGGCATTGCCGCCAGGGCGGCAGCCGGCGCTCGAAGCGACCGAGTACTACTCGCCGCCGCACGCGACCTGGGCGAGCGGGGCAGTGGGAGCGCTCGTCGAGGTCGACGTCGAGACCGGCCAACTCCGCTTCCTGCGGCTGTGGGTGGTGCACGACTGCGGGAAGATGATCAACCCGCTGGTCGTCGAGGGCCAGGTGCATGGCGGGATCGCGCAAGGGATCGGAGGCGCCTTCTACGAGAAGCTCCACTACGACGAGAACGGCCAGCTCTTGAACGCGAGCTTCATGGACTTCCTGATGCCGACGGCGATGGAGATCCCGCGGATGGAGATCGCGCATCAGGAGACGCCGTCGCCGCTCAACCCCTTGGGCGTCAAGGGTGTCGGCGAAGCAGGAGCGATCCCGATGCCAGCGGTCGTCGCGGCCGCCGTGGAGGACGCGTTGCGGCCGTTCGGCGTACGGATCACGCGGATGCCGCTCGATCCTGACCAGATCTGGCGGCTGACGCACCCGGCGGAAGCGTGAACGGACGTCCGGCGACCGCCGGTGTTCGACCAGGAACCTCGGAATCGGCACGAAGGTAGGAGACGGGAAGGGAAGGTCGAGGATGGGCAAGGTGAAACTGTACGACCTGTCGCAGCCGCTCAATCAGGAGGTGTCGTTTTGGCCGTTCTATCCGCCGTTCGAGGTCAAGTACATCAAGCGCAAAGCCGAGCATGGGGTCAACGCGCAGTACATCATGACCTCGAACCACATGGGCACGCACCTGGACGCGCCGCGACACTTCATCACCGGCGGCAAGACGATCGACCAGATCCCGCTCGACTGGCTCTACGGCCCTGGGGTGATCGTGGATCTTTCGGACGTTCTCGACGAGCTGGACATCTTCACGCCGGAGATGATCGAACAACGGGTCGAGGTGCGGGAGGGCGACATCCTGTTCATCCATACCGGTTGGCACCGGTACGCCCAGTTCGGGGAGCAGCCGGACGAGGAGAAGTACCTGCTCCGGCACCCGGGACCGCATCCATCCATCGTCGACTGGCTGATCGCGAAGAAGATCAAGATCTGGGGCGTCGACATGGTGTCGACCGACCATCCGATGAATCTGCCGATCGGTCGCTTCCTCGGCCGCGGTGGGCTGGAGCAGTGGAAGAAGGTTCGAGCGATTTGCGAGCGCAAGTTCGGCGACAAACTCGACGAACTCTTCCCGGAGGAGCACTACCAGTTGACGCACAACGCGCTCTTCCCGCACGATTGCATACACGTCGAGAATCTGGGCGGGGAGATCGGGCGAAAGGAGCTCCACAACCGGCGCTTGACGCTCGGTGTCTTCCCCTGGCTGTTCAAGGGCGGTGAGGCGGCCTTCTGCCGAGCCGTCGCGTTCGTGGAAGAAGCCTGAACGGCATGCGCGGTTCCTGAGGACGTGAGCAGCGGAGGAGTCGCTCGATGACGGTGGATCTCGCGCGGTGCCGGGTGCTCGATCTCTCCCAGGATTGGGACATCCATACGCCCGGATTCGCGCTCTACGAGGGCCCGACGGTCAAGTGGATCAAGCGCGTCGCTTTCGAGCGCGCGGGCGGCCAGTGGATCTCGTCGACGCTCCACGTCGGCACGCACCTGGACGCGCCCCTGCACTTCATCACCGGCGGCGACGATATCGCCTCGATCCCGCTGGACAAGCTGGTCGGTTGGGGCTGCATCGTCGATCTCGAGCGGTACGGGATCGGCGACTACGACATCTACGGTCCGGAACATTTCGAGCAATGGGAACGCGATACCGGGATCCGTATCGAACCCGGCGATATCCTGGTGATTCACACCGGGTATCACCACTACTACCCAAGCGACTGGGCGACCGATCCAGCGCTCCGCCAGCCGGACGAGACCCGCTATTTCATCAAGCATCCCGGTCCCACCCGCGCGTTCGCCGAGTGGGTGCTCGAACGCAAGATCTCCTGGCTCGCGGTGGATTGCGCCTCGGCGGATCACCCGTTCAACACGGTGATCCGTAAGATCCGCGCCGATCTCGTCCCCGAGTTCGAGGCGAAGCACGGGAGGCCGATCGGCGAGCTCTTGCCGGACAGCGATTACCAGGTGATGCACTTCGCGCTCTTCCCGCACGGAGTGATCCACATCGAGAATGCAGGCGGAGAAATCGACAAGGTGCTCAACCGTCGGGTGATGGTCGGCTGCTTCCCCTGGCGCTTCAAGGGTGGCGAGGCGGCCTTCTGTCGGTTCGTCGCCTTCGTTCCGGAGGACGAACTCTGACGTGCGCGCGATGGTACTCGAGCGACCAGGCGAGCCGCTGGTCCTGCGGGAGTGGCCGGTACCGGAACCAGGTCCCGGCCAGGTGCTAATGCGCGTGCTTGCGTGCGGTGTCTGCCGGACCGACCTTCATATCGTCGACGGGGAGCTCCCGAATCCCAAGCTCCCGCTCGTGCTCGGACACCAGATCGTGGGAGAAGTGGTGCGCGCCGGCCCGGGGGTGACCCGTTTCGCCCCCGGGCAGCGCGTCGGCGTGCCGTGGCTCGGTTGGACGTGCGGCGAGTGCGGCTACTGCCGGCGTGGACGGGAGAACCTCTGCGATCGCGCCCGATTCACCGGATATACGCTGGACGGCGGGTACGCCGAATTCACGGTGGCCGACGAGCGGTATTGCTTCGCGATCCCCGCGGGCTATCCCGAGGTCCAGGCGGCACCGCTCCTCTGCGCCGGCTTGATCGGCTACCGGGCGCTGCGCTTCGCAGGCGAGGCGCGACGACTGGGGTTCTACGGGTTCGGGGCGGCGGCCCACATCCTAACACAGGTCGCTGTCTGGCAGCGGCGGGACGTCTACGCGTTCACGCGGCCGGGCGACGCTGAGGGGCAGGCGTTCGCGAAACGCCTGGGCGCGGTCTGGGCGGGCGGCTCCGACGAGCTTCCGCCCGAACCTTTGGAGGCGGCCTTGATCTTCGCACCGGCCGGCGAGCTCGTACCGCGGGCGCTCCGCGCTGTCGAGAAGGGCGGGACGGTCGTCTGCGCGGGGATCCATATGAGCGACATCCCGTCGTTCCCGTACGCGCTGCTCTGGGAGGAGCGCGTGCTCCGGTCGGTCGCGAACCTGACTCGTCAGGACGGCGAGGAGTTCCTCGCTCTCGCTCCTCGGGTACCGGTACGCACCGAAGTCCAGATCTATCGCCTCGAGGAAGCGAACCGGGCGCTCGAAGACTTGCGTGCCGGTCGCGTGCGCGGCGCAGCGGTGCTCCAGATCGCCTGACCGTGTGCGTCGTCCTTTCCGCTCGATCTCCAGGCTTTCCAGACGGCGTCGACGAGGACGACGACCGGCACCGCCGAGAAGGCGAGTGCCCAGCCGAGCGGCGGTGGGGGCGCTTGGTGCACGACGCGTGCGAGCGGGGGGACGAACAGCGTCGCGAAGAGGAGCAGGAAGCTTCCCAAGAGGGCAGAGCCGATCGCCGGATTCCCGCGGAAACCGACTCGCCAGACTGGCCGCGTATCGCTGCGGTTGGCCAGGGCGTTGGCCGCTTGCCCGAACACGACTGCAGCGAACGCAGTGCCCGACGCAGCCGGAAGGATGTCCTGGGAGGGCAGAGGCCCGCCAGGTCGCCAGCCGAACGCCGCGAGAATGCCGAAGAATGCCGCCAGCTCGACGAGGGCTTCCGCTGGGCCGAGCGTCAAGAAGGCACGCTGGAGTACTCGGGCATCGACCAGGTGTTGCCGTGGGGGGGGCGTGCGGAGCATTTCCGGGGCGGGTGGCTCGACACCGAGCGCGAGCGCTGGCAACGCGTCCGTGCCGAGGTCGAGGAGAAGGATCTGCAGGACACCGAGTGCAAGCGGCAGGGCTCCGCCGCTCAACGCCCACACGACGAACGGCGCGAGCTCGGCGACGTTGTCCGTCAGGTGATAAGTGAGGAAACGGCGGATGTTATGATAGGTCGCGCGTCCCTGCTCGATGGCGGCGACGATCGTCGCGAAGTTGTCGTCGAGGAGCACGAGATCGGCTGCTTCGCGTGCCACGTCGGTCCCGGTTCGTCCCATGGCGACCCCGACATCCGCCTCGTGGAGCGCGGGGGCGTCGTTCACCCCGTCGCCCGTCATGGCGACCACATGCCCGCGTCGCCGGAGCACGCGAGCGATGCGGAGCTTCGTCTCCGGTCGGATACGTGCGAGGACGACCTCGTCACGGTCGATGAGCGCCCCGAGCACAGCGTCGTCGTCGGGGAGCTCCGCCTCGGTCAGGACGAACGGCCGCTCGCGCACGAGGCCGACCTGCCGGGCGACCACGAGTGCCGTGGCCGGGTGATCGCCGGTTACCATGATCACGCGGATGCCAGCGTCCCGACAGCGGGCAAGCGCTTCGGCGGCTTCTGGTCTCGGTAGGTCGAAGAAGCCGATGAAACCGAGGAGTTCGAGCTCGTGCTCGACCTCCTCCGGATCGCTGATCGACTCGACTTCGTGGGGAGCGAGTGTCCGCTCGGCGACGGCGATGACGCGCAGACCCTCGCGGGCGAGTCGCTCGGCGATCTCCGCGGCCTGCCCCGTGTCGTGACAGCGCGAGAGCATCGCCTCGGGCGCGCCTTTGACGATCGCCGTGCGGTCGACGATCACGCTCATACGGCGACGGTGCGGATCGAAGGGATGGAGCTGGCGGGGTGGACTCTGCGCTTGGATCGACTCCGGGTCGAGACCGAGCCGCCGAGCGAGCGCCCAGACTGCCGCATCCAGGGGATCGCCCTCGGCTTCCCACCGTCCGTCCCGCTGGACCGCTCGGCCCTCCGCACAGATGACGGCAGCGCGAACGAGTCGGCGTACAGCCTCCTCGGCACCGGGGTCGAACGTGACCCGACCCGACGGTGCGTACCCTTCACCTTCGATCCTCGCGGCGCCGACCGGTGTCCAGACCAGAACCGCCGAGAGTTCGTTCCGAGTCAGGGTACCGGTCTTATCGGTGCAAATCACGGTTGTCAGCCCGAGGGTCTCGACCGCCTCGAGATGACGCACCAGCGCGTTGCGCTGTGCCATACGCTGCGCAGCGATGGCGAGCGAGAGAGTGATCGTCGGCAGGAGCCCCTCGGGAACGAGTGCGACGGTGACGCCGAGGGTGAAGATGAAGGCGTCGACGAGCGGCAGCCCAGCGAGCAGCGCGACGAGAAAGAAGACCGCACCGGTGCCGAGGGCAGCGATGGCGATGACGCGGACCAGACGTGAGAGTTCGCGCGCGAGCGGTGTCGGTGCGCTGCGGGGTCGCTCGGTGAGACGGGCGATACCGGCCAACCGAGTGCGTTCACCGGTGGCGACGACGATGCCCAGTGCGAGACCACGGGAGACGAACGTTCCAGCGTACGCGATGTCGCCGGCTGCTGGAGTTTCCGGGACGCTCTCTCCCGTGAACGCGGAGGTGTCGACAGCGAAGTCGTCCACTTCGAGGAGGCGGATATCGGCCGGTACGCGGTCACCGCTGTGGAGGACGACGACATCGCCCGGTACGAGTTGGCGCGCGTCGATGAGGAGCGTCTGGCCATCTCGCCGAACCGTGATGCGTTGCGGCAGGAGCGAACCGAGTCGCTCAGCAGCGCGTTCGGCTCGGTATTCCTGGAAAAAAGCGAATGCGCCGTTGAGCAGGACGACCGCCACGATGGCGAGGGCGAGTTCCGGCATTCCCGCGAGGTAGGCGCAAGCTGCGGCAGTCCAGAGGAGAAGCGCGAAGAAGTGGGTGACTTGCGCCAGCGCGAGACGCCAGAGCGCGGGGCCACGCGGTCGAGGCAGCTCGTTCGGCCCGTACTCGGCGAGGCGAGCTCGCGCTTCCTCACTGGTCAGACCGACATTCGGATCGGGTGTAACGAGCGGTACCGACGCCATCGCCCTCCCTGCCACCCGGGCCAGCGCGAATTGTAGTCTCCGGCCGGGTGATCCGGAACAGTGGCGTCCGTTCCCCCGCGGCTCGCCGCGGTGCGGCTCGAGGAGCGGCGGCGGCGTCGTCGCAGCTGGGCTCGGTCGGGACCACGAGGTCAGGAGACGGCAGGGCGAGGGACCCGGCGAGAGCGTCGGAGCGCTGCAGCGAACGACCGCGCTGGGAGGGGCGTGTCCTCGCTCGCCCGAGGCTGGTGCGCTAGACGGCTGTGGCCAGGACCGCGCGCTCCGGTGCGAGCGCCGCGCGGAGTTCGTGCGGGATCGGAACGGGACGTCGCGAGCGCACGTCGACGAAGACGCAGACGAGATGTCCCGTCACGGCTGGCGTCGTCTCCCCGTCGCGCCGCAGTTCGAACTCGAGGCGCAGCATCGAATGGCGAACATCGGTCACCACCAACGTGCACCGACCGGTATCGTGGAGGAACAGGGGGCGGTGGTAGCGAGCGTCGACATGGATCCGCGGCTTGCCGATTCCCTCGGCCAGCAAGCGGGCGTCAGGATAGCCGAGCGACCGGAACAGCGTCGATTCCGCCTGCGTGACGAACCGGAAGATCGCCGGATAGTAGACATAACCGAGAGGATCGACGTCGGCCCACAGGATTTCGAACGGTACCGTGATCGAGCGCATCGGTAGCACCTCCTGACGAGAGTCTGCCTGGTGGGAGCCATCGAAGACGGCTGCGATCGGCACAAGACGGTGGCGTTGCGCTTGTGCGCGCAGGACGATCGGGCCTGCCGGGCGCCATCGCTTCGGTCCAGGTCGATCGACCGACGGTTCGTGGGCGGGCAGGCGCCGACCGGCTCGCTGCCACTGAAGCAGGGTACAGGCCGCACCGGAAGCAGTCGTGGCGAATTCATCGCGGGTCGATGTGTCGCGCGACGAGCGCTCGCGCCCGCGATGCTGGTACGCTGGCTGGAGACGACTCGCCGACGGGGGAACCGTGCCGCGGGGCAGGAGGGCGAGATCGTGAGGCTCCGGACGTTGGTGTCCCGGTACGAGCGGTGTTGCACGGAGGGAGCGCATCGAGTATACTGCACACTGTGTCGAGCCTGGGCCCACGTAGCTCAGGAGGCAGAGCACAATCTTGGTAAGATTGAGGTCCCGGGTTCGAGTCCCGGCGTGGGCTCCACGGGCCGGTGTAGCTCAGCGGCAGAGCAGCTGTTTCGTAAACAGCAGGTCGTCGGTTCGAATCCGACCACCGGCTCCGAAGAAGACCGCGAAACGACGCGGAACCCAAAGGACGGCCGGGAGCAGAACTCCGGCCGTTCGTGCCATGCAGACTGCAATCTCACTGCAACGGGACCTGGAAGAGCTGGTCGAGCCGCCGCACGGCGGCTGCGGCGAGCGTGGGCGCGGAGCCAGGCCGCGCCCGCGGCTCCGGAGCCACGGGCGAGTGCCGCTCCAGCGGCTGTCGATCCCCGACTTTCTCGCCGAGTGGGCGACGCGGTTCTGGCTGCTCGCGGGTGCGACGCCGGGCACCGCTATGGACGTCCCGGCGCATCCGACCGCCTCGCACCGCCTTGCGAGAGCGGGTGGGCCGACCTCGCCTGCAGCGTGCCGGTGAGGCTAATGGTTCCATAGATCGGATTCCCGACCTGGAACGGTGGGGCGCTCATGATTTATCCTGGAAGGAAAACCGTGAGGTCGAAGAGCGGTGACGCGGCAGCGGATGATTCGGGAAGCAGTCGACCGCGAACCGGTAGCGACCGCGACGCTCGGTCTACCCACCGGTATCCTCCGGGAACTCGTCCGGTCGTGGTTGCTCGAGGATCTCGGTCACGGTGACGTGACGACGCGAGCCGTCGTCCCGCCCGACGCTCGCGGCCGGGCCGAGCTCGTCTTCCGGGAGGCCGGCGTCGTCTGCGGACTGCCGCTCGTAGCGCTCGTGTTCGAGGAAGTCGACCCGGAGCTCGTGTTCACGCCGTTCTCGCGCGAGGGAGCGCTCGTTCAGCCCGGGGAGGTGGTGGCTGGGCTCGCTGGCCGGCTGACGAGCATCCTGGCAGGGGAACGGCTCGCGCTGAATCTGTTGCAACGGCTCTCCGGGATCGCGACGTTGACGCGCCGGTTCGTTGAGGCCGTTGCCGGTACCGGTGCCGTCATTCTGGATACCCGGAAGACGACGCCGGGACTCCGCGCGCTGGAGAAGTACGCCGTCCGCGTCGGGGGTGGACGGAATCACCGATTCGGGCTCTTCGACGGCGTGCTCATCAAGGACAACCACATCCGCGCCGCCGGGAGCGTCAGCGAGGCGGTGCGGCGGGCGCGCGCTCAGGTGCCGCACCCGCTCCTGATCGAGGTGGAGGTCACGACGCTCGCCGAGGTCGAGGAAGCGCTGGCTGCCGGTGCCGACTGGATCCTCCTGGACAACATGGACGTCGAGACGATCCGTGCCGCGGTAGCACGCGTCGGTGGCCGGGCCAAGCTCGAGGTTTCCGGCGGCGTGACGCTCGAGCGCGTCCGGGCCATCGCCGAAACCGGCGTCGACGCGATCTCGGTCGGGGCTTTGACGCATTCGGCACGTGCGCTCGACATCGCTCTCGAAGTCGTCCCGCTCGACCAGGAATCGTAGGGGGTGTCATCCCAGATGCAGCAGGACGAACTGATTCGCGAGATCGTGCGCCTGAAGGAAGAACGCCGCGCGGTGATCCTCGCTCACAGCTACCAGCGACCGGAGGTCCAGGACATCGCCGATTTCGTCGGCGATTCCTTGGGACTCTCGCGCGAGGCGACGCGGACCGATGCCGAGGTGATCGTGTTCTGCGGCGTGCACTTCATGGCGGAGACGGCGGCGATCCTCAATCCGGAGAAGACGGTGCTTCTCCCGGATCTGGATGCCGGCTGCTCGTTGGCCGAGACGATCACTCCGGAGGACGTTCGGGCCTGGCGTGCGCAGCATCCTGACGGTATCGTCGTCGCCTACGTGAACACGAGTGCAGCAGTCAAGGCGCTGGCCGATATCTGCTGCACGAGCGCCAACGCGGTCGAGGTCGTGGCTAGCCTACCGCCCGACCGTCCCATCTTCTTCGTGCCCGACATGTTCCTCGGTGCGCACGTCGAGCGCCTCACCGGTCGCAAGCTCGATGTCTGGCTGGGGGAGTGCCACGTGCACGCCGGTATCCGGAGTGAGGATCTGGAGGCGCAGCTGGCCGCGCACCCGGACGCGGAGTTCCTCATCCACCCGGAGTGCGGCTGCAGCTCGACCTGCATCTTCTTGCGACCCGATGCCAAGCTGCTCTCGACCGAAGGGATGGTGCGCTACGCGGCGCAGTCGTCGGCGCAGGAGTTCGTCGTGGCGACCGAAGTCGGTATCCTGCACCGCCTGCACAAGAAGGCGCCCGGCAAGCGCTTCATTCCGGTGCGAGAGGATGCGGTTTGCCAGTACATGAAGCGGACGACGCTCGAGAAGGTGTACGAGTCGCTCCGCGACATGAAGCACGTGATCGCGGTGCCGGAGGAAATCGCCGCGCCAGCTCGCCGGGCGCTCGAGGCGATGCTCGCGCTCGGGTGAGGCGCACCCTCGACCGTCGCGCGCGAGCCGACGAGTGCCCGACCGGCCGGTACTGCTCGGGCCAGCGATCCGCACGCCAGGGCCACTGATCGGCGCCCGGGGGCTCAACGCTCCCGAGCGCTTTCGACGAACCGGTTGGTGAAAGCGGCCCGTGCGTCGACCTCACCGGAGAGAAGCTTCCGCTGCTGCAGCCAGGCCGCGTAGTCGGTCCAGCGCTGCTCCTCCTGCCAGCCGAAGATCGGGACGTTGTCCGTCCAGAGAGGCGCCAGACGACGGATCCCTTCCTCCTCCAGTGCGCGGTTCGTCTCCGGGTACTCGCGAACGAGGAGATCGACCGCTGCCGCGAGATCCGCTCGCGCGTCCTGATAGCCGCGGACCATGGCGCGCACGAAGCGTTGGACGAGGTCCGCTCGCTCGCGCACGCGCTCCTCGCTCGTCACGAGCACGAGTTCGTAGAAGTCCGGAACGCCCCACTGTTCGACGCGGAGGATGACCGGCGTTTCCCCTTGCTGTTCGATGAGGATCGACTCGTGGACCCAGTAGGCCCCGATCACCGCATCGACCTGCCCGCTCAAGAGGGAGCGCACCAGCTCGAAGCCGACGTTGACGAGCGTCACGTCCTCGAGTCGGCCACCGTCCGTCTCGAGCATGGTAGCGAGCAACGCTTCGTCGCTCGGTAGACCAGGGTACCCGACCTTCTTGCCGACGAGGTCGCGCGGACGGCGGATGCCGCTCCGCTCCAAGGCCATGACCGAGTTCAAGGGATGCTGGACGAGCGCAGCGATCGACACGACCGGGATACCCTCGGCGCGCGCGAGCAGCACGTCGGTCTGGTAGCTCATGCCGAACGTGTTGCGGCCTGTCGCCACGAGCTTGAGCACGTCCTCGGGATTGGCCGGGACTTCGAGCCGGACATCGAGCGCTTCCGCTCGGAAGTGACCACGTTCCCGGGCCAGCAGGAGTCCGGTGTGGTTCGACCAGGGATACCAGTCGAGCGCGACGGTCACGGCTTCGGTTCCAGGGGTCGGGCTACTGGGGGCAGCGCCCGGCTGGCTCTCCCCGTCGAAGCGTCGCCGACCGGCACAGGCGGTCGCGAGCGTGGTCGCGAACGCCAAGAACGAGCGGCGTGTGAATGTCCGATCCATGCAGGCGTCCCCTCCTCTCCTCAGGATTCGGTTCTCGGTACGGTGCGCCACGGCAGAGCAGCGCGTTCGAGCAGGCCGGCGCTCCAGAAGAGCGCGATGCTCACTAGCGCGCTGAGCAGGACCGCTGCGAAGACACGGTCGGTGTGGAACTGCGACGCTGCGCGGATCATCAGGTAACCGAGGCCTGCCGAGGATCCGACCCACTCGCCGATGAGCGCACCGATCACGCTCACGGCGGCAGCGACGCGCAGTCCGGAGAAGAACGCTGGGAGCGCAGCCGGTACGCGGACGATCCACAGCGTCTGCCAGCGGGATCCGCCGAGGCTGCGCACGAGGTCGACCAGCTCCGGATCGACGCCGCGCAGACCATCGACCAGATTGACGGCGATCGGAAAGAAGCAGATCAGCACGACGACGATGACTTTCGGCGCGAGGCCGTAGCCGAACCAGATAAGCAGGAGCGGTGCCAGCGCGACGATCGGGATCGCTTGCGAGGCGACGATGAGGGGGTAGAGCGACCGCTCGACGACACGCGAGCTCACGATGGCGACAGCGAGGACGACGGCGAGCATCGTCGACAGGACGAGGCCCACCGCGACCTCTTCCAGCGTGACTGCGAGGTGGTGCCGGAGGAGCGCGTGATCGCGCACCAGGGCGGCGAGGATCCGACTCGGTGGCGGGAGGACCCAGAGCGGCACGGCGAGAAGCCGCGCGAGGAGCTCCCAGACGCCGATGCCGAGCAGGAGCAGCAGAGTCGGCAGCAGCCGATCATGGCCCATCGCGGTGCACCTCCGGCAAGGTCTGGTTGCGGAGCGCGCCGAGCACTCGCGCCTTGAGTTCGACGAAGCGCGGGTGAGTGACGACGTCGTACGCGCGCGGCCTCGGCAGATCGACCGGGACTTCGACGACGATCCGACCGGGCCGGGGGCCGAGCACGACGACGCGGTCGCTCAGGAGGATCGCCTCCTCGACGTCGTGCGTCACCAGGATGACCGTGCGGTCGAGTTCTTCCCAGAGGGCGAGAAGCCATTCTTGGAGGCCGGCGCGGGTGAGGGCATCGAGAGCCCCGAACGGTTCGTCGAGCAGCAGCAACGGCCGTTCGGCGAGGAGGGTGCGCAGGAAGGCAGCGCGCTGGCGCATGCCGCCGGAGAGCTGCGCCGGGTATGCTTCGGCGAACTCGGCGAGCCCGAAGCGGGCGAGCCACGGGAGGGCGCGACGGCGCGCTTCGTGCTTCGGGACGCCTCGGAGTTCCAACGGGAGGACGACGTTGTCGACGAGACGTCGCCAGGGCAGGAGGAGGTCTCGTTGGTGCATGTAGGCGACACGGCCGAGTCGCTCGGGTGCCGGTTGGCCGTCGAGCAGTACCTCGCCGCTCGTCGGTTGTTCCAAACCGGCGACGATGTTGAGGAGCGTGCTTTTCCCGCAACCGGATGGACCGACGATGCTCACGAACTCACGGTTCAGCACCAGGAGATCGATGGGGCCGAGCGCGACGATCCGCTCGCGCCCGCGGCGGAACACCTTGGTGACCCGCCGGAGTTCGACCCGCGGGGGCGCTGCCCTGGACGTCACGGCCGACCCTCCGCGGCGTTCGCGAAGGGACGGAACTCCCTGGAATCGCACCTGAGACGGGAGTCTGTGCGGATCGAGTGAGGAGGACGATTCCGGTTCCGGGCCTCGGGCTCGAGATTCACGGCCTTCCCTCCGCTGGCATTACCCAGGTCAGGTTCCACGGTCGGTGGCGGGACCATCAGCCACCCTCTCAGCCCGGTTACCCCCGAGCTCCCGCGGCCGTCTCGCTTTCCGACGCAGCACAGTAGCAGAACCGTCCCACCGCGTCAAGCCGTTCCTGGCTCGGGAGGGGAGCGAGGAGCGGGCGGATGCGATCCGACGGCAGCCGGTGACGAGGAAGGCTCGAGCGCTGCGCGTCGAACTCGACACCAACGAAGGGAACCGCTCTGTTCCCGTGGGGACGGCAGGAGCGCGGTAGAGCGGACGATCGGACACGGGGCGTGGAGGCGAAACCAGGGGGCGGCGTGCTGCGCCCGCGCGCTGGCCGAGTTTCGTCGTCGCGTTCCGTTCGCTCGTACCTCGCCGGCGCTTACGCCTTCGTGACCGGATGCCTCGCTGGTTCGGTGCGTGACGGCACGCTCGGTCGACAACGGATTCGCGAGAACACCTGTATTCCCGTTGCGCATGGAAAGTGATTCCTGCGCAGAGCCGCACTCTCGGGAGCCGAAAGGAGGGAGACATGCGACATCACTGGCGGTTCGCGCTCGTCGTGGCCCTGCTGCTTGCGGTCACCGTGCCCGCGACACAGGTCGCTGGAGCGGAGTTCGCTCGTTACGAGTTCCGGCGTACCTGGGAACGGACGGATCTCCCGGTGCAGCTCGGTCGAGCAGCTCGAACCTGGATGTGGGGTCCCGAACCGATCACGTCGGAGGTGTGGGAGCGCTACGCGGAAGCCGAAGGGGGAGCGCGGGCGGTCCAATACTTCGATAAGACGCGGATGGAACTGAACGAGCGTGAACCGTACGACTCGCCGTGGCGCGTGACGAACGGACTGCTGGCGAAGGAGCTCGTCACCGGGCAGCGGCAGTACGGGGACGCATCGTTCGTCGAGTACGGTCCAGCGGAGATCAACGTCGCGGGCGATCCGGACGATCCCAACGGACCGACCTACGCGACGTTCCGGACGCTACTCCCGGCTCCGCCGGTGCCGGTCGGGCAGACGATCACCGCGACCGTCGATCGGAGCGGTCGAGTCGGGGACGATCCCAGCCTGGCACGGTACGGCGTCACGGCAGCGGTCTTCGTGCGCGAGACGAACCACACGGTCGCCTCGCCGTTCTGGGCGTTCATGAACAGCAGCGGACCGATCGCCGAGGCAGGCTTCGTCCGCGATGGTCCGCTGTTCCCGAATCCGTTCTACGCGACCGGTTTCCCGATCACCGAGGCCTACTGGACGACGGTGCGGGTCGGCGGAGTGCCCAAGCTGGTGCTCGTCCAGGTCTTCGAGCGACGGGTCCTGACGTACACGCCGGAGAACCCACCGGGATGGCGTGTGGAGGCCGGGAATGTCGGGCAGCACTACTATCGGTGGCGCTACGAATTGGCGCCGGACCGCGGAAGCCGCAACAATCCGATACCGCGCGGCGAATCGGCGGTGCTGTTCGGGAACTGGGAAGTGCGGGTCGTCGGCGTGATTCCGAACGCGACCGACATCGTGCTGCGCGAGAATATGTTCAACGATCCGCCGAAGCCCGGGTACCAGTTCTTCATCGCGACGGTCGAGGCGACCTACCGTGGTCAGGGGTCGGCGCGCTTCGACGGGACCTATCGGCTCCGGGCGGTCGGCCCAGCCAACGTGTCGTACAGCACCTTCGAGGATTCCTGCGGAGTGATACCGGACGAGATCAGCGACCGGGAGGTGTTCAGCGGCGGCACCATCCGCGGCAACGTGTGTTGGCAAGTCCTGAGTACCGATGCTGGGAACCTGCTCATGTACGACGATCCGTTCCTCGCCGACCGCTACGTGACGACCTTCTTCCGGCTGACGCCGTAGGAGGTGTCCCCAGCGCTTCCAGCGGCCAGCTGCGTGCGGTCGCGGTCGGTGGTCGGAGGAGCGCGACCCTGCCTCGGCAGTCGCCAGTTCGGCGGCCTGCTGCGTGGTGCGGGGCGCGCTCCGCGCCCGTCCGGCCTGAGCGACCGGCTCGGTCAGGATGGCCAGCGCCGGCACGCTCGACCCCCTGCGGTGGGTCGGTGTCTTCGCCGATGCGTGCTGTAGCTCCGGGTTTCGGCGCTGTGTCCTGGTTGCTGTTCGCCAGCATGATCAACCGGGTGAGCGTGCGGGAATGGAACGCCATCGCTCTGCGCCCCGATCACGTGACGTTCGCCCTCGCGATCTGGCTGCTGGGTACGCGCCTCACGGTCGGCGTCGTGGTCTACGGGCAGCATGCGCTGAACCACTACGGGGATCGACGAGAAGGGCGACGGCTCGGGTACCACGTCGGTGTCGGCAAGTGGCTGGTGCTGGTGCTCGGCGGCCTGTCCGTCGTCTATGATCTACTCCTGAGTCTGGAGCTTCTCTCGGTGAGTTTCCTGCTGGCATCGTGAGCGTCGGATCCGAAGGGGGCTGCCGCAGGATGCCAGCCGACTGGAACGGAGCGCTGTCAGCGATGGACTCGATCGTCGAGACGTGCGTCCCTCGACCCGAAGTGCTGCGAGGCGAACTGCGCGACGAGCTCTTCGCCGCGAGTCTGGCGCAGGTCGTCACCGGTCGGGCGGAGCCGGTCTACGCGGACGCGCACCGGTTCTTCGCCGAGACGTACCCGACCGTCCAACTGCGGGCCCTCGTCCGGGACGTCCTCGGCCGTCTGGCCGGTACCGATCCGACCGCCAATGCGGTCCTGCTCCTGGAGACTCCGTTCGGTGGTGGCAAGACCCGCGCGTTGATCGCGCTCTACCATGCCGCGCGCGGCCATCCGGCTGCCCGGGCGCTCGCCGACGGCGTGCCGCTGCCGGAGCGCGGCGCAGTCGCCGTCGCAGCGCTCGTCGGAACCGACCTCGACCCGTCAGCAGGGCTGGTCTGACCCTTTCTTACTTCTGGCGCTGCGGCGGCACACGCCGGTGCGGCGGCTGATGCTCCGTCACACCCGGGCGCTGCTCCGCCGCTACCGTGCACAGGGTGTGCTCGACCAGCCGCTGGCCGAACGGGAACCGCGGGTGGTCTGGGTCGAGTTGAGCGACCGCGAACGTGCGCTCTACGATCGGATCGAGGAGTACATCGCGGAGTTCTACACCCGGTTGGAGCGCGAACGGCCGGGACTGGGCTTCGTCATGACGGTCTACCGGCGGCGACTGACCTCGAGTTTCGCCGCGGTCCGACTGAGCCTGCAGCGTCGTCTCGAGTTCTTGTCGCGACAGCGCGCTGACGTGGGCCTGACGGAGGAAGACCTGGGGGAGGCGGATCTCGACCGCGACGTGAGCGAGCAGCTGGCGGCGATGGACTGGACCGCGGCAGAGGGACTCGCCGAGGAAATCGGCTATCTGCGGGGCTTTCTGGCCGAGCTCGACGCGCTCTCCGGAGATTCGAAGCGGGAGCGACTGGCGGCCGTGCTGGAGGAGCTCTTCGCGGAGGTCGAGACGGTCGCGGTCTTCACCGAGTACTACGATACGCTGGTCGACCTGCGCGAGGCGCTGGCGGCGGTCTACGGTCGCAGCGTGGCCTGTTACTCCGGCCGCGGAGGGGAGCTGTGGCAGGACGGGGAGTGGCGACCGGTCGGACGGGCCGAGCTGGCGGCGCTCTTCCGCGCTGGTCGGGTGCGCGTGCTCCTGTGCACGGACGCAGCGAGCGAAGGACTGAACCTCCAGACCTGCGGCGCGCTGGTCAACTACGACCTGCCGTGGAACCCGATGCGGGTCGAGCAGCGGATCGGTCGGTTCGACCGGATTGGGCAGCGGTACCGACGGGTGCGCATCGTCCACATGCTGTACCGTGACACGGTCGAGGCCGAAATCTATCGCCGGCTGGGCGAGCGGATCGCGTGGTTCTGTGACGTGGTGGGTGAGCTGCAGCCGATCCTGAGCCGCGTGACGGTCGGGATCGAGCGCCTGGCCCTCACGCCGCGCGCTGCCCGTTCCGGTGCGTTGCAGCGAGTGGCGGCCGAGTTGGAGGAGGCGCTCACGCGACGCGAGGAGCGGGAACTGCTGGCGCAGCTCTTGGAACCGGGCGAGGAGGCGATCGAACGCCCTGACGGCGTCCAGCCACCGCTGACGCTGAGGGACCTGGAAGCAGCGCTGCTCCGACTGCCGACGGTCGCTGGCCAACTGCACCCACACCCCTACCGCGCCGGGATCTACCGCTTGGCGTCCGGTGGACAGGTGCTGGCGGTGACGCTCGACCGGCGGGCGTCCGAGGACAGCGACGAGCAACCGCGGTTCCTGACCTACGGCGACGAGTTGTTGCCGGCGCTGGTGCGGCCGGAGCTCGGTGAACTTCCAGCGTACCTCCTGCGCCTGGAGGACGAGCGCGGTCGCGTCGGCTACTACCGGTTGGACGGTGATCGGGCGGAGGCATTGCTGACCTACGCCGATCTGGTGGCAGCTACGGAGCAGCCAGGAACACGGACGGTGGAGGCGCGGCGAGCGGCCGCGGCTGACTTCGCCGCGCGGTGCGCGGCGGAACTCGAGGCGGCGCAGGCCATCGAGGCGCGGCTCCAGGCGGTGGCGCACAGTGCGCTGCGCGAGCGAGCGCGCGCGGTGCTCTACGAAGCGGCGGCGATCCAGCGACTCCTCGGGCAGCGACGCTCGGTCCGGGAGCTCGCCACGCAGGGCTATCCCTGGGCTCCCTTGGTCCGTCTCGTCGACGGTGGGTTGGACGACGAGCGGCGGCTGGAGGAGGCGGTGAACGAGCTGCGTCAGCGTTCGAGGAAACAGCTCGAGGGGCGTTTCGGCGATCTGCAACAGGAAGCGCACGAGCTGGTCGTGCGATTGGCGGAGACGCCGCAGAATGCGGTACCCTCGGAAACGACGGTCTCCAGGGCACGGAACGCAGGAGGGTGAGCGATGCGCCGCGACATCGCGTTCGACACGGAGGGCGTCGTGCTCCGCGGGTGGTTCGTTCTCCCCGAGACGGGGGGCGGACCCTACCCGACCGTGGTCATGGCACACGGGTTTTCGGCGGTCAAGGAGATGTACCTGGACCGCTACGCCGAGTTCTTCGCCGCGGCGGGGCTGGCGGTGCTGGTCTTCGACCATCGCAATTT
>JANZZC010000162.1 GCA_026419575.1 Thermomicrobium sp. | reverse complement strand
GCGCGCCTGCCTCGTCCGCCGATGACCCGACCGCGCGCCCGCCACGCCTTCCTCGGCCGGACGAGCGACGCCGACCGCTGGTGCCTCGGGATCTTCGTCGCCCGCACGGGCGAGAGACCACCTCGTGGCCACGACCGGCGTACCGTGTCGGTCCAGCTCCCCCGTCGAGCCCGAACCGACCGCAGTCCGTCGCGGTGCCGGTCCGAGAACCTCTCGCCGCGACCGTCCCGACCCGACAGCATGCCGATCGCTCGAGCGAGCCTCTCGCAGGCCACCCGCAGGCTCCCGCGCACAGACGAAGCGATCCTCCCGGCCGCCACGCCGCCCCGGCAGCGACGGGGCGTCCCGCCTCACCGGTTCCGGCGAGACTGAACGCTCGCTCGGAGCATTCCCTGACCTAGGCCGGCCACCGGTGCGGTCTCCGGCGCCTGGCCGCGGGTTCCCGAACGGCCCTGACCAGCGGGCGAAAGACCCCGGCCAGCGACGCTCCGCCACGCGCTTCCGGACGAAGCGTCTCGGGACGCTGCGAAGTCCGGCCCGGCTCCGATGCGGAGACCGGCAGCTCCACGGACCCACGGGCACCTGCAGCGAGCGGTCAGCTCTCGGCGCTCGGCTCGACGCCCTTCGCTTCGAGCTGGCGGATTTCCGCTTCGACTTCGGCCAGCTGCCGCTGGATCACCGGCAGGCGATCGCGGGCGCGCTGCCAATCGCGGAACACCTCGTTCCGCTCTTGCCGGAGTCGATTCCGTTCCAGCAAGAGCTGCTGCCGTTCCCACTCGCGCGCCGCGCAGGTCGGGCAGCGCCCGCGCACGTCGCGCCAGCCGCCGCAACGGTCGCACGGACGCGCCAAGTTCGCCAGAGCGACCGGCGTCCACACGCGCTCGCGCCGCGCGGCGGAGAGCGCATCCGCTGCGACGAGCTCCAGGCTCGCCGCGAGCGTCTCGAGGAGGGCAGGACTCGGCATGCGGTACCCCACCGCACGCAGTACCTCGGCGACCTCTCCCTCGCTTCGCCGCAGCCGGGCCGGCGCCAGCTGGTGGCCGCGTTCCGCCCAGTCGATCTCCTCGACCCAGCGCAGCGGCATCCCAGCGATCGTGAGCGTGACCGTCGCCGGCGTCTCCTCCGGCTCGACCGCCACCTCCACCGGTACGGGCGGGAGTTCCGGTTCGGGCGAAGGGCTCGGTGCCGGATCCAACTCCGCGATCCGACCTTCCAGTTCGCCAATCGCGGCGTCCAGCTCGCGCAGCCGTTCCGTCCAGCGGTTCTCCGGTCGCAGCGCCTGTTCGGAGAGCGACAGGTCGTACCGGAGCTCGTCGCGGCGACGGAGGAGGCGCGCCAATCGGCGTCGCTCCGCCTCGCGGACGAACGGTCGTCCTGCTGCCTCTCCCGCCGTCCCCTGCGGTTCCGAGGGCTCGCCGGCAGACTTCGTCCGGTCGCGACGCCACCAGCGGAACACGTCACGCCCCTTCGGCCAGTCGCAAGGCGTCCGTCGCCGCCCGCAAGCGCTCGAGCAAGGTCACGAACGGAGAGGGCTGCCGGAACAGCGCGTTCTCCGACACGAGCGCGCGCCAGTTCGCCCGCACCGTCGGCGGGTCTCCCGCGAGCGCGACCGCCTCGACGATATCCGGACGCTCTCCGAGCCGCGTCAGGAGCACCCGCGGGCCGTCGGGCCCCACCCAGCGCAACGCCAGCTGGGGTACTCCGTCCCGCTGCTCGAAAGCGATGTCCAACGCCGGCTCGGTACCGCGCAGCTGCTCGGCAGCCTCCGCCAGCTGCCGCCAGGCGAGCGCGCGACGATCGCGCTCGTCGAGCCGCCAGGGGAGACCGATCCGCTCCGACACCCGCCAGCGTAGCCAGCGGCTCCGCCAGAGCGCGATGCCACCGAGGAGCAGGCTCGCGTGCACCGCGCCGAGCAGGAGCGGCGCCCGACCGCCCGCCCGGTAGAGCTGCGTCCAGTCCCCCTGCAGTCCCGTCGCGACGTCGAGGAGCGGGTAGAAGAGCAGCGTCGTCGTCAGCACCATCCCACCGGCGACCAGGAGCAACGCGTTCACCGGGCGCCGGAACGGCCCGAAGAGCCCGACGCCGAGCGCCGTCGCTCCGAGTACGACGCTCACGACGTTCCCGCTCAGGGTGATCCAGAACTGCGCCGCCCGGCTCTCCACTCCCACGTATTCGACCCAACCGAGGAACAGGAGATATCCGAAACCGGTCACGCGTCCCCCGGCCAACCAGACCGCGACCGCGTGGCCGAGCTCGTGCAGGAGCACGCTCACCGGCACCAGCACGAAGAGAGCCAGCTCGACGAGCAGGCCGAGCTGTCTTGACTCGAGCGGCTCGGCGAGCAGCCGCTGCCGGTGTCGCCAGGCGCGCCCGAGCGTCCGCACCGAGAGGACCGCCATCGCCAGGCTGACCAGTTGAAAGGCAGGAAACGGGAACATCGGCGCTTCCAATGGCATCGGGCCGGCCGGCCCTCGCATCCTCGAAGTCTACTCGAGACGCAAGCGCCGGGAGACCGAAGGGTGCCCCGCGACCGCGAAGCGCCAGGGCAAGTGCGTCCCGCGCCTGATCCCGATACGCGGCGTACGGACGATGCGTCCCACCGGTACGCCCGGCTGGATCCAGAGCGGCGGCGCATCCAGCGGTATCCCGTTGTGCTCGAGGCCGATGCCGAAAGCGATCGCCAGCGCTCCCGGCCCGCTCGCCAGCCGCACGTCGAGCGCTTCGCGCCCCATCCGGCCGCACGCGCGACGGCGCGCGCGCATCGTGGCGAGCCCCACCAGCGGGGCCGCTGCGCGGAGCAGGACAGCGCCGGCCGCTCCCTCCGTCTCCGTCACCACGTTGCAGCAGGGATACACGCCGTAGGCACGGTACACGTAGGCATGCCCCGGTGGCCCCCACATGGCTGCGACCGGGCCGTTCCGGTAGCGCGCCGCGTGCGAGGCCGGATCTTCCGGTCCACCATAGGCCTCGACTTCCACGATGAGGCCCGCGACGAGTTCGCCGGCGACGGAACTCACCAGCAGCGCGCCGAGCAGGTCGGGCGCGACCTCCGCTGCCGGGCGAGCGAACCAGGAGCGCGGCAAGGCGCGTGCCGGGTCGAGGACGAGTTCCGCTCCGGCATCGAGCGCCGTTTCGGGACGATCGACCGCGCGCTGTCCGTTTTCCGTCATCGTCCGCCGGATTCCCGTGCCACCAGGGTCACTCACCTGCGCGCATCGCCGGCCCCGGAGTCCCTCGGCCGGGGCGGAACCTCACGGAGCCGGGAGGCCCCCCGAGCCGCCATGACCTCAGACGAGTTCCTCGAGCCGGGCGCGGAGCAAGCGCACTCGCTCCTCGGTATCGGCGAGCTTCGCCCGCTGCCGCTCCACCACGTGCGCAGGCGCCCGAGTCACGAACTGCTCGTTGGCCAGCAACGCGCGCGTCCGCTCGAGGTCGGCCAGAAGTTCCTCGAGTTCCCGCTGCAACCGCTGTCTTTCGGCCTCGACGTCGAGCATGCCGCGCAGCGGCAAGTAGATCACCGCATCGTCGACGATCAGCGAGACGACCTGCTTGGGCACCTCGAGCAATTCGTCCACGTAGGAGAGGCCGTCGCTGGCGATGCGTGCCAGGAAGCGGAAGACCCCTTCGCCATCCTGGAATGCCTGCCGGTGGGAGCCCGGGAAGACGATCGCCTGGATCCAGCGAGCCGGTTCCACGCCCGCCTCGGCGCGCGCATTGCGCACGGCTCGGATCGCCTCCATGAGGAAACCGAACTCGCGCTCCGCCTCCTCGTCGACCAGCGAGGCGTCCGGTTCCGGCCAAGGTGCCACCATGACGCTCTCGCCGGCGTGCGGGACTCGCTGCCAGAGTTCCTCGGTGACGAACGGCATGAACGGGTGGAGCAACCGCAACGCACGCTCCAGGGTGTAGGCCAGCGTCTGTCGCGCTGCCTGCGCCCGTTCGCCACCGGCATTGATCGCCACCTTGCTCGCTTCGATGTACCAGTCGCAGAACTCCGACCACAGGAACTCGTACAGGGTGTGTCCGGCCTCGTGGAAGTGATAGCGCTCCATGAGATCGGTCACCGACTCGGTCACTCGCTGGAGGCGGCTCAGGATCCAGCGATCGGCCAGACTCGTCGTCTCGCGCCGCGGCGGCAGCACCGACCCGTCCGGCGCGCGGTCCACCTCGCCACCGGAGAGCGCGCGGAGCGTGTAGCGCGTCGCGTTCCAGATCTTGTTGGCGAAGTTGCGGCTCGCCTCGACCCGGTTGAGGCTGAGCTTCATGTCCGTCCCCGGCCCGGCCATCGTGACCAGCGTGAAGCGGAGCGCATCGGCACCGTACTGCTGGGTCACCTCGGTCGGGTCGATCACGTTCCCCTTCGTCTTGCTCATCCGCTGGCCGCGCTCGTCCCGCACCGTCCCGTGCAGGTAGACAGTGTAGAACGGCACCTCGCCCATGAACTCGAGCCCGAGGAAGACCATGCGAGCGACCCAGAAGAAGAGGATGTCGTAGCCGGTCTCCATCACCGAGCCGGGGTAGAAGTAGCGGAGGTCTTCCGTATCGTGCGGCCATCCCAGGGTGCTGAAGGGCCACAGACCGCTCGAGAACCAGGTGTCGAGGACGTCCGGATCCTGCTCGATCCGTGCGCTGCCGCAGTGCTCGCACCGGTCGAGCGTCTCCTCGGCGGTGACCGTGAGCTGGCCGCAGTCCTGGCAGTACCAGACCGGGATGCGGTGTCCCCACCAGAGCTGGCGCGAGATGCACCAGTCGCGCACGTTCTCCAGCCAGTGCAGGTAGACCGCCCGGAAGCGCTCCGGAACGAACTGGAGCGTACCGTTGCGCGCCACCTCGATCGCCGGGCCGGCCAACGGAGCCATCTTGACGAACCACTGCTTCGAGATCATCGGCTCGACGACCGTACCGCAGCGCTGGCAGTGCCCCAGGCTGTAGCGGTGCGGCGCCGTCCGCACCAGGTAGCCCTGACGGTCGAGTTCCTCGACGACGCGTCGCCGCGCCTCCTGGATGGTCAACCCAGCGAAGGGACCGGCGTTCTCGTTGAGCGTGCCGTCCGGGTTCAGGATGTTGACCGGCGGGAGATCGTGCCGCTGGGCGATCTCGAAGTCGGTGAAGTCGTGCGCTGGGGTCACCTTGACCGCGCCGGTACCGAACTCCGGGTCGACCGCCTCGTCGGCGACGATGCGGAGTTGCCGGCCGAGCAACGGCAGAACCGCCGTCTTGCCAATCAGATGCCGGTACCGCGCGTCCTCCGGGTGCACGGCCACGCCGGTGTCGCCCAGCATCGTCTCCGGACGCGTCGTGGCGACGACGAGCGACTCGTCGCTCCCTTCGACCGGATACCTGAGGTAGTAGAGCGTCCCCTCCAGCTCTTCGTGGTCGACCTCGAGGTCGGAGAGCGCAGTCATGCAGCGCGGGCACCAGTTGATCAGCCGCTCGCCCCGGTAGATCAGCCCCTTGTCGTAGAGCCGCTTGAAGGCCGTGCGCACCGCCCGCGAGGGCCCCGGATCCATCGTGAAGCGGAAGCGCGTCCAGTCGCAGGAGGCACCGAGGATGCGCAGCTGCTCGCGGATCCGCCCGCGGTAGCGGTTCATCCAGTCCCAGACCCGCTCGAGGAACTTCTCGCGCCCGAGGTCGTGTCGGGTGAGTCCTTCCTTGAGGAGCTCGCGCTCGACGACCCACTGACCGGCGATCCCGGCATGGTCGGCACCCGGCAACCACAACGTCGGGTAGCCCTGCATGCGCCGCCAGCGGATCATCAGGTCCTCGATCGCGACGAACAGGGCGTGCCCCATGTGCAGCTCGCCGGTCACGTTCGGGGGCGGCATGATGATGACGAACGGCTTCCGACTCCAGTCGATCTCCGGCGTGAAGTACCCTCGCTGCTCCCACCAGTCGTACCAGCGTGACTCCACCGCCTGCGGCTGGTAGGCCGGAGCGAGCTCGTCGGAATGCGCCACCTGGGTCATCGAGTCCACCCTCCACGTTCTGGATCGCCGAGTCGAGAAGGATCGATCCGCGTGCTCGTCACGGCGCGAGAACGAACGGGGACGGTCGACAGAACACCAAGCTCCGTCCCACGGACGGCCTCCCCGGCAAGCGTACCGGCCGCCGTCGCGCACCGTCAACGCGCGGTACCGTGGACGCAGCTGCGGTCACGCGCCAGGGCGATGGCGGATCGCCGCTGGCACCGTGACCGCCGTCCCGCCGTCGAGCAGCCTGACCGACAGTGCCGAAGGAAACCCGCCGACCGCTGGAGCATCACCGGCCGAAGTCTTCGGACGGTTCCAGCAGCGAGGCCGCCACAGCCGGGAGCGCTCGTTCGCTGCGGCGACGGCACCGACCACCAGGACGGCACGAGGGGACGAGCACCCCGATCCACGCACGGTGGCGACACCGGATCGTCGGACGACCGCGGTCACCCGTTCCATATCGGGATGGCGATCGCGAGCGGGCAGCGCAGCTGGACCTGTACGCGGTCGATCGGTCATCCGGCGGGCGACCCGCGACCGCCCGGAACCCGGTCACGACGAGGCCGTGCAGTCCCCACTTCGGATACTCGATCGTCCCCGGCCTCACCGCAAGGTTCTCGACGCACTCGCCCAGGCACGCGGGCTGATCGACATACGGCCCGCGTTTCCGGCTCCGCGTGACCCCAGCGCCGTCCGGGGATGGCGCTGGCGTGTCCGAAGCGAGCATGCCTCGTCGGCACTGGCACTGCAGAACGGCACGCGGTCCTGCCGGGCTCCGTCACCGACCCGTCGCTCGTTCCCCGCCACCCTCATCTCGGCCGCTTCTGCTGCCGCGCCTGTCGGTCGCGTCACCCTGCCGCCCGCGCAGTCGAGCTGCCCCCACCACGACCAACGCGAGTGCGCAGCCCGAGACGGACCCGGTACCGGAGGCAGTATCCGGTCGAGACAGCCATGTACGGTCGGGGACCGCCCCGCTAGCCGAGCACGAACAGAGCGACACCGATGCCACCGATCGGGCAGCGGTACCAGCGACCCGGCCCCGACGCGCCGGTCGTCGCCCGCGCACCAATTCCGTTGCCAGCATCGGCATCGACCTGCATGAGCAGCCACAGGATCCAACGGATGATTCCCCCGTCCGTACACGCACCTCCTGTGCTCGGCAACGCAGGGTACGGAGGCGAGCCTGCACGCAGGCCGTCCTTCCCCCTTCACGCACTCGGCTCCACGCAGCGACAGCTGCAGGACCAGCCTGCTCAGCATGCGTACTGGCGACGATTCCCGTCCACCCGTCGCCCGTACCCGGGGCGGCGCGAACTGGACGGCCGTGACTTCCGGACAGCGGCGGAGCTGGCCGGCCAGGTCGTGCCAGCCGAGCGCGTCGTCGGCCAGGAGCAGGATGCGCGTCATGCAGCGACCCTTCAGGACAGTCGGTCGGTCGCCGCAACCGTACCGCTGCACCGGCCGCTCCGGCAAGGAGGACGATCATGGCCACACGCTCCTACGACCAGCAGCGGAGCGCCTCGCCGGTCGCCACGCAGGGAAGAACGCCCGGACCGACCCGCTCCGGCCGAAGCTCCGGGGCGTCCCGGCAACCGGTCACCGTCGCGACACGCCGGAGGAACCGCCCCTATCAGGAGTACGGGGGTGCAGTGATCGCCGCGCGTCCGCTCAGCCATGTCCGCGGGACGAACCCACGGGACCGCCCCAGGCGAGAGCTTCCCCACCGGAACCGGGAACCGCACGCTCGGCGGCACTGGCCCGGGCGCGCCGGTCACTCCTCCGGTTCGAGGCGCACGCTCGGGAAGCGCTGGACGAGTCGCTCCTGGAGTTGCGCGAGCGAGCGCTCCTCGAGCGCTAGGACGAGTTCGCTCACCTCGCGCAGGCGGCGCGTCAGGCGGGCGGAGAGAGCGAGGGCGCTCGCGACGAGCTGCAACGCTTCCTCGGCGGCGAGATTTTCCCGCCCCGCCTCCTCGAGCAGCTGCGCCATCCGCTCCTGGTACGTCGTCACCATGACGCCGAAGCTGCGCAGAACGGCCCGCGTGGTGTCGGCTGCCCGCTCCTCGCTCATGGTCGCCTCGCCCTCAGTTCGCCCGTACCGCGTCCAGCGACTCCAGGATGCGCGCGACCGCGAAGTCGATCTCGTCGCGCGTCAGGATGAGCGGCGGCAGGATGCGCACGACGGTCGTACCGGCCGGGAGCGCCAGGACGCCGCGCTCCTGCAACGCTTTCAGCAGCGGCGTCGCCCGGACCTTGAGCTCGAGGCCGAGCATCAGGCCGAGGCCGCGGACTTCGCGCACCAGCGGGTGACCGAGCGCAGCGAGCTGTTCCCGAAAGTACGCGCCGAGCTCCGCCGCCGCCGGGATCAGACGGTCGTCCTCGAGCGTCTCCAACGTGGCCAGGCCGGCCGCGCAGGCGAGCGGGTTCCCCCCGAACGTGCTACCGTGGACACCGGCCGGAAGGCTGACCGCGACGTCCTCCGTCATCAAGGTCGCGCCGATCGGCACGCCGTTGGCCAGCCCCTTGGCGACGCAGAGGAGATCGGGCGAGACACCCGCGTGCTGGCAGGCGAACCAAGCACCGGTTCGGAAGGCGGTCTGCACCTCGTCGAACACGAGCAGCGCACCGCGCTCCCGGGTGATCCGCCGCGCCGCGACGAGGTAATCGGGGTCAGCCGGGAAGATCCCCGCCTCGCCCTGGACCGGCTCGAGGACGACGGCAGCCGTCTCCGCATCGACCGCTGCGTCGAGCGCCGCGACATCCCCGTAGGGGACATGCACGACCTCCGGCAGGATGGCGAGGAAGGGCTGCCGGTACTTCGGTTCGCCGGTCGCGGCCAGCGCGCCGAGCGTGCGACCGCGGTACCCGCGCTTGGCCGCCACGACCTTACACCGCCCGGTCACCGCCCAGGCGAACTTGAGCGCCGCTTCGACCGCCTCCGCGCCGGAGTTGCTGAGGAAGGCGCGCGCGAGCCCGTGCGGTGCGATCGCGAGCAACTTCTCGAGGAACGCCGCCCGCACGTCGGAGGCGAACGACTGATGACAGCTCAGGAGCCGGCTCGCTTGCCCGACGATCGCCGCCGTGACCCGCGGATGGGCGTGCCCGAGGATGTTGACTCCGTAGTTGCTCATCAGGTCGAGGTAGCGCTGGCCGTCGCTGTCGTAGAGCCAGACGCCCTCGCCGCGCACCAGCGCGATGCCGCGCTTCGCGTAGAGGGGCGGCTGGAGCGACTCGTCGAGCCTGAGGATCGCGGGCGTCGAGCGCGCCGTCATGGCCGCACCTCGACCCGGCTGCCCGCCGTGAGCACCGTCCCGGCGCCCGCCAGCGCCCGCTGGATCGGCTGCGGTACGCGCGCGTCGGCGAAGACCACCCGGCCGATCCCGGCCTGCACGGCCTTGCACCCCGCTTCGACCTTCTTCTTCATGCGCCCCTGCGCCGCCGTCATGGCAGCTTCGACGCTCGCCGGGTCGCTCACGTCGACTGTCGCGATGAGCGACTCGGGATCCCGCACGTCGCGCAAGAGACCGGGCGTGTTCGAGAGGATCACCAGCGCCTCGGCCTTGAGCGCGACCGCCAGCTGCATCGCCAGCTTGTCGCCGTCGACGTTGATCGCCTCGCCCTGGTAGCTGACCGCCGGTGGGGTCAGCACCGGGAGATAGCCGTTGTCGAGGAGCAGCTCGAGCAGCCGCGTCTCGACCTGCTCGATGCTCCCCGCGTAGTCGCCCCGCAGCACCTTCGGCTTTCCGTTCTCGATCGCCCGCAGCGTGTCCTTCCGCGGTCCGCTGGCGATCCGCCCGTCCATCGCCGTCAGCCCGACCGCGTTCACGCCGCGTCGCTGCAACCCCTCGACCAGCCGCTTGTTGACGAGCCCCGCGTAGACCATGAGCATGAGGTCCATCGTCTCGTGGTCGGTGTACCGGCTCACCTGGCCGGTCGAGGAGGTGACCAGACGAGGCTCGCGCCCCACGCGGCGCATCCACTCGTCGAGCGTCGCGTTGGCACCGTGGATGAACACGATACGCTGCTCCGGCCACAGTGCCGCGAGGTCGTCCAGCGTCAACGCTGGATCGATGCCGGCACTTCCGCCCAACTTCACGACCAACATCGTCGTCACGCCGCTCCTTCCGTCGTCGCGCTCCCGATCGGCTTTTCCCAGACCGTGGTATGCCCCACGAGCGACCGACGCTCCGCGACCAGCCGCAAGCCGGCCGCCTCGGCCAGTTCCCGCACGCGCCGGTAGCGTACGTAGTGCGGGTCGCCGAGGTGCTCGACGATCGCCAACCGGCCACCCGGCGCGAGCGCTGCCGCAAGTTCCCGGAGCACCGCTGCCGGATCGCTCGTCTCACCGAGGACGTGCACCAGAACCGCGCGGTCGTAGCGGTTCACTGCCAGCCCGGCCAGCGTCCCGCGCCCGAGCTCGGCCACCAGCAGCTCGATGTTCGCGAGCCCGCGTTCGGCCGCACGCTGGCGGACGAGTTCGAGCATCGTCGGCTGGACGTCGAGGGCCGTCACCGTGCCGCTCGGGCCGACCTGCTCGGCGAACGGGATCGTCAGGCGTCCCGGGCCGGCTCCGGCGTCGAGGACCCGCATCCCCGGCCGGAGCTCGAGGAGCGTCGCCAGCTCTTCGGCGCGGGCGATCGCCCGCGCGCCCGGCATCGTCAGGAGCCAGGCGAGCCGCGACGAGAACGGCCGCCGCCGGGCGACTCTCCAGCCGAGCCCGATCCCGATCGCCAACGCTGCGAGGACCAGCCAGCGGCGCCGCATGCCTGCGTCCTCACACCGGGTGCAATCCGGGGAACTCCAGCCCCAGCGTCTCCGGGAACCCGAGCCGGATGTTCATCGCCTGCACCGCCTGACCAGCCGCCCCCTTCATCAGGTTGTCAATCGCCGACATCACGACCAGCCGCTGGCGCCCGCCCGGCAGCTCGTCGAGCTCCCAGCCGATATCGCAGTAGTTGGAACCGGCCAGGATCTTCGGCTCCGGATACCGGTGGATGCCGCTCGCCTCCTTGACGAGCCGGATGAACGGTTCCTGGCCGTAGGCCGAGCGGTAGACCTGCCAGAGGTCACGATCGGTCAGCGGCCGGTTGGGGAAGACGTGCGCGGTCGCCAGGATGCCGCGCCCCGCCTCCACGCTCGTCACGGAGAGTCCGAGCGCCGACGTCCGACCGCAAACGGTCAGCTCCTGGAGCACCTCGGCCGTGTGACGATGACCGCCCGGCTTGAACGGGCGGATCACCCCGCTCCGCTCCGGGTGATGGCTGGCCGGCCCGGCCTCGCCGCCGGCCCCCGACGACCCGACCTTGCATTCGACCGTGACCGGTAGGTCGAGGTCGACCAGTCCGGCACGGAAGAGCGGCGCCAGCCCGAGGATCACCGCCGTCGAGTTGCATCCCGGCGAAGCGATGTACCGTGCCGTCTTGATCTCCTCCCGGTGCAGTTCCGGGAGACCGTACACCGCCTGTTCCAGCAGTTCCGGTCGGGGATGCGACCAGTGATACCAGACCTCGTAGGCCTGTGGGTCGCGCAAGCGGAAATCGGCGGAGAGATCGATCACGATCGGCGCCAGGTCGAGCAGCCGATCGACGATCGGCGCCGTCTCGCCGTGCGGCAAGCAGGCGAAGAGGACGTCGACCGGTTCCAGCGCCTCCGGGGGAACGAACTTGAGCGTCGTCCGCTTGCGCAGGTTGGGGTGCACCGTATGCACGAACTTCCCGGCGCGCGACCGCGAGGTGACCTGCTTGACTTCCACTTCCGGATGGCTCAGGAGCAAGCGCAGGAGCTCCCCACCGGTGTACCCCGAGCCGCCTAGGATCGCTACCGTCACCGCCATCCAGGTACCGCCTCTCCCTCCCGTCGCTACACCGTCAGTGGCTCAGAAGCATCACGGGCGACGCCCCCTGCGTCGCCCGTGCCAGAACGTAGTCGGCGATGAGGCCGGCCACGTCGACATGGGTCGTCCGCATCAACCCCTTGAACTCGACGCCGCCGTTCACTTCCAAGACCTTCAACCCATCGGCCGTCTCGACCAGGTCGACACCGGCGATCTCCAGACCGACCGTGTGGACGGCACGCAGCGCGAGCGCCTCCAGTTCCGGCGTGATCGGGCACGGGTGCGACACCGCTCCGCGCGCCACATTGGTCACCCAGTGTTCGGCGACCCGGTACGAGGCAGCCACGACGTGGTCCCCGACCACGAACACCCGGACGTCGCGTCCCGGTTTGTCGACGTACTCCTGCAGGTAGAAGACCCCATGGTGGAACGAGCCGAGCGCGCGCTTGTGCTGCAGCACGGCACGCGCCGCCGCCGGCGAGTTGACCCGGGCGAGCAAACGCCCCCACGAACCGGTCACCGGCTTGATGACCGCCGGGTAACCCAGCCGGTCGAGCGCCGCCAGCGCGCTCTCCACGTCGAACGCGACCAACGTCCGCAGCGTGGGCACACCACCCGCCGCGAGGAGACGCGTCGTGAGGACCTTGTCGTCGGCGATCGCCGTGGCTTGGCTGCGATTGATCGTCCGCACGCCCGCCGATTCGAAGAGCCGCAAGGCCACCTGCCCGCGGCCGTGCGCCATGCAACGGTCGAGCACGAGGTCGACCTCGGGCCAACCCCGCTCGTCGGTCAGATCGAACACCAACTGCCGGTCGTAGAGGCGCACCACCGTCGCACCACGCTCGGCGAGCGCGCGGAGGAGCAGTTTCTCTTCTTCACGGACGTGCGAGAGCAGAACTCCGACCCGCGGTGCACTCACGACTCGTCCCCCCATCGCCCACCCACGATTTGGGACGCAACGCGCTCGATCGCTCGCTGCAAGACCGCGATTCCTCGAAGGAACTCTTCGATCGCGATATGCTCGTTCGGCGTGTGGTCCAGCCGTGAATCGCCCGGACCGTAGGCGACGATCGGGCACCCCCAGGCTGGACCGACGATGTTCATGTCGGACGTCCCGGTCTTCACCTTCAGTTTCGGCTCCCCGCCGAGCTCGCGGATCGCCGAAAGGAACGCCGAGACCAAGGGAGACCGCTTGTCGACGCGGAAGCCAGCGGCGTTCACCGTCACGACCACTTCGCCCGCCCCGGCCAGCCGCTGCGCGGCCGCGACCGCCTTCTCGGGGGCGAAGCCGGGCGGCAGCCGAAGGTTGGCGCGCAGCCACGCCTGCTCGGTCAACCCGTCGCTGTTGGTCACGATGCTCAAGAGCGTCGGCGTCACCCGATCGAACTCCCGCGTTCGCCCGGCGCTCTGCTCCTCGCACCAGGCGACCAGCGCGTTCCAGAAGGCGACCGCGTCTTCCGCCGCCGTCGTACTGGGACCGGCCGCGTGGGCCGACGGCCGCACGATCCGGTACTCGATCGCCACCGACCCCTTGTAGCCGAGGACGACCCCGTCCCAACCGCTCGGCTCGCCGATGATGACCGCATCCGGGCGCGGATGGTGCTCGACCAGCCAGTTCGCCCCGCGGGAACTCATCACCTCTTCCTCGACCGCCCCGACGACGGTCAAGCGGATCCCCGCCGGGAGCTGCGCCCGCGCCCCGGCCAGCACGAAGGCCGCGAGCGGTCCCTTCGCGTCGACCGCACCGCGGCCGTAGAGCAACCCGTCCACCTGCCGTACCGGAATCCGACCGGGAACGGTGTCGATGTGGCCGAGCAGCATCAACTCCCGCGGCCCCGAGCCACGAACGCCGATCGCGTTCCCAGCTTCGTCCGACCCCGCCTCGTAGCCGAGTTCTGCCATCCGCGTGCAGAGCCACTCGACCGCGGCAGCCTCTTGTCCCGAGAGGCTCGGGATCCGGAGGAAAGCTTCGAGAAACGCTGCGGCCTCGACGGCGAGCTCCGTGGTCATGCCGTTCCTCCGTGTTCCGTGCCGCCGTGTCGCGCCTGCTCGATCACGAACGCCGCGAGGCGCTCCGCGACCGGGATCCCGTGCTCCACCAACTCGCGGAAGTGCACGAGGTTCTCCGCCGAGAGCACCACCGGCTTCCCCTCAACCTCGACCGCATCGATCGCGTACGCACCGCTGCCGAGCCGGCCGATCAACTCCGTCGCCAGCGCCCTCCAGTGCACCGTATCCTCGAAGGCCAACGGCTCCTCGCCGCCGCGCCCGCGGACGACCGCCAGGAGCTCGGTCCCCACGACGACCAGCCGCCGCACGGCGTCCGGTTCGGCGACCGCCTTCTGAACGAGCACGGCCCGTTCATCACCGAGTACCCGCCGGTGCTCGACCAGCGCCTCGGCCGCGTCGGGATCCTCGACGTACGCGATGGGCATCGTCGGATCGACGAGGAACGACTTGAGGTAGACCGGATAACCCAGCTCCTCGATCGCGCGGAACGTCGCCGTCTCGCCGAAAGCGACGATCGTCGGAGGCGTCGGGATGCCGGCGATGATCAGATGCCGCAGGAACGCGAGCCGGTCGGCCAGGAGCCGCGTCGTCGCCGGGCGGTTCACCACCACCGAACCCCGCGTGGCGAGCAAGGCAGCGAGCGCGGTCGTTTCGGCCGTCGACCGCTCGCGATCGAGCACGACGGCCGGGAATACTCCGCCAGTCTCCTGCAGCGGAATCGCCAGCTCGTTCGGGTCGCAGAGCCGTGCCTCCCAACCGACGGCCGCGAATGCCTGCTCGAGCAGCCGCTCTTCGACGCGCAACCGTTCGGCCAGGAGGGCGACCACCGCCATCGTCACTCGCCCCAGTCCTCTTCTTCAGCCGGCGCGAGCCCCAGCTGCAGCGGCTCCACCGAGAGCACCTCGAGATCGGCCCCGCACTCCGGGCAGGAGACGATCTCGCCGACCTCGACATCCGTGAGTCCGAGATCCGCACCGCACTCCGGGCACATCGTTCGACACTCCCTCCGTACCGTCACCGCTCCGAACCCGACAAAAACAGAATCGGCGGTGAGCTTTCGGGCTCACCGCCGCTCCGGACTCTACGCTGGCGCGTCAGGTCAACCGGACCACCCGCCCACGCTTCCGGTTGCGGCAGGAGCCCCCAGAAACCTGGGGGCAGGGATAGGTGCGGGGATCACCGTGCAGCGCACGACGAACAGCTGGGGCACTCGTTTGGCGCTTCGCTCGAACCGCGTTCCCACCGTTCGCCGCTCCCGACGTTCCCGCTCCGTCGACCGAACCGGAGCGTTCAGTTGCCACTCTACCACAGGTGCGCCGATCTGGCAAGTCCTTCCTCGCGCCCGGATCGGTCGACCGCGTGTCGACCGGTACTGTCGCGACGCGGCGGCAGCCGCCTGCCCTTCTCCGGGACGATCGGGTTCGTCGCACGATCCGGTGCCACCGAGGAACCGCGATCGACTTTTGCGCTTTACCGTTATGCTATGCTTTCCTCGACGAGGAGGTACGGCCATGCAGCACGCGACGATCGCGCCCGACCGGCCCTCGACGCGCGAGCAACTGCTCACGTTGCTCAAGAAGAGCGAGGGTCTCACCGCTGATCAACTCGCTCGCCTGCTCGGGATCACGTCGATGGCGGTGCGGAAGCATCTCGCGGCACTCGAGCGCGACGGGCTGGTCACCACGTCGCTGCTGCGTCGCAAGGTCGGGCGCCCAGCTCGCCTCTATCGGCTGAGCGAGCAGGCCGATCCCCTCTTCCCCCAGCAGTACGACGCCATGCTCACCGAGGTGCTCTACGACCTCGCCGACCTGGACGGCCCGGCGAAGGTCGAGCTCCTGCTCCGGCGCCGGGCCGAACGTGCCGGGGCGGTGCTCGCGCGCGAACTCGATGGGACACCGACCCTGCGCGACCGGGTGCGGCGACTCGCCGAAACGCTCGACGCCCTCGGATACTACACGACGTGGGAAGAGCTCGACGGCGAATCCTTCCGCCTTTGCCAGTACCACTGCCCGATCCGCCAGGTCGCAGCACGCTTCCCGGTCACCTGCGAAGCGGAAGTGGAGCTGTACCGACGCCTGCTCCGGGCCGACGTCGAGCGCCGCTGCCGCCTGGTCGCCGGCGATCCTTGCTGCTGCTACGTCATCCGTCCGCTCGACGGGACGCCGACCAGCGTTCAACGCGCGAGCTGAAACACCGGACCGAGCAGCACCAGGCTCAGGAACAGCACGCTACATGCCAAGAGGCCGAACAGCGCGCCGAGGAGCGCTGCCGTCCGCAGACGGAGCCGTCCGTCCCGACCGCGCTCAGCGCCGGCCACCGCGTCGCCTCTCCACACCGAGGCGCGCGCTGTTCCCGAGGATGAACACATCGGGCACCACTTGCGCCGTCGCTGCCAGCGTCGGCGGCAGGATGCCCAGCCCGGCGAGCGCCAGACCGACCAGATTGTAGAGCCCGGTCCCGGCGAGGTTCACCCACGCGGTCCGCAGCGCGCGACGCGACCAGACGATCGTCTCCGGTACGAGCGACCAGTCCTCCCGCAGCAGGACGACATCGGCCGTCTCCGCCGCGAGCGCTGTGCCCAAGCGACCCATCGCGATCCCCACGTCCGCCTGCGCGAGCGCCGGTGCATCGTTGATGCCGTCGCCGACCATCGCTACGACATGGCCCGCCGCTTGGTACGCTCGCACGACCGCGAGCTTGTCCTCGGGCAGAAGCCGCGCGCGCCAACCGATGCCGAGCGCCTGTCCCAACGCTGCTGCCGCCTTCTCCTGATCGCCGGTGAGCAGCTCGATCGTCCGGATGCCGAGGCGTCGGAGCTCGGCGACCGCCTCGGCGACGCCCGGGCGCAGCGTGTCAGCGAACGCCAGCGCGCCGACGCGCTGCCCGTCGCGTTCGACGACCACGATCGTCTTGCCCTGCGCCTCGAGTCCAGCCAACGGCGCTTGGGCGAGTTCGGCAGGCGATGGTGCCCGAACCCGGATCGTCGCGCCGTCTACCCGCGCCGTCACGCCGACACCGGGTTCCAGCACGAACGACTCGGGCGCCACGAGGGCGACGCCACGCTCGCGGGCAGCCAGGCGGATCGCTTCCGCCAGCGGATGCTCCGCGTACCGCTCCGCGCTCGCCGCGTACCGAAGGAGGTCGTCCTCGCCGACCGAGTCGTCGAAGGCGACGACGTCCGTCACACTCGGGCGACCGAGCGTGAGCGTCCCGGTCTTGTCCAGGAGCACGACGTCGACGCACGCCAGACGCTCGATCACCGCTCCGCCCTTGACCAGGACCCCGCGGCGGGCTGCCCGCCCGATCGTGGCGACCATCGCTATCGGCGTCGCGAGCGCGAACGCGCAGGAGCAGGCGACCACGAGCACCGCGGCGACCGCCAGCGGATCGCGGCGCAGGAACGCCGTCAGCGCCGCGACGCCGACGACGACCGGGAGGTACCACCCGGAGAATCGGTCAGCGACCCGCTGGAGCCGCCCCCGGTTCGCTTCCGCCCCCTCGACCAACCGCACGATCCGGGCGAACGCGGACTCCGCCGCCGGGGCGCTCGCCCGTACGCGGAGGTAGCCGCTGCGGACGACGCTCGCGGCGTACACCGTCTCGCCGGCGACGACGGCGCGCGGGAACGGTTCGCCGGTCAAGGCCGCTTCGTCGACGAGCGCGCTCCCCTCGACCACCGTCCCATCGACCGGGATCGCCTCGCCGGTGCGGACGACGACGACCTCGCCCGGCAGCACGCTGCTCACTGGCACCTCGACGTCGCTTCCGTCCCGCTCGACGCGCGCCCGCTGTGGAGCCAGCGCAGCGAGCTCGCGCAACGCGCGCCTCGCCTGACCTCCGGTGAGGGTCTCCAGCGCCGCACCGAGCCGCATGAAGAGCACCACGATCGCGGCGGCCGCCCACGCCCCCACGACTATCGCCGCGACGGCACCGAGCGTCATGAGCGTGTGCGCGGTTACGCGCCGCTGCCAGGTCGCGCGGGCCACGTCGCGGAAAATCGGCAGCCCGCCGAGGACGATCCCGGTCAACCAGACCGGCCACGGAACGCGCTCGTTCAGGCGCTCAACGAGGCCGCTGAGTTCCATTCCGACCACCGCGAGGACGACGAGCACGGCCGCGACGACGAGTCCGACGACGCGGCGCCAGGTCCGCTCGACCTCGTCCACCTGCCCACGGTCGACCGGATACCCGGCCGCGGTCAACGTCCGCTCGACTGCAGCACGATCAGTACGGGCCGGATCGAGAACGACCGTCACCGTGCGCGCGATCGGCAGCGCTTCGACCTCGAGCACCCCCGGAAGCCGACCGAGAGCCTCCTCGACGTGCCGGGCGCATTCGGCGCAGTCGAGCCCAGCGACCGGAAGCACCAGTGTCGTCCGTTCCGACGGCTCAGGTCGCACGCTTCGATCCGCCATCGCACGTCACCGCAGTTTCACGCTCGGTCGCTCCGGACGCGGACAGGCCGCAATGTCGATCGCACGCTCCCGCAGGAGCTCCTCGGCGAGTCCGAGCAGACGCCCGCACCGCTCGTCCGCCAAGCGGTACACAGCGTGTTGCCCCACCGCTCGCACATCACCAACCCGCAGTCGCGCAAGCAGCGAAGATGGTTGGAAACATCGGTCGTGCCCAGACCAGTCGCGCCCACGATCGCTCCGGCGATCCGTGGCCCGTCACGCAGCACCTCGAGAATGGCGAGTCGGCTCGGATCGGCCAAGCCGCGGAACCGTTGGGCTTTCAGCTCCAGGTGTCGGTGCTCGAGCACCGGAGTCTCACCACTTCAGCGAATACTGAAATAAGGATAGCACACTGTCCTCTCTGCGAGCCCCTCGGTGCACAGTCGAGAAGCGGCGCGCCCTCGCACCGAACGCGCCGAGTGGCTGTCTCCTGAACTGCCCTGCGGGGCTCCGCGAGCGGGCGGTGTCCCGATCAGCGTGCGCTTGCGTCGTTCGTGCTCTGCCTCGCCCACCACGGTCGAGTCCGCGCCCCGAGCGGGAGCGGTGGCTCGGCGTGCTCGACACGGATCCGCGCATCCACGACGACGACCCCGTCCGGCCGCGCGATGACCGGATTGAGATCAAGCTCCGCGACGTCCGGTAGTTCTTCGGCGAGCGCGCTCACCCGCAGGAGCAATTCCTCGACAGCGGCCACCGCGACCGGCGGAGACCCGCGATAACCGGTCAGCAGCGGGAAACCTTTCAGCTCGTGCAGCATGTCGCGCGCGTCCTCGACCGAGAGGGGTGTGAGTCGCACCGAGATGTCGCGGAGGAGTTCCACCAGCACACCACCGAGGCCACAGACGACGACCGGCCCGAAATGCCGATCGTGCGTCACCCCGATCAGGAGTTCCACGCCACCGACGACCTGCCGCTGCACGAGAAAGCGCACGCCGGTGAACCCCTCACGCGCCAGCCGTTCCTGCATCTCGCGCGCTGCCGCCTCGACGTCGGCAGGCGATTCCAGCCCCAATCGGACCGCGCCGCGTTCCGTCTTGTGCGTCAGGCCGGGGGCGACCGCTTTGAGCACGAGCAGTCCGCCGAGCTCGCGGGCGACCCGAGCCGCTTCCTCCGGGGTCGCGACGAGCGCCTGCTCGACCACCGGGATACCGAAGCACGCCAGGACCCGCTCCGTCTCGGCCGGGTCGAGCCACCCACCGCCGCGCCCCAACGCGCTGGCCACGACCGAGGCAGCCTCGTCGCGTCGGATATCCGGAAAATCGGGCGGAGGTGTCGTCGGCCGATCGCGCCACTCGGCGTACTGCGCTGCGCGGGCGAGCGCGATCGCTGCTGCTTCGGGAAACGCGTAGGACGGAACACGGAGATCGCTCGCCTGCAGTGCTTCTGGAACTCCGCGCGAGGAGAGGAAGACGGCTGCCACAGGCTTGCCGAGAGCGTTCACCTCGCGTGCGGCGTCGACGATCGCTCGAGCGACCTCCTCGCTCGGCACACGCAGCGGCGGAAGATAGATCACGACGACCGCATCGATGCCAGCGTCGCTCGCGACCAACGGTATCGCACGCCGGTACGCGTCGGCCGAGGCTGGGGCGGTCAGATCAACCGGATTGACGACGCTCGCGTGCGCCGGCAGGAAGGAGCGGAGCTGCTCGCGGATCTCCGCCCGCAACTCAGGTACCTCGAGCCCGTGAGCGACGCAGCTGTCGACCGCCAGAATGCCCGGGCCACCGGCGTTCGTCACGACCGCGACCCGACGCCCCTTCGGGAGGGGCTGGTTGGCGAGCAGCGTCGCGACGTCGAAGAGCCCCTCCAGCGT
>JANZZC010000088.1 GCA_026419575.1 Thermomicrobium sp. | reverse complement strand
AGATGTGTATAAGAGACAGGTGATGGCGTGGTAGGTCGCGCGCCCGGTCGTCTTGAGGTAGGCGTGCTCGGGCCCCACGCCCGGGTAGTCGAGCCCTGCGGCGATGCTGTGCGCTTCGACGATCTGGCCGTCTTCGTCCTGCAGCACGAACGATCGCGACCCGTGCAACACCCCCACTCGTCCCGCCGTCAAGCTGGCAGCATGCCGACCGGTCTCCAGCCCCTCGCCGGCGGCTTCCGCGCCGTGCAGCTCGACCCCCTCGTCGTCCAGGAAGGCCGAGAAGATCCCGATCGCGTTCGACCCTCCACCCACGCAGGCGACGACCGCATCGGGCAACCGGCCAATCATCGCGAGGATCTGCTGCCGCGTCTCCTGACCGATCACCGACTGGAAGTCCCGCACCATCATCGGATACGGATGCATCCCGGCGACCGAGCCGACGAGATAGTAGGTCGTTCGCACATTGGTCACCCAGTCCCGGATCGCCTCGTTCATCGCGTCCTTCAGCGTGCGGCTCCCGGAACGGACCGGCCGGACCTCGGCGCCGAGCAGCTTCATGCGGAAGACGTTGAGCGACTGCCGTTGGACGTCCAGCTCGCCCATGTAGACCACGCATTCCAACCCGAGCATGGCGCAGACGGTCGCCGTCGCCACGCCGTGCTGTCCGGCTCCCGTCTCGGCGATGACCCGCGGCTTCCCCATGCGCTTGGCGAGCAGGCCTTGCCCGACCGCGTTGTTGATCTTGTGCGCTCCGGTGTGCGCCAGGTCTTCGCGTTTGAGGAAGATGCGCGCTCCGCCCACCTTCTCAGTCAGGCTCGCCGCGTAGTAGAGCGGGGTCGGTCGCCCGACGAAGTCGCGCAGCAGGCGCTCGAACTCGGCGCGGAACGCCGGGTCGTTCCGTGCCTCCTCGTAGGCGGCGATCAGCTCCTCGATCGCCGGAAGCAGCGTGACCGGTGCGTAGATGCCGCCGAACTCTCCGAATCGCCCGCGCTCGTCCGGGAGCTGCCGTGCCCGCGATACCGATGTCGTCATCGCTTCCCTCCACCTTCCGTCGCCGATACTCCGTGGACACTCGCGAAGGCCGCACGCGCTGCCGCCACGAACGCGCGCATCGCCTGGGGATCCTTCCTCCCGGCGACCTCGATCCCGCTGGAGACATCCACTCCGAAGGGACGCACGATCTCGATCGCCTGCGCGACGTTGTCTGGCCGCAAGCCGCCCGCTAGCACGATCGGATAGTCGCGCGCCAGCGTCGCGGCGATCGACCAGTCGAAGACGTGCCCGGTACCACCCGCCGCGCGCGGATGATAGGTGTCGAGCAGGAAGGCGAACGGCACCGGATCACCGTCGAAGTACGGAGCGATCCGTCGCTCCACGGCCTCCACCGACTCTCCCGGACGCACCCGGATCGCCTTGAGCACCGAGCAACCGAGCGCCCGCACCATCTCCGGCGGTTCGTCGCCGTGCAGCTGCACGGCATCCAGTTCCAGTGCCGCCGCGATGGCCACGAGCTCCTGGAACGCGGGATCGACGAAGACGCCGACGACCCGAGGCCCCCCTGGCAACGCGCGCACGGCCCGGCACACTTCGACGGCCTCATCGAGCGTGACGCGCCGCGGGCTCGGCGCGAAGACCAATCCGATGAAGTCGGCTCCCGCGTCGGCAGCCGCTAGCGCGTCCTCGGGCGTCCGCAGGCCGCAGAGCTTCACGATCCCCGGCATCGCCGCGCCTCCACGCTCGCCAGCGCTTCCACCGCGGCCCGGCGATCGGGTGCCGTCATGAGCGATTCTCCGACCAGGACGGCATCGACCCCGGCTCGCGCGAGCCGTTCGACATCCTGCCTGGAGTGGATACCGCTCTCGGCGACGACGACCCGATCCGCCGGGACGCGCGGCGCCAAGCGCTCGCTGATCGCCAGATCGACAGTGAAGGTCCGCAGATCACGGTTGTTGATCCCGATGACTCCCGCTCCCGCTTCCAAGGCGGTAGCGAGCTCCGCTTCGTCGTGCACCTCGACCAGCGCCTCGACGCCGACTTCCTTCGCCGCCGCCAGGAGTTCGGCGAGCTGCCTCGCGCCCAGCGCGGCCACGATGAGGAGCACCGCGTCGGCGCCGAACGCGCGCGCTTCGAGCACCTGGTAAGGATCCACGACGAAGTCCTTGCGCAGGACCGGCACCCCAGCGTGCCACGTGCGTTCCCGCACGCGCTCGAGATCGGCCAGGCTTCCCGCGAAGAAGGGGGTATCGGTCAGCACCGAGATCGCCGCGGCTCCGCCCGCCACGTACTCCTCGGCCACCGCCGCCGCATCCGCCGCGGGCGCGAAGAGACCGCGCGACGGCGAGCCACGCTTGACCTCCGCGATCAGGCGCACGGACTCCCCGCGCAACGCCGCAGCGAACGGCAGCGCCGGTGCCCGCTTGCTCACCCGACGCAGGAGCTCCGCCTCGGAGACACGCTGGCGACGCTCGGCGAGGTCGCGGCGAGTGCGGTCGAGGATCCGGTCCAGGATGGTCCCCGTACGCGTCACGAGGGCACCTCCGTCGTGGCAAGACGGTTGCTCGCTGCGACCAACCGTTCGAGGGCAGCGAGCGCCGCACCGCTGTCGATCGAGCGACGCGCGAGTTCGACGCCCTCCTCCAACGACTCGGCCGCATCGGCAGCCACGAGCGCCGCTGCCGCATTGAGCACCGTGACGTCGCGGGCCGGGCCCGGTGTCCCTTCTAGGACGGCACGGACGATGCGCGCGTTCTCCGCCGCCGTGCCGCCCCGGAGCGCCTCGGTCGGCACCCGGGCGAAGCCGAGCTCCTCCGGTTCGATCACCCGGCGCCGGACCTCGACCGTACCGTTCCGCCGGATCTCGTACACGGTGGTCGGCGCAGCCAGACTCAGCTCGTCCAGCCCGTCGGCTGCGTGCACCACGAGCGCGTGCTCGACCTCGAGAAGGGTCAGGACGCGCGCGACCGTCTCCACGAGTTCGGGCATCGCCACACCGATCAACTGATGGCGAACCCGGGCCGGATTGGCGAGCGGGCCGAGCACGTTGAACACCGTGCGGAACCCGAGTTCGCGCCGGACCGGTGCGGCGTGCCGCAATGCCGGGTGGAAGCGCTGCGCGAACATGAAACCGATCCCCGCCTCGGCGACGCAGCGAGCCACGGCCTCCGGCCCGAGATCGATCCGGACACCCAGCGCTTCCAGCGTATCGGCGGCACCGGCTTGGCTCGACATCGCTCGGTTCCCGTGCTTGGCCACCGGGACCCCCGCGCCGGCGACCACGAAGGCCGCCGCCGTCGAGATGTTGAAGGTCCGGTTCCCGTCACCGCCGGTACCGACGACATCGACCGCTGGCCGTTCCACGGCGAGGGAGACCGGAATCATGTGGGCGCGCAAGGCCTGCACGAATCCAGCGATCTCCGTCTCGCGCTCGCCTCGGACACGCAGCGCCGTGACGAGCGCCGCGATCTGCGCCGGTGTCGCTGCACCGGTCATCACGGCGCTCATCGCCTGGGCCGCTTCCTCGACGTCGAGCACGCCACCAGAGACGATTTTCTGGAGCGCTGCCGCGATCATGCTGCACCTCCGCGCACGCCTGCGAGCACCTGCCGATGCGTCTCGACGCGGTCCAAGAAGTTGCGCAGGAGATCCTTGCCGACCGTCGTCAGGATCGACTCGGGATGGAACTGCACGCCCTCGACGAGCCCGGTTCGATCGCGCACCCCCATGATCACGCCGTCCTCGCTGCGGGCCGTCACCGTGAGCGCGTCCGGCAGCGTCGCCTCGTCGATGACGAGCGAGTGATAGCGCGTCGCGACGAACGGGTTCGGTAGTCCGGTGAAGATCCCTCGGCCGTCGTGGTGGATCCGACTGGTCTTCCCGTGCATCAAGCGCGGAGCGCGTACGATCCGCGCGCCGAAGGCAGCACCGATCGCTTGGTGACCCAGGCACACACCCAGCAACGGGATCCGTCCGGCGAAACGCTGGATCGCCGGCACCGAGATGCCCGCCGCACGCGGTGTGCAGGGCCCGGGGGAGATCACGAGCCCCGCCGGGGCCAGCGCTTCGATCTCCTCGAGCGTCACCTCGTCGTTGCGGCGGACGACCACCTCGGCGCCGAGCTCCGCGAGATACTGCACCAGGTTGAAGGTGAACGAGTCGTAGTTGTCCACGACGAGGATCATGCCGTCCCTCCTCGCTGTTCGCACTCCAGCTGCTCGGCATGCTCGATCGCGCGCACGAGTGCCCGCATCTTGTGGTGGCATTCCTGGTGCTCCCGCTCCGGTACGCTGTCCGCGACGATCCCGGCACCGGCCTGGAGGTACGCACGCTGGCCACGCATCACGATGGTCCGCAAGGTGATCGCGGTGTCCAGGTTGCCGCTGAAGTCGACGTACCCGACCGCTCCGGCATACGGCCCCCGTTGTTCGGGCTCGAGCTCGGCGATGATCTCCATCGCCCGGATCTTGGGCGCCCCGCTTACCGTTCCGGCAGGGAAACAGCTCCGGAGCGCATCGAGCGCCGAGAGGTCCTCGCGGAGCATTCCGGTGACCTCGCTCACGAGGTGCATCACGTGACTGAAACGCTCGACCGCCATAAGGCGCGGCACGCGGACGGTTCCCGGAGCCGCGACGCGGCCGATGTCGTTACGTGCGAGATCGACGAGCATGATGTGCTCGGCCCGCTCCTTCTCGTCCGCAGCCAACTCCTCGGCCAGGGCCGCGTCCTCCTCCGGGGTCCGGCCGCGCCGTCGCGTGCCGGCGATCGGATGGGTCGAGAGAACTCGCTCGTCGACCCGCACCAGCATCTCCGGCGAGGCACCGATCAGCGCGTCGTCGCCGAAGCGGAGGTAGTACATGTAGGGCGAGGGGTTGATGCGCCGCAACGCTCGATAGATCGTGAAGGGGTGCGCCCCCGTCTCGACGTCCTGCCGCTGCGAGAGCACCACCTGGATGATGTCGCCGGCCGCGATGTACTCCTTGGCACGCTCGACCATCGCAACGTAGGTGTCCGGATCCAGGTGCGGCCGCAAACGCTGCTCGACCGACGCCGGGTCGACCGGGCCGCTCCCGATCGGCACGACGGCCGGTTGACGCAGACGGTCGACGAGCCGCTCGATCCGCTCGGTCGCCTCGCGGTACGCCCGCTCGATCGGCACCCCCTCTTCCAAGTGGACATGGCTCACGACCGCGATCGTCCGCTCGAGGTGATCAAAGACGAGCATCGAATCGACGAGCAGGAAGATCGCGTCGGGCAGCCCGAGCGTGTCGCGCGGCGCAGCGGGAACGCGCGGCTCGAAATACCGGATCGTCTCATACCCGAGATAACCGACCGCCCCACCGAGGAAGCGCGGCATGCCCGGCAGATGGACGGTGCGGTAGCGGGCGAGCGCTTGTTCGAGGAACCGCAGCGGGTCGTCGAACGGGACGCGCTGCTCCTGTCCCGGATGGCCGTAGTAATCGGCCCCACCGAGCGAGGCGAGGACCGACGCGGCGAGCGCCTCGCGCGTTCCGGTGTCGCGGACGCGAGCGATCCCTTCGTCCAGCTCGATCACCAGGAACGGATCGGTGCCGATGAACGAGTAGCGAGCGAGACGCTCGCCCCCCTCGACGCTCTCGAGCAGGAACGCATACGGTCCGCGCGCCACCTTGAGGAACGCGGAGACCGGCGTCTCCAGGTCGGCGTCCAGTTCGCGATAGATCGGCACCACCGTCGCTCGTTCGGCGAACGCAGCCACCTCTTCGAGCGACGGCCGATAGCGACGCGGAGAGGATCGGATCAGCGTCGTCAGCGACATGCCAGGCCTCCGAGTTCACGATGCCCAAACGAAAACCTCCGTCCCGTCAGGGACGGAGGTCGTGCGCTCCGCGGTGCCACCCTGGTTGGATGCACGCCTCGACGTGCACCCCACCTCGACCGGTACGGGACCGCCCGCTCGAGCGATCCGATACCGAGCTCCGGATAACGGTGGAGCCTCCGGCGCCGCCTACTTGCCCTCCGGCGTTCGGGGCGCGACTCCCGGATCCATTCCGTCCGGCCGTGAGCACCGACCTCGCACCGACCGCCGGCTCGCTGAGCCCCGTGCCGGACGTACTCGCTCCATTCGTCGTCGTTCCCGCTATCGCGTTGTCTTGCCTCGTGAGTCTAACGCCCAGATCCAGCCTCTGTCAAGTGCGGAAGGCGCGTCGGTCGTACCAGCCGATCGCTCCGCCGCGCTCACACGCAGTCGGGAAGTCCCGCTTCCGGACGCGGCGCGGTTTCTCGTTCGCCGGGACCGGTACTCGCGGCACTGCCCGGACCGCGCGGGAGACCAGGAGTTCGAGCGTCGCCCGCACGAGGCTCCGGCGCCCGCTCGCTCCGAGCGAGGTCAGCTGCCCGACGCCCCCGAGCCTTGCTCCGATCGGCCGCTTCCCGACCGGAGGAAGGCCGGCGTCCGTGCGGGGAACCGTCCGCCGCGGGGAGACGGTGCCCTTCCTCGCGACGCCGTTGCCGAGCGCGAGCGCTGCGAATTCCCGCGCACCGACGGACCGGGGCGCGGTCAGTCGGTACCGGTCGTCGCTCCCGCCTCCAGCGCACGCCGGCGAGCCACCGCAGTGCCAGGCGCCGACCGACGGAGGATCCCGCCGGAACCGAGTGGGGACAGGAACCCGCGGAGCCTCACTGCGCTGCCTTGAGCGCCTCGACGAAGACGTCCAGGAACGCGTCGACCTGCTCCTGCGTGATGACGAGCGGCGGGATGACCCGGATCACTTGGTCGTGTTCTCCCGCAGTGATGAGGAGCGTCCGGAGTTCCTGGGCGCGCTGGATGACCCGCTTGACCGCCTCCGGGTTCGGCGAACGGTCGGGCTTGACCAGCTCGACGCCGATCATCAGTCCCAGTCCGCGCACCTCGCCGATGACCGGGAACTCCTGCTGGAGCTCGCGGAGTTGCGCCAGGAGATAGCCGCCGATCCGGGCCGCGTTCTCCGGCAGGCGCTCGTCCCGCATCACCTCGAAGGTCGCCACGCCGGCTGCGCAGGCGACCGCGTTGCCGCCGTACGTCCCGCCGTGGGCGCCGGGTTCCCAGCAATCCATCAGCTCCTTGTTCGCGATCACCGCAGCCAGCGGCAACCCCGAGGCGATCCCCTTGGCGGCGGTGACGATGTCCGGCACGATGCCGAACTGCTCGAAGGCCCACATCGTCCCCGTGCGTCCGACGCCAGTCTGGATCTCGTCGACGATGAGCAGGATGCCGTAGCGGTCGCAGAGCGCGCGCAGGTTCTGCAGGAACCGCTTGGGCGGCAGGATGTACCCACCCTCGCCGAGCATCGGTTCGACGATGATCGCCGCCACGTCGTCGGGCATCACCATCGTCTGGAACAGCCGCTCGAGCTCGGCGATGCAGACGAGGTCCACCTCCTCCGCGGGCACGTTGTACGGGTTGCGGAACGGGTACGGGTACGGTACGTGATAGATCGAGGGGACGAGCGGCTCGTAGTGACCGCGCACCTTGACGCGCGAACTCGTGAGCGCCATGGCGAGATGGGTCCGGCCATGGAACGCACCGCGGAACGCGATGACCGCGGGCCGGCCGGTCGCTGCCTTGGCCAGCTTGACCGCTCCCTCGACCGCCTCCGCACCGGAGTTGGTGAAGAAGACCTGGTTCAGTTGCGGCGGCATCGTCGCGGTGATCAGCTGCGAGAGCCGGAGCATCGGCTCGTGGATGAGGATGTTCGCCTGCGCGTGAATGATCTTGCCGGCCTGCTCGCGGATGGCCGCCACGACGCGCGGGTGACAGTGCCCCGTATTGACCACCGCGATCCCCGAGGTGAAGTCCATCCAGCGCTCGCCGTTCTTGTCCCACACGTAGAGCCCCTCGGCCCGGTCGACGACGACCGATGAGTAGCGCGCGAGCACGCGTGGGAGGATCTGCAGCGGATCGACATCGAGTCGCATCGTCAGCCCCTTCCGTTCCGTTCTCCGACCGTCCACCCCATGCCGTGTTCACCACCGATGCAGGAGCGCCGCCAACAGCGCGGTACGCTCGACAAGGCCCGAAACGCTGATCTGCTCGTGTTCGGCATGCGCCCCGTCGCCGGGGCACCCGAGCCCGTCGAGCGTCGGGACACCGAGCGCCGCGGTGAAGTTGCCGTCGCTCGCGCCGCCGGTCGCCGCTTCGCTGAGTTCCAGCCCGAGTTCGCGGGCGATCGCCCGTGCCCGCTCGAACGCCGCCGTGATCGCCGGCATCCGCTCCATCGGCGGACGGTTCATCCCGCCCTCGACCGTCACCGTTGCGCCGGGGAGCCAGGGCCGCGTGCCGAGCACCGCCGCGGTGACTCGCTCGGCCTCCTCCCGCGTCGCCACCCGCACGTCCACCTTCGCCCAGGCCTCGGCCGCGACCACATTGGAGCGGGTCCCCCCGCCGACGACGCCGACGTTGACCGTCGTCCCCAGTGCCGGGTCGCTCAGGCTGTGCAGATAGCCGATCTGGTTCGCCAGCTCCTGGATGGCGCTCACGCCCCGCTCCGGTTCGGCACCGGCGTGCGCCGCCCGCCCGGTGATCCGGACTGTGAAGATACCGACCCCCTTACGCGCCGTCTTGAGGGCGCCCCCCGGTGCCGGTGGCTCCAGACAGAGAACCAGCGCGCTCCGCTGCGCCTCCGCCTCGATCAGCGGCCGCGAGACCGGGCTCCCCACCTCCTCCTCGGTGTTGATGAGCCAACGGATCGGTCGATGCGCGAGTCCCCGCTCGTGGAGCAGGCGCAGCGCCTCGAGGAGCATGGCGACGCTCGCCTTCATGTCGTAGATTCCCGGCCCGTAGGCCATGTCCCCCTCGATCCGGAACGGCCGGCGTGCCAGCGTGCCGACCGGCCACACCGTATCGAGGTGGGTGAGGACGAGCACCGGTTCCCCCTCTCCCGGCCAGGCGGCGATCGTCAGGTCGCCGTAGTCGCGTTGCGGATACTCCTCGAGCGTCGCCCCGAGCTCGCGCGCTCGCGCCCGCACGTGGGCGACCGAGCGATCGACCGCAGCCTTGTCGGTACTGGGGGATTCCAACTCGACCAGCGCGCGCACCTCGTCGAGCAGGGCCGCCTGCCGGCGAGCGACGTCAGCGACCGAGATCGTCATCGGAGAACCCCCGCTCGCCCCAGGTCGTGCGCTCCTCGTTGCCGGCCTCCTCGGCCTCCGGCTCGTGGCGGTTGCGCCAGTACTCCCCGGTCCGCCCTCCTGCTTCGGCCCGGCCGGGTGCCGGCCCACGCGGCTGGCTGAAGTGCCGCAGGTTGGCCTCGAGGTCGACATAGTAATCGGCCAGCTCCATGAGTTCGACCGCCGTGTTGCGCGGCGCCGAGGCGATCTCCACCCGCCGGCCGAGCCGTTGTACCGCTTCGACGAGGTAGCAGTAGTCGCCGTCGCCGGTGACCAGGACGATCACGTCGACGTGGGGTGCCTGCAGCAGGACGTCGACCGCCAGCTCCAGGTCGAGGTCGCCCCGGAGCGCCCCGTCGCTGCCGCGCCGCAGCGACCGCGTCACCACGCGGAAACCGTTGCGACGAAGCCACGTGAGGAAGGGAACCGCGCTCGACTCGTCGCCAGCCAGGGTGACGTAGGCGTAGGCACAGACCAGCCGCCGCCCGGCGACCAGGAAGTCGAGCAGTCGGGCATAGTCGATCCGGACTCCGAGGTCGCGGGCCACGTAATAGAGGTTCGACATATCGAAGAACAAGGCGACTCGATCGAGGTGGCTCGCCAGAACCATGGAAAACCCTCCTCGCTCCCGCCGAGCAGCGACATCACCGACGAACAGCCACCATTGGCAAATCGACCATCGTCACCAGGCCCGGTGCGTGCTCGACGACCCGCGGCACCGCGTTGAGCGCGATCGCGGTCGTCGCGCGGTCGCCGTGCAACCCACCCGGCACGACGAGTTCCAAGGGAACCGGCCCCTCCAACCGTACCCGGTCGTAGGCTGGATCGGCATCCAGGAACATCCGCAGGTGCAGGGTGATCCGTTCCTCGCCGTCCACGAGCGCGCGACCGAGTTGATCGACCCCGCAGACCCGTCCGGGTTCGACGGTGAAATACTCCGTCACGATGCGGCGCTCGGCGATGACGGGCTCGATCCGCTCCTCGTACTGCTCGATCCGCCAACCGAGACCGTGAGCGATGAGGTACGCCGACTCGCGCAAGCCCACGTGCCGCACTGTCCCGGCAGCGACGAGCCGCTGGAACTCTTCGACGGTCTTGCCGGAGCCGATCTTCTCCTGCAACGGTTTGCGACGCGTCGAGGCGTTCTGCACCCGCTCGGCGCGAACGGCGCTGACCTGCGGTGCGACACCGCTGAAGAATACCGGCAACGTGTCCATGACGTAGCCGGGGTTCACGCCGGTACCGAGCACCGTGACCCCGTGCTCGCGCGCCAGCGCATCCAGCCGGGCAGCGAGCTCCGGATACCCGGCAGCCGGATACGCCAACTCCTCGCAGGTCGAAACGACGTTCGCCCCGGCACGAATCGCTGTTTCCAGTTGCGGGAAGACGCGCTCGAGCGAGGAGCCGGTGGCGTGCAGGACGCAGTCGGGACGCGTCTCGGCGAGCACCGCTGCAGCGTCCGAGCGGACCACGACGCCGGTCGGACCCTCCAGCCCGAGCAGCGCGCCGACGTCCCGGCCGACCTTGGCCGGATCGATGTCGATCGCGCCGACGAGCTCGTACGAGGCACGTTCGAGCGCGAGCCGCGCCAACTCGCAGCCGATCGGCCCGAGACCGTACTGGACGACCCGATAGACCCGCCCGGCCACGCACCGCCCCCTTCCGCTCCGCACAGCCCGGCGGTCAGGACTGCTCCTTGCGACGCTCGCGTTCCTTGAGTTCGCGATAGTACTTCTTGGGCTTGGGCAGCGGTCGCTCCGCTTCTTGCGCGCGCGCCGCTGCCGCCTGCGCCGCCTGCTGGGTCAGTTGCTCCTCCAGGACCGCGAGGTCGTCGTAGATCGCGATGTTGCTGTTCGCCTGCGGGGTTCGCATCAAGCGGCGGACCAGCTCGAGCAGCGATCGCACCTGAGCCTGGTCGCCACCGGCCCGCTCCGCCGTCGCCAGAACGTTGTCGACGAGCGCGAGCGTCTCCGGTCGCGCCTGGTTCTCGAGCAGCCGCTGGCGGATGCGTTGCAGCGCATCGGTCAGGTACATCCGCCACACCTCCCGTCCGGGCATCCTCCGCGCGCCCGCTCCGTTCTCAGCGTACACTGCCCGGTCATTCCTGGCTAGACCGGCACTGCCCCGTCAGCCCGAGTATCCGGCAACGGCCCGGGATCCGCAAGTACACGGCCACTCGCAGCCACCTGGCGAGCACTCGCCTGCCGAACCGGGCACGCGAACCACCCGCACCGACGCACCGCCGCGGCAGGGACGCGAGAGCGACCGTTCCGGGCCACCCTGCATGCCACCGCGAGCCCGGCCGGCTCGCGGTGGGTGGCAGCTCCGACCAGTTTTCCCGGGCCGCCCTGGCACGGGGGCGGACGACATGCTTCACTTGTCGCTCGGTCATGGAAGGTGCAGCGGTGGAGGGAAGGCGCAGCATCGATCTCCTCGACCGGTTCCTCGGGTGTCTGCTCGGCATGGCCATCGGCGATGCGCTCGGCATGCCGGTGGCCGGGCTCGCTCGAGAGGACATCGCCGCGCGTCACGGATGGATCGACCGCTTCTTGCCGCGGCTGGCAGCCGACGGAACGATCGACGTACCGCCCGGCACCTTCACCGACGAGACGGAACTCGCGCTCTGCCTGGTCGAGAGCACGATCGGCAGCGGCGGCTACCTCGACATCGCTGCCGCCGGCGATCGTTTCCTGCGGGTCCTCGCGGGGCCGGGCGCCCGCTTTCTCGACGAGCCGACGCGCCGAGCCCTCACCGCGGCAGCCGAGCATGGCGATTTCCAGCGCGGCGTCGCCGGACCCGGCACGGCGACCGGGAGCGCCGCTGCGCGGGCTGCACCGATCGGGCTCCTGCACGCGCTCTGCCGGTTCAACCCCGAACTCTTCGTGCGCGACGTGCTGCGCGCCACGCTCGTGACGCACGCCGAGCCGACGGTCGTCAACGGCGCCGTGGCCGTCGCCTACGGGACATTCCTCCTCGCCCAGGACGCGACGCCGCCCGAGGTGTTCGTCGACGAGGTCGCACGCTTCGTCGACGAGGATGAGGTCGCCCGGCGGCTGCGTCGCGTCGCGGTGCACCCTCCGACCAGCGACGATCCGACGGTCGCCGCTGCCCAGGTCGCCGCGTTGGGTTCCTCGGCCGCGGTCGATGAGGTGGTGGCGAGCGCTTTCGCGGCCTTCCTCGCCGCACCGCGCGACTTCCTGCGTGCCGTCACGATCGCGGTGAACGCCGGCGGAGCGAGCGACACGCGCGGTGCCATCGCAGGGGCACTCGCCGGTACGCACCTCGGCGTGAGCGCGCTCCCCTCGTCGCTCGTCGAGGCGCTCGACGGGCATCCGTATCTCTTCATGGCCGCGCGGGGGCTGTTCCAGGCCGCCCAGCAGCGGGCTGGGCGGTTCGTCCGCCTCCTCCTGCGGTGAGCGCCTATGGGCGAGCGGCTCGTCGCGGTCGTCTTCGACCTCGACGGGGTACTGGTCGATTCTGAAGCCCTCCAGCTCGCGGCGTGGCAGCGGTACGTCGGGCGTTTCGATCGGGCACTCCCGCCCGAACTCCTGCCGCGGCTCTTCGGTCGCCGTCTGGTGGACGCGGCAGCCCTCATCGTCGCGGAACTCGCGCTTCCGGTGTCGCCGGAGGAGGCGGCACGGGAGCGCGATGCATTGTTCCTGGCGAGCCTACCCGGAAACGTGCGACCCATGCCGGGCGCCCGAGAACTCGTCGCGGCGCTGCGCGCCCGTGGACTCCCGCTCGGCCTGGCGACGAGCGGGCACCGGCGCTACGTCGAACTCGTGCTCAGTGAACTCGGGATCGCCGACGCCTTCGCGGCGGTGGTGACCGGTGACGACGTCGTGCGCGGCAAGCCGGCACCCGATTGCTACCAGCTCGCTGCAGCGCGGCTCGGCCTGCCCCCGAATCGCTGCGTAGCCATCGAGGACGCGCCGCTCGGGGTCGCGGCCGCGCGCTCGGCCGGGATGCGCTGCATCGCGGTACCGAACGCGCACACGGGACACCTGGACGGCTTCCACGCAGCCGATGTCGTCCTGCCGGGACTCGAGGCGATCCTGCCGTGGCTGGAGGCGACCGGCTGGCTCGGCTGAGCTCCGGGTATGCGACGAGCGCGACGACCACGCAGCCGGCGCAGGGTCCAGAGGCATGCATGACTCGTCGCGCAGCAGCGTCCTCGGATGCAGCACCTGCGCGCGTCTGTCCTGCCCCGCAGCCCGTACCCCATCGCCACCGACCGAGTGGGTATTCGTATCCCGATCGTCAGCATCGGTACGCTCGATCTCCCGTCGCGGAAACCCCTTACATCCCCATCGACACCGGCAAGAGGCGAGGATCGAACACCACGAGCACGCCGAAAGCACAGAGCACAGCAGCAGCCCCGATCCGCACCGGACGACTGAAGGGCAACGTCTTTTCGGCGAAAATCAGCGCCGTAAGGAGCAGCATCGCCGTGATGTTCATCGACCCCAACGGAAGCAGGATCAGAAAGAGAAGCCAGCAACAGCCGACGCAGTAGACACCGTGCCGAATCCCCATTCGCAGTGCCCCGAGCGCGCCATCCCGCCATTGGGTGAGGACGAAGTGCAGAGGGCTCCGGCAGTGCGACAGGCACGCGCGCTTGAGCGGGGACAGCTGATAGAGACCAGCGAGAACGAGCAGGATCCCACCAGCACGCGCCAGAGTGGTCGCCGTAAACCCGAACTGTCCGATGGTCTGTTCGCTGGTTATTGCCAGGCTGTAGACAGGAATGCCGGTCGCGAGCCACGTGACGAGGTAGCCGGCGACGAAGACCCATGTCGCGATGAACGCCTGCCCTTGTTGTCGTCTCGCCGTTTGTACACGAGCGAACATGAGGATCATCGGTGCTGCGGTAGGGAACATCATAGCGACCATCATCGCGCCCCACGCGGTGAGGAACCCGAGCGCCCCGAGTCCCATGGTGAGGTCACCCATCATCGACCCAGCCTGAGATCCCCAAGTCCACAACACGATCCAACTCGCAGCAGCGACGCCGAGCAGGAGTCCGAGGATGATCCAGCGCACCTGATCCGGCGTGATGCGGAGGAACGACGCAGCACCTCGTTGTCCGAGGAAGCCCTTCTCATCCATGGTGGACACGTTCCCCCTTGCACAAGCCTTTAGCCCGGAAGGAATCGCGTACGCTGGGGGCATCCATCGACGGATGCCCCCACTAGACCTCGTAGCCCGGACTACCCGCGCCAGGTGAAGCGACTCACCATGCCTGAATCACCGCCCCACGATCGCAGGTCGGGATCCGACCACTGACTTCCCGCTGTCTTGGCGGGTTGTCCGTCGGCGATCGCGAAGACGGCCATGCCTTCAGCTGCTTCCACTTTCGTCGCCCGGCCGCCCGGATCATGCCGCGGTGCCCACTGCAAGCGTCCTGCGCCGCTGACCGTCACCGTGACGACATCACCGCGCTGCATCGTGATCTCGACCACTCGTGTCGGGAGCAGCGTGGTCACCGCCGGACCGAGCGTGGCCATCGGACCACCCAGTTGCCCAGTGAAGAGCTGTTCGAGAGCATGCCGCTGCTCGGCACTGGCCCCGTCATCGACGTAGAGACGAACCGTGAAGTTGCCGCCAGCGAAAGCCCCCGGGATCTCGGCCGCCAGCACGACCTTCCGCCCCGTGAGGTCCAGGCCATCCACATGACCGCGCTCGATCGCGAACACGATCGCCGTGCCGCACCAGCCCTGGTCCGGCCGTGCGGACACGTCCAGCCAGCAGGGGCAAAGGAGCGTGCAGTTGCAGACCTCGAGCATCTCGCCGGAGATTTCCCACGACATGGCAAACCTACCTTTCGGAAAAACATCGACACGTGGGGACATCCGGTTTCAGGATGGACGGATAGCGCTGTCACCAGGAGACCGCGCCATGACCAAGGCAGAAGCGATTGGTGATTGGTCTCTGATCACAGCAGGAGCGTTGCACACGACCATGCGATCGGAGAGCCGTGGGAGAAGCGCACCAGTTGCCGGTCTCGGCAGTCACCGGCATGGACGAGACAGGTCACCCTCCCGCCGCGCCAGTCGCACGGGAACACGCGGATCGAGTGACCGACCGCCGAAAGATCGCAGTGGAGATGGGAGACCCGTCGGATCACGACCTGAGCGCGAGCGGTGCGATGCACCGCTCGCGCTCGGTCCGACTCGATCGCCGCGGTCGGTGTCCGGATCGTCGGACCTCAGGACACGTCGGGAACGCGATTGAACACCAGGAGCCGCAACTCGGTCATATCCTCGATCGCGTACCGCAAGCCTTCGCGGCTCAGACCGGAATCCTTCATGCCGCCGTAGGGCATGTGGTCGATCCGGAACGTCGGGATGTCGTTGACGATGACGCCGCCGACCTCGAGTACCTCGAAGGCTCGCAGCGCGTGCTCGAGACTGCTGGTGAAGACGCCTGCCTGGAGCCCATAGATCGAGTCGTTCACTTCGGCCAGCGCGTGCTCGAAGTCGTCGAAGGGGAACAACACGACCAGCGGGGCGAACGCCTCGCGGCTGCAGACCGGATGCCACTTGGGCGCGTCGACGAGCACGGTCGGCTGGAAGAATCGCCCCTCGGCCTTGCCGCCGATGAGCACCTTGGCACCTTCGGCCACCGCCGACTCGACCCAGTCCTGCGTCCGGCGCGCCGCCTTGTCGTCGATCATCGGGCCGAGATCCGTGGTCTCGTCGAGCGGATCGCCCATCTTGATCTTCTTGACTTCCTCGACGAAGCGCTCGACGAACTCGTCCCAGCGTGCCCGGTGGACGAAGACCCGCTGCACCGAGATGCAGACCTGCCCAGCGTAGGCGAACGCTCCCACCCGGATGCGCGGGATGGCGACGTCCAGGTTGGCCGTGCGGTCGACGATGACTCCGGCGTTCCCGCCCAGCTCCAGGACCACCTTCTTCTTCCCGGCACGCGCCTTGAGATCCCAGCCCACGTCCGGCGATCCCGTGAAGGTGAGGAGCTTGAACCGCTCGTCGGTGACCAGACGGTCGCCGACGACACGATCCATCGGCATGATGCTGACCGCCCCCTTCGGGACGCCAGCCTCGTCGAGCAACTCGGCGAACGTGAGCATCGTGAGGGGATCACGGCTCGGCGGCTTGAGGACGATGGGGTTCCCCGGGGCGAGCGCCGGTGCGATCTTGTGCAAGGCGAGATTGAGCGGGAAGTTGAACGGGGAAATCCCGGCGATCGGACCGATCGGGAAGCGCCGCGTGAAGCCGAAGCGCCCCTGGCTATAGGCCATCAGGTCGAGCGGGATCACTTCGCCACCGATCCGCTTCGCCTCTTCGGCTGCTGTCGTCAGCGTGAAGATCCCCCGTTGCACCTCGACTCGTGCGTCGCGGATCGGCTTGCCCGCCTCTCGTGCGATCAGCTGCGCGAACTCGTCCTGCCGGCGTCGCAGCCCATCGGCGAGACGCAGCAGGATCTCCGCCCGTTCGTAACTCTGGAGACGACGCGTGACCTCGAAGGCGCGCTGCGCCGCCGAGACCGCGTCCTCGAAGTCTTGGTCGGTCGCGGTATAGGTCACGCCGACCAGCTCGTCGTTGTAGGGGTTACGGATCTCCAGTCGGTTCGGCGAGGTCCGCCACTCACCAGCGCAATAGAACGGGTACTCGCGTGCCATGGCCCGCTCCTCCCATGCCGGAACCGCTGCCTCTCGTCCCGCTCATCGGGACGTCCGATCGCACCCAGGCGCGACGGTTACCCTCCGCCGGTCGCTCCACCCGCGCTCAGCACTGGTTCGCGTCGGGATCCTGCGGCAACGCCATCTTGACGGGGTCGAGAATCTCCTCAGCCTCCTCCGGCGTGAGGATCCCCTCCTCGATCACGACGTCGCGGACGAACTTGCCGGTCTCCCACGCCTTCTTGGCGATCTCTGCGGCCCGCAAGTACCCGATGCGCGGTGTGAGAATGGTCGCGAGCGCGATGCTCCCGTGCGCCAGTTCGGCCAGCCGCGCCTCGTTGGCCCGGATCCCCTCGATGCAGCGGGTGCGGAAGACCTCGAGCGCGTTGGCCAGGATATCGGTCGCCCAGAGCAAGTCGTAGACGATCAGCGGCGTCCAGACGTTGAGATCGAGCTGGCCGGAGAGAACCCCGAGCGAGACCGCATGGTCATAGCCGACCACCTGGAAAGCGACCATGTTGACCATCTCGGCGATCGAGGGGTTGACTTTCCCCGGCATGATCGAGGAACCGGGCTGTACCGGCGGGAGGATGAGCTCGCCGAGCCCCGCCCGCGGCCCGGAGCCGAGCAACCGGATGTCGCTCGCGACGCGGATCACCTCGAGCGCGGCGTTGCGGATCGCACCGGAGAGATGCGCGAAGTCGGCGTGGCTCTGCGTGATCTCGAAGGTGTTCCGGGCCGGCCGCAGCGGGAATCCGGTGATCCGGCTCAGTTCCTCGGCGACCTGCGCCCGGTATCCCGGGAAGGCGTTGATCCCAGTACCGAGCGCCGTGGCCCCCAAGTTGATCTCGGTCAAGGCGAGCCGCGCCTCGGCGATCCGGTCGGCCGCCCGCTTCATCGCCGAGCCGTACCCCGTGAACTCGTCACCGAGCCGGATGGGCACAGCGTCCTGTAGGTGCGTCCGTCCGGTCTTCGTCAAGTTCCCGAACTCCTGGGCCTTCCGACAGAATGCGTCGCCCAGCTTCCGGAAGGCCTCGATCAACTTCGGGGTCGCGCGCAGGAGCGCCAGCCGACCGGCCGTCGGGATGACGTCGTTCGAGGACTGGCCGAGATTGACGTGGTCGTTCGGGTGCACCGGCTTGTACTCGCCGCGTCGCCCTCCCAGGAGCTCGTTGGCTCGGTTGGCGATCACCTCGTTCGTGTTCATGTTATGGGAAGTCCCGGCGCCGGCCTGGTACGGATCGACCACGAAATGCTCGTGCCAGAGCCCGTCGATGATCTCCTGCGCCGCCTGTTCGATCGCGCGTGCCTGCTCTTCGGTCAGCCGCCCGGCTCGGAAGTTGACGCGCGCCGCCGCCAGTTTCACCTGCGCGGTCGCCACGATGAAGTCCGGGTGCGGCCGCAGCCCGCTGATCGGGAAGTTGCGTACCGCGCGCGCCGTCTGCGCGCCGTAGAGCGCATCGACCGGCACTTCGACCTCGCCGAGCGAGTCGCGCTCGATGCGGACCGTCTCGACTGCCATCGTCCCTGCCTCCCGTCCCTACTGCTCCGACCCCAGTCCACCGTCCGCCTCCCACCAGCTCGGCCGCTGCGAGCCGATGGCGGCGAGCTCCGTCTTCACGTAGATCAGTCCCTCGCGGTCGAGCACCGACTGCTCGTACTCCCCGCTCATCGTGATCGCGTCGACCGGGCACACCTGCGCGCAGAGCCCGCAGAACATACAGCGCCCGGCACGCAGGATGAATTCGCCCAGCTCCCGGTCACCTTCCTCGGAGGGAACGACGTGCATTTCCAAACAGCTCGTCGGGCAGATCCGCGCGCAGAGTCCGCACGCCACGCAGAGCGCCTCCCCCGTCTCCGGGTCCGACCGCAAGGCCGGCAGCCCGCGGAACCGTGGCGCCTGCTCGCGCTTCTCCTCCGGATACTGGATGGTCACCGGCCGTTGGAACAGATGGCGGAGCGTGACGAGGAATCCACGGATATCCTGCAAGACCATGGTGCGCCTCCCCGACATCCCTCGTTAGGGCGCACGGAACTGCAAGCGCCCGGCGAGCGGCGGCGCATCGGTATGCAGCCATGCCTCGCTGAGCGCGAGGCCGCTGCCCAGCCACACCGCCCAGCCGCCGCCCGGCACCTTCTGACCGATCCGGAGCGTCTGCCGGCGCGGACCGGTGGGCGTCGCCGCCGGCCAGGCCACCGGCTCGCGCTCCAGCCGCGGGAAGGTGATCCCACGGTAGAACGGGACGACCCGCGTGATCTCCTGGTAGACGTGCACGGCGTGCCGCGCGTTCCAGCTCGCTCCCAAGCGCTGCGCCAGCGCTTGCACCAGTCGCCAGCTCGGCTGGGCCTCACCGGGCGGGTCGACCGCTCGTCGCAACCGCTGGACCGCTCGCTCGGCGTTCGTCATCGTGCCGTCCTGCTCGAGGAACATCGCGACCGGTAGGACGACGTGAGCACGCTCGACGAGCGGACTCGGGAAGGCGTCCTCGACGATCAGGACCTCGAGCCGGTTGAGCGCAGCGAGGAACCGTTCGTCGTACGGTGTTGCGAAGGCGTGCGAGTTGGCCGCCACGTAGAGCGCCCGAACCTCCCCACGTTCGATCGCCGCGACGAGCTCCTCGAACGGGAGTCCCGGTGCATCCGGGAGTCGGGCGGCGCCGCTCCCGTTGCCGCTGGTTTCGACCCACAGCCGCGCGAGTTCCTCCCGCGCCGTGGCGTCGCTCGCTGCTCGGTAACCCGGTAGCCAGTCCGGGTGGCACCCCATGTCGAGCGCCCCTTGGGCATTGGCTGGCCCGCGGAAGGCGACGACTCCGGCGCCGGGTCGTCCGAGGTTCCCGGTGAGCAACGCGAGATCGTTCGCCCAGAGCGCCGCCGCGAAGCTGTCGCCGGACGAGGAGTGCGCCAGCGTGTGCTGGATCTGGCTCGGCGGATACGGCGGTGTCCCCTCGCCGCGCCCACCGGTCGCGTAGAGCACGGC
>JANZZC010000044.1 GCA_026419575.1 Thermomicrobium sp. | reverse complement strand
GTGCAAGGGGCGGCGATGGCCGGTGCCGAGAAGGTGATCGCGATCGACCTCGTCGACTGGAAGCTGGAGAAGGCCAAGGAGTTCGGTGCGACGCACACGATCAACCCTTCCCGCGAGGATCCGGTGCAACGGATCATGGAGATCACGCACGGCGTGGGTGCGGACGCGACGATCCTCACGACGAGCCTGGTCACGCCCGCCGTCCTCGCCACGGCGACACGTGCGACCCGCAAGGCCGGGCGCACGGTGATCGTGGGCGCGATCGGCCGCGACCCGAACGAGCAGGAGCCGCATCCGCTCGACCTCATGTTCATGCTGATGGCGAAGGAGGTCTTCGGCACGATCTTCGGTCACAACGTCCCGCGCATCGATATCCCGCGTCTCTTGAACCTCTATCGCGACGGCAAGCTGAAGCTCGACGAGCTCGTCACGCGTCGCTACCGCCTCGACGAGATCAACCAGGCCTATCACGACGTCGAGCACGGCAAGGTAATCCGCGGCGTCCTCGTCTTCGACTGAGTCCCGCCGGTCCTGCGGTCGTGGTGGGGCGGTGGCCACCGCCTCACCACGACCGTTCGCCGACCCTCGCACGGCTCACGCGCGCAACCAGGTGAACTGGTGCTTCTCGGTGAGGTTGTAGTTCGGCTGCGGCGTCCAGTTCGACAAGACGCCCGGCCGGTAGACGTGCCAGATCACCGGCCGGTACACGTAGATGTTCCCGAAGTTCAACTCCGCGAGCGTCCGATAGTCCAGCTCGTTCACCATGGTGTGCCGCTGCGCAGCGTCGCTCTCCCGCAGGATGCGCTGGAAGAGGTCGATGAGCTCGTCCGACCAGAGACCGGTGAACGAGACATCGGGATCGTTCGTCATCCAAGGCGCGAACGTCGCCTTCGGCTCGTCGAGCCACGGAGCATTGAAGCCGAGCACGAGCTGATACGCCCGGTCCTGCAGCCGACTGACGTACTCGCCAAGCTGGAGGATCTGCGTCTGCACCCGGACGCCGACCTGCCCCAGTTGGTCGGCGATGTAGCTCGGTGTCGAGACGTCGAGATTGAACGCGAGCAGCTCGACGTCCAACCCGTTCGGATACCCGGCTTCGGCCAGCAGCTCCTTGGCGCGCGCGAGGTCCGCCGCTTTGTCCCCGCCGAACCCGGGAACGCTCCGCACGCGCTCCTCGGGCAAGGCCCACGCACCGTCCGGATGCATCCATCCCGAAAGCCGACTGCGTCCTTCGGTCAGCGCGGCGATCAGTCCCTCGCGGTCCAGCGCCAAGGAGATCGCGAGCCGTACCCGCTGGTCCTTGAACGCCTCGACGTTCGTCGCGTTGGTGTAGAGCGTCCACACCAGGAGCGTCGGCACACCGACCACGCGGACGTCCGGTTGACTCTCGAGGAGATCGAGCGGCGGCGCGGTCAGCGAGCGGTAGAGATGCAGTTGCCCGGCGAGGAACGACTGCGACGCCGCATTCCAGTCCACCATCGGATAGGCCACGATCCCGTCGAGATACGGCAGATCCGGCTCGTAGTAGTCGGGGTTCCGCTCAAGTTCGTAGCTCACCGAGGGTGTGTAGCTCTTGAAGCGGAACGGCCCGGTACCGACGATGTTCTGCGGTTCCCGGAGGTCGGCCCCCGACTCGATCAGATGCGCCGGGTAGAAACCGCACCAGGGGATCGCGACGAAGTACGGCAGGGATGGATCCGGCTCGCGCAGGACGAAGCGGACCGTCGTCTCGTCCGGTGCCTCCAGGTGATCGACCGAATCGAAGAAGACGGCGCGCGGGCTGTTCACCCCCTCCGGCGGAGCGATGATGCGCTCGAAATTCACGACGACGTCCCGGCTCGTGAACGGGCTCCCGTCGTGGAACCGCACGCCACGCCGCAACATGAACGTGTAGACCAGCCCGTCCGGTGACGCTTCCCACCGTTCGGCCAGGTTCGGCAGGAGCTTCGTCTGGTCGTTCGGATCGAACTGGAGCAGGGAATCGAAGCACGGATGGAGACACCAGAGGTCGGTACTCGTACCCGCCTGGTGGAGATCGAAATTCACCGGGTCACCGGGGAGATTGAAGTGCAGGATACCGCCCCGGCGCGGCGCTTCGGTCGGCGTCGCGACCGGAGTCGCTGCGCCAGCCGGTGTCGCCGGCAGCGCTGGCGTACCGGTACTCGCGACCGGCGTCGGCGACGGCGCCGCCCCGCGCCGACAGGCGACCAGCGTGCCGGTCAGAAGACTCGCCCACGTCATCCGCAACAGCTCGCGTCGCGTCCAGGCTGGCATGGCCCGGCTCCTCTCGCGTGTTCGACTCGACGGCGAGGGACTCTCGCTTCACACATTAACCCTGAACCGTTCAGCTGTCAAGATCATCCGGCACCGCGAGCAGCCGCGCTGCGTCCGCCCGGCGCGTCGCCAGGGGGACGCTGTGCGAACCGCCTCGCAGGGGCGCATCGGGCGTCATCGGAGGAGGACGGAGCGACGCCCGTTTCGCGTGCTGGGAGACCGAGTAGCCCAGCCGGCATCGTGGAGCGACCGGCGCGTCCGGTGGGCCGCGCGAGCCGAGAGCGCCCGACTCCCCACCGACGACCGCGGCCGGCGCGGGCCGGCCGGCGCGGCATAGCGGACCGTCGTCCGTGCCCGCCTCCGGCCCGGTGCCATCGGGCCGGGTGACCCTGACGAGGCGAGCGGCTCAGGCACTGGTCCCGACGGGCCTTCGTCCAGGCCCGCTCGACCGGCGCGGCTGACGGCCTCTCTCGTCGCACCGTCGCTCGGCTTCCGGGCACCGGCTCGGTCGCGCACCCTTCCCGGAGCGGATACCGCCGCGCCTCGACCGAGCGCATGCTAAGATGGTCGGTGAGCTGCTCCCGCTCTGGTGCGGGAGCGAGGAGGACGCTGACGAGGGAACGTCCGGCGATGAAGACGTTGCGCCGCGAGACACCACTGCGCTGCCCGCTCTGCGGCAGCGAACTCGAGGACGTCATCGTCCGTCAGCTCGGCCACGTCACCGCGCGCCTCCCCTGGCAGCTCCATGCCGGGCGCTGCCAGGAGCACGGCTGGTTCCAGGCGGAGGTCATCAGCCGGCCCCCGCGCGAGATCTTCCCGGTGCATCGCCCCGGCGGCCTCGCCCGGCGCATCGTGCTGGACGGCCGCGAGATCTACGCGTTCCCGACCGTGTGGAACCGGTTGGACACGCGGCAAGAAGTCGACCCGTTCGATCCCCGTTTCTGGCGCGTCGATTGGGAACGGCTCGGCGTATGCCCTCCCTCCGGGAGCCTGCAGCCGGAACGTGCCGAGGTCCCCGCTGGGAGCGAGCGCCGTGCCTGAGCTCCCCGAGGTCGAAGCCGCCCGGCGCGGCATCGCCGAACAGCTGCTCGGTCGCGTGTGCACCGGCTACGAGCTCTATCGCCCTCGGTTGATCGCCGCGTCGACTGGACTGACGCTCGACGCGATCGTCGGCGACCCGCTCGAGGACGTCGGACGCTGGGGCAAATACCTCTGGCTCGTCTTCCCCGAGGTGGCGTTGCTCGTCCATCTCAAGCTGACGGGGCAGCTCGTCGCGCGCGGATCGAGCATCCCGGGTTTCGCCGCCGGACATCCCGTCCCGCCCTATGATGCCCCGCTTCCCCACAAGTCGACCGCCCTCCGGCTCGACTTCGCTCCCGACGCCCGTCTCTACCTCACCGACGTTCGGCACTTCGCGCGGGTGCAGCTTGTGCTCCCGAACGAGTTACCGGAGACGCTGGCAGCGCTCCGGCTCGGGCCGGACGCGCTCGGCCCCGAATTCACGCTGGACGCGCTCCGACGCGGGCTGGCGCGTCGCCGGGGGACGTCGATCAAAGCGGCGCTGCTCGATCAGACGGTCGTGGCCGGCCTCGGCAACATCTACGTCGACGAGAGCCTCTGGTTCGCCCAGCTGCACCCGCAGCGGCCCGTCGGGAGCCTGAAGGACGGAGAAGTCGCTCGACTCTACGAGGCGATCCGAGCGATCCTGGCCATCGCGGTGCCGATCGGCGGAGCCAAGATCCTCAACGGTCGCGCTGTCCCCACGGTCGGCGAGTTCCCGTACGTGCACGGGCGCGCGGGTCAGCCGTGCCCGCGCTGCGGTGCGGCGATCGTCAAACGGACGATCGCCGGGCGCGGTACCTACTTCTGTCCGCGGTGTCAGCCGGAGCCGACGGCGACCGGCGCGCCGGTTGCCGAGCAGGCGAGCGCCTCCGTCCCCGCCTCCTGAGCCAGCGCGTACCCGTTCCCGTTGGCCTCGTAGACCTCCCGCTTCAGGACGCAGATGAACGGGAGGTTGCGATACAGTTCGCGGTAGTCCAACCCGTATCCGACGACGAACTCGTTGGGAATCGTGAAACCGACGTACTTCACGGGGACCGGCACCAACCGCCGTTCCGCCTTGTCGAGGAGCGCGCACACCTCCAAGCTCGCCGGCTCGCGCTCGCGGAGCGTCCGGAGGATGAAGTCGAGCGTCAAGCCGGTGTTCACGATGTCCTCGACCAGAAGGACGTGTCTCCCGCGGATGTCGAGGTCGAGATCCTTGCGGATCGCCACCCCCTCCCGCAAGTCGCGGGACAGCTGCAGGTAGTCGATCGCCAGCGGCCGCGTGATGGCACGCGCGAGGTCAGCCAAGAAGAACGTGATTCCCTTGAGCACGCCGACGAGGACGAGCGACTCGCCAGCATAGTCCTCGGAGATCTGCTTCCCGAGCTCGGCGACGCGACGCTGGATCTCGGCCGGGCTCAGCAACACCCGCTCGATCTGCTCGGGCCGGAGGGAGGTGATGTCGACCGACCCGTACCCGAAGCGCGAGAGGATTTCGTGATAGTCCTTCCGGTACAGCAACACGATGTTGATGTGCGGGTACAACTCCTTGAGGCGACGTACCTTGCGGTGCTTACGCGTCACCAAGCTCTGCTTCATCGTGGTGAGCTCGACGTAGAGGTCTTGTTCGGGGAGGTAGAAATCGGGGGTGAACTGTTCGACGATCCGACCGTTCTCCCAGCGGAGGGGGAAGCTCCTCGGTTCGTATTCCCAGGCGATGCGGTAGAAGTCGAGAAAGGCAGCGAACTCCGCTTCAGCAGAATGAGCGAACTTCGGTCGCGCTTCGCCGCCGGCCAGCGCACGTCGCTGCGTCTCTACCGTCATCCGACCTCCTCGTCATGATACCGCTCCCTCTTCGCTCCCTCCCCTGCCCCGACCTCAGTATAGCACACATGCACGGACAGTGCTCTCTCGTTCGGCGTGCCACCTTGGCACTATGCTCGTACGGACGCGCAGCACACGGCACTGGATATCGCGTTACAGAATCGACAACTCTCGACGGTCCATCGGTGCCGGATGGACACACCCGACAAGGTGCGCGATCAATCGTCGACCGGCAGCCCGTAGCGGTGCCGAGCCTTGCTCGTCACGGTGATCCGATCCCCGCTCTCACCAGGTTTGCGCGCGATGAAGCCGCGCCGCGCTTGCTCGGCCACCCACACCTCGTCGAAGCCGAACCGCTCGGCGAGCGCCGCGAACTCGTCGACCGACAGCGGCTCGCGCGCGGCAGCTTCCTGGTAGAGCGTGCGTCGGCGCGCCTCGTCGTCCGTGTCGGGACGGAGCAACAACCGCTCGACGGGCCGGTCGCCGCGCCGCAGCGACTCGATGAGTTCGGGGAGATCGCTCACCTGGACGTTCCGATAGATCCACCCCTGGGGGTAGACGACGATGTTCGGCCCGATATCGCAGAGATCGATCGAGTCGCAGGTGTTCACCATGATCTCCCCGTCCAGGCCCGCCCGCTTCAGCTCCAGACGGAGCCGGGCCGCCACCTGCTGCGCCCCCTTTTGGGAGCAGTGGTTCGCCGTACAGACCAGAACGTGCGCTCGGCACCAGTACATGGCAGGCTTCCTTCCCCGCTGCAGGGAGCCCTCGACATGGGTTCACGTCTCCCGGGGGAAAGTGTAGAGCGCGAGGCACACCGGCACTCTGCCGGTCGCGCGGGCGGCCCTCAACCGAACCGGTACTGGACGCCGAATCCCCCGCGCGGATACGTCCAGGCGATGTTCCGGAACTCGGAGCAGACGATCCGGCAGGTACCGCACTCGACGCACCCCTCGTAGGAGAACTTGACGCGTCCGTCCGGCAGCGGCGTGTAGCAGGCAGCGGGGCAGCAGACGATGCATTGTTGACGCTCGCACTCGAGGCAGACGTCCGGGTCGATGATCCAGATGTGCGCCCGCTCGCGGTCGACGTGGTAGGTCGTCGTCGCCAGCTTGCGCTCGAGCCCTGCTCGATCACGGATCGGATCGATGACGCGCACCATCGGCAGTCACCCTTCCTGCGGTTCTCGCCGCAGTGTACCAGAGTTCCCCCAGGGTTCGCCCCGCCAGCGCGAGCAGCGATCGGCAGTGCTCCTTTCCCGCGTGCTCGCGCACGCAGTACACTGAGCGAACCGGGGCCGCCCGGCCCAGAACCGGAGAGGATTTCGGAACTGATGGCGGATCGAAGCAGCCCTCTCGAGCGGATTTGTGTTTTTTGCGGCTCGCGTGTCGGTAACCGTCCGATTTACCGACTGCACGCTGCCCGCCTGGCCCGTCTGCTCGCCGAGCGCGGACTCGGCATCGTCTACGGGGGCGGCAGCATCGGCCTCATGGGCGTCGTCGCCGATGCCGCGCTCGAGGCCGGTGGCGAGGTGATCGGCGTCATTCCGGAAGTGCTCATGGCCCGCGAGTTCGCCCATCCGAACCTCACGCGTCTCCACATCGTGCGCACGATGCACGAGCGGAAGGCGCTCATGTCGGATCTCGCCGACGGTTTCGTCGCCCTGCCCGGTGGCTTCGGGACGCTCGACGAGTTCTTCGAGATCGTTACCTGGGCACAGCTGGGGATCCACGCCAAGCCGGTCGTCCTCCTCAACTCAGGCGATTACTACCGGCACCTCTTGGCGAGCCTCCGCCACGCGGTCGACGAGGGGTTCATCGCGCCCGAACACGCAAGTCTCCTCGTCGTCACCGACGAACCGGAGGAAGCGATCGAGGCGCTCTTCACCTACCGACCACCCGTCGCTCTCCCCCGCTGGATGGGCCGCGAGGAACGCTAACGGTCGGGCGCGATCGTCTGCAGTCGCGCCGGCCCGAGCAGGAACTCACGCTCGGTCCACCCCCACAGGCGCGCCAGCGCCGGCCCGGGACCGAGCCGTTCCAGCCGCTCCCGGATGACCGGATGCCCATCGGCAGCGAGCAGGACGCGGTGCGGCCCGATGGTGAATCGGTGCACGGGGAGACCGAGGAACCGGTCGGTCCCCTCCTCGCCGTCGCTTCCGGTCAAGGCCTGCCAGAGCGCCGCGGCCCGAGCGAGCTCCGGGACCGCGACGACGACCTCGGCGATCCCCCGCACGCCGTTCGGGTGCTCGGCGGCCTGCCCGTGCGGCACGCGCTCGTCCCGCGGCGTCACGTCCTCGATGAGAAAGGGGAGTAGGCCGGTCGCCTCGTCCTTCGGTGTCGCGTTCTTCCAGGCGATCGTCACGCCGTCCGGACGGCACCGACTGCCCTCGCTGAGCTGGTAGGCGAGTCCGCGTCCAGCCAGCCGCTCGAGTTCGGCGGCGAGATCATCGACGAGGAGACACAGGTCGACGATCCCGCCGCCCGAGCCGAGGAAGCGATGCCACCGGTGCGCGGGATTGGTTTCCCGGAAAGCGATCAGCTCCAGGTAGGACCGGTCAGCGAAGCCGACCAACGCGTTGTGCGTCCCGGTCGGATGCTCGCCGCCCCGGACGACCGTGAAGCCCGCGCCCTCGGCAAGGTCGATCGCCTCCTCGAGATCGGGGAACAGCAGGACCAGGTGATCGATCTGCAGCAGCACCGCGACCGCTCCTCCGCTCGACCGACGCTACGCTGCCGGGAGTGTACCCACCACGGTGCCGGGCGTGCAGCCGCGAACGCTCGCTTGCCGGAACCGGCAACGATCGGATACACTGCCGGAAGCGACCTCGGCGGTGTCTCGCTGTTCGAGGCTCCGCGAGACGACCGGTGCGCGCTGCGGCCGTCCCGCGGGGGCTCGACGAGACGGCAGTCATCGTTCCCCCTCCCTGTCGGAACGGTGTCGCGTGGATTCCGAGCGGGCGGTGCCAGAATGCTCCTCAGTCTGGCGACTCTCGCCGTCCTGATCCTTCTCGCGCCGATCGCCGTGCCGCGCCTCGAGCGCCGCTTCGGCTATCTCGTCGCGCTCGCGTCCGCAGCCTCGTTCGGCTGCTTCGGCACGAGGTTGCCCGACCTGTTCCGTGACGGCCCGTACAGCGAGTCGGTGCCGTGGTTACCGACGCTCGGTAGCGAGTTGGCACTCCGTCTCGATGGCCTGAGCGCGCTCTTCGCGCTCCTCGTCACCGGGATCGGCGCCGTCGTCGCGCTCTACACCGTCGGCTATCTGGAGGACGACCCTCGACTGACGCGTTTCTGGGTCGCCTTCCTCCTCTTCGAGCTCGCGATGCTCGGGCTGGTGCTCGCCGACGATCTTCTCGTCCTGTTCGTCTTCTGGGAACTGACGAGCGTCGCCTCATTCTTCTTGATCGGCTTCGCGCACGACCGTCCACGAGTTCGGGCGAACGCCCAGCAGGCCCTCGTCGTGACCGGCGCCGGTGGGCTCGCCCTCCTCGCTGGATTCCTGCTCCTCGCGCAGGAGGCCGGCCCCTTCCGGCTGAGCGAACTCTCGACCACTGCTCGGCTTCCGGTCGACACGCCGCTCGCGAGCGCCGCGTTCGCGCTCGTCCTGCTCGGCGCGATCACCAAGTCGGCGCAGGTCCCGTTCCACTTCTGGCTCCCCAACGCGATGGAAGCGCCGACGCCCGTCAGTGCCTACCTGCATTCCGCGACGATGGTCAAGGCGGGTATCTACCTCCTGGCACGACTGAGCCCCCTCTTCGGCTCGCACCCCTGGTGGGAGCCGGCGCTGGTCGCGCTGGGAGGCACCACCGCCGTCGTCGGTGCGCTCTTGGCCGTCACCCAACGGGATCTCAAGCGTCTCCTGGCCTACAGCACGGTAGCGGCGCTGGGTACGCTGGTTCTGCTGCTCGGGCTCGGAGCCGCCGCCGCGAAGGCGTTCACGCTGTTCCTCCTTGCACACGCGCTCTACAAAGGCGGGGCATTCCTCCTCGCCGGTGCGATCGAGCACGGTACCGGGCAACGCGCGCTCGAGCGACTCGGTCAGCTGTGGCGACACGCACCGCCCCTGACTGCGAGCGCGCTCCTCGTGGTACTGGCAGCAGCCGGCCTACCGCCAGCGCTCGGGTTCGTCGCCAAGGAAGCGGTCCTGGAAACCGGCCTGCGATCTACCGCACCCTTCGTCACGGTGGTGCTGACCGGAAGTTTCCTCGGTCAGACCGCAGTCGCCTGGCTCCTGCTCCGCCCCTTCTTCGCCCGGCGGACGCCGGAACCGTCCCTCGAACACCCTCCGCACTGGACACTTCTCTCGGGCCCAGCGGCGCTCGGCGGAGCGGCGCTGGTCGGTGGCCTGGTCGTGTCCTGGATCGCGCCGCTCGTCGCCGCGGTAGCGAACAGCGTCACCGGGGCAGCCAAGAGTCAGGTCGAACTCGCCCTCTGGCACAGTGTCACGCCGGTCCTCGGCATGAGCGTCGTCATTCTCACCGCCGCAGCGCTCCTGGCGATCGCATGGCCCCGCTGCGCTTCCCTCGGTGACCGACTGGCGCTGACTGAGCCGCTCCCCGAGAGACCGCGCGGGCTCGGTCGGCTAGCGCCGGAACGCGGGTATCGTGCCGGGCTCGAGGGAGTTCTCCGGCTCGCCAGCGTGCAGACACGGATCCTGCAGAACGGGTATCTGCGTCTCTACATCACCGTGATCGTCGGCACCGCGATCCTGCTCACCGCTGCGACCGTGCTCCGGACGCGCGGCCCGGTCGCCTCTGGACTCCCGACGCGAACACCGGTCGACCTGCTCGATGCGATTCTCGTCCTCATCATCGTCGTGAGCGGCTTCGTCGCCGTGCGGGCGAGCGAGCGGCTGGCGGCCGTCGCCGCCTTAGGTGCCCTCGGGTTCAGTTTGGCGCTCCTCTATGCCCGCTACGGTGCGCCTGACCTCGCGATCACGCAGGTTCTCGTGGATACCCTCACGGTCGTCCTGCTGGTCTTCGCCTTCTATCGCTTGCCGCGCTACGCGCGCCTCTCCTCGACGGCCACGCGCCTCCGAGACGCCTTCGTCGCTGCGATCTTCGGCGGCATGATGGCAGGATTCACCCTCCTCGTCTTCGCCCTCGAGCCTCCGTCCCGGATCTCGACCTTCTTCAACGAGCAGGCCTATCCGGCAGCGCACGGCCGCAACGTCGTCAACACCATCCTCGTCGATTTCCGGGCCCTCGATACGCTCGGGGAGATCACCGTCCTGGGGCTCGCTTCGATCGGTGTGCTCACGCTCCTGACCTACCGGAGAGGAGAGCGAACTCGATGAGCACGCTGCCGTCGCTCATCCTGCGTACCGCTGTTCGCTGGATCGCGCCGTTGCTCCTGCTCTTCAGCCTCTTCTTGCTCGTCCGCGGTCACCACGAGCCGGGGGGTGGCTTCAGCGGTGGCCTCATCGCATCGACCGGCTTCGCGCTCCTCACCTTCGGCTACGACTTGGTCACGGCGCGCCGTCTCCTCCGCGTCCACCCGAGCGCGCTCGTCCTCGCCGGTGTCGGGCTCGCGCTCGCGAGCGGAGCCGTACCCATGCTCGGGGGGCAGCCGTTCCTCACCGGCCTGTGGGTCACGATTCCGTTGACCGGCGAAGCCGCGCTGAAGCTCGGCACGCCGCTCGTCTTCGATGTGGGCGTCTACCTCGCGGTGATCGGCGCGACGCTCGCCATGCTGTTCGCCTTCGCGGAGGAGTGAGGATGGAGCTCCTCTTCGCCATCATGGTCGGCACGCTCTACGGATGCGCACTGTATCTCTTGCTGCGCCGGAGCATCGTCAAGCTCGCGATCGGACTTATCCTCCTCGGCAACGGCGCGAACCTCCTGCTGTTCAGCAGCGGTGGACTCGTCCGGGGTCGTCCACCGCTCGTACCCCCGGACGGAACAGTGGTCGTTCCGCCGGCAGCCGATCCATTGCCACAAGCGCTCATTCTGACGGCGATCGTCATCAGTTTCGGCGTTCTCGTGTTCGCGGTCGCGCTCATCTACCGCACTCACCGTGCCCTGCGCACCGATGACCTCGACGATCTCGTCGCGACCGATCGACTCGGTGAAGTGTCGGAAGCCGCTCATCGACCGATCGAGCCCGTGGCGGCCGGCGTGGATCCGCGATCCGATGGGCGGTGAACGATGGGGTTGACGCTGACCCTACCGTTGCTCCTCCCCCTCGTCGCGGCGCTGCTGCTCTTCGCCGTCCGCACTCGACGGCGTGCCAGCCACGCGCTCGCGGTGGCGAGCGCGACCGCCGCGCTCGTGGCGTCGGTGGTTCTCCTCGTAGTGGTGCTGCGCGACGGGATCGCGGTGATCGCGATCGGGCGTTGGCCAGCCCCGTACGGAATCGTCCTGGTCGCCGACATCTTGAGCGCTGCGATGGTGACCGTCTGCGCCCTCGTCACCTGGGCCACCGTCGTCTACGCGACAGCGTGGATCGACCGTTCCCGCGAGAGCGCTGGCTTCTTCGCCCTCGTCTTCGTCCTGCTGTTCGGTGTCAACGGTGCGTTCCTCACCGGTGATCTCTTCAATCTCTACGTCTGGTTCGAAGTCATGCTCATGGCCTCGTTCGTGCTTCTCGTCCTCGGCGTGGAACGCGGACAGGTCGAAGGCGGGATCAAGTACGTCGCCCTGAACTTGCTCTCCTCTACGTTGTTCCTGACCGCGACCGGCATCCTCTATGGGATCAGCGGCACCTTGAACTTCGCCGATCTCAGTCGCGTGCTCGCGTCCGCTGATCCTCGGATCGTCAGCGTCGTCGCCGTGCTGTTCGCGGTCGCGTTCGGCATCAAGGCAGGCGTGTTCCCGCTCTTCTTCTGGCTTCCGGCCTCTTATCACACGCCGCCTGTGCCGGTCTCCGCGCTCTTCGCTGGCCTATTGACGAAAGTCGGGGTCTACGCGCTCGTCCGCGTGTTCACCTTGCTCTTCGTGCACGATCCCGGCTGGACGCACCGCATCCTCCTGTCGAGCGCTGCCGCGACCATGCTGACCGGCGTCCTCGGCGCGCTCGCCCAGCAGGACGTACGCCGCATCCTCTCGTTCCACATCGTCAGTCAGATCGGCTACATGGTCATGGGGCTGGCGTTGCTCACACCGCTCGGCCTGGCCGCTTCCGTCTTCTACATCGTGCACCATATCGTGGTGAAGACGAACCTCTCCCTGATCGGAGGCCTCGTCGAGCGTCCCGGCGGGACAGGATCGCTCGCCCGCCTCGGTGGTCTCTTTCGAACTCGGCCCTGGCTCGGCGTCCTCTTTCTCGTGCCCGCCTTCTCGCTCGCCGGCATCCCTCCGCTGTCCGGCTTCGTCGCGAAACTTCTCGTCATCCGAGCCGGCTTGGAGGCGGGAGCGTACTTGGTGACCGCCGTCGCGATCGTCGTCGGGCTGTTGACGCTCCTGTCGATGCTGAAGATCTGGAACGAAGCCTTCTGGAAGGAATCGACCGATCGTCCGGTCGCGACGGACCGCCTTCCGCTGCGCCTCGTGCTCCCGACCGTCGTCCTCGCGACGGTGACCGTCGCGTTGGGCGTCTTCGCGGAGCCGATTCTGCGCCTCGCGCACCAGGCTGCCGGACAACTCCTCGACCCCGAGGCGTACCGTACGGCGGTGCTCGGTACGACGGCGCATGCCGCGTCCGCTCGGGAGGGATGACCATGTACGCGTTCTTCCTCAACGTGCTGCTGGCACTCATCTGGACGCTGGCGGTCGGCCGCTTCACCTTCCACCAGCTGGTGCTCGGCTTCCTCCTCGGCTTCGTGGTCGTGACGATCCTGGAGCCGCTCTGGGGAACGAACGTCTATCGTCGGCGGCTGTGGCGCGGCCTCGCCTTCGTCGCCTTCTTCGCTTGGGAAATACTGCTGAGCAGCCTGCGCATCGCGTACGACGTCGTGACCCCGCGACTGCGAGCGCAGCCGCGCATCGTCGCCTACCCGTTGCGGGCGCGGACCGATACCGAGATCACGCTGTTCGCGAACGTCCTCGCGCTCACGCCGGGTACCCTGCCGCTCGACGTGTCGACCGACCGTCGCGTGCTTTACGTGCACGTGATGTACGCGCAAGACAAGGAAGCGGTGCTGCAGGAACTCGAGCGCAGCTTGGAACGGCGCCTTCTGGAGGTCCTGCGATGAGCGAGCGTCTCGTCGGACTCCCGGTCTCGTCTCCGCTGCTCGTCCTCGCTATGGTGCTGCTCGCGCTCGCGCTCCTCCCCGCGACGGTCCGAGTGATCCGCGGGCCGACCGTGCCCGATCGCGTGATCGCGCTCGACCTCATGGCGTCGCTCGTCGTCGGGCTCCTCCTGTTGTTGGGCGCCGTACTCCGCTCACTCGCCATCGTGGACATCGCTCTCGTGCTGGCGTTGATCGCCTTCCTCAGCACCGTCGCCTTCGCTTCGCTCGTCGAACGGAGGACGCGAGAATGAAGGAGACGCTCACCGGACTCGTCGCCGTCGCCGGCGCCGCCTTCATGCTGATAGCTTCGGTCGGCATCCTGCGCATGCCGGACTTCTACCTCCGCATGCAAGCTGCAGCCAAAGCGGGCACGCTCGGCATCCTGTGCATCGTCGTCGCGACCGGCGCCACGCTCGGCAGCCTGTCCGCGCTCCTGCATGCCTTCCTCGCCAGTCTCTTCTTCCTCTTGACGACGCCGATCGCCGCGCACCTGCTGGGCCGGGCTGCCTACCTCTCCGGCATCCGACCTCGCGTCCTCGAAGACGAGCTCGCCGGCCGGTATCACCCGGCGACGCACGCGCTCGGGTCCGACCGAGCTCCTGACGCCCCGGAAACCCGAAGCGCGGGAGCGAGCTGATCGCTCCCGCGCCCCCGTCGCAGCCGATCGGCGACGAGCTACTCGGCTCGCGCCTGCTCCCGCGCCCGTGCTCGCTTCGCTTCGCGCCAGCGAAGCATAGTGACGGCATCCTCCGGCGTCAAGGGCACGCGCCCGCGCTCCGTCTGCCGGAACTTGAAGGGATAACGATGCGGGACGCTGTGCTTGGGCTGCTTGAGCCGCTGGTCGATCCGCTTCGCCGCCTGCCGGCGGAGCTTCTTCGCCATCGTCTCGATCGACATCGCTGAATCCTCCCGTCCGTTCCTGTCCTCGTTCACTTCACGGTGCGGTCGCGCGCCGCGGCACGAAGGTGTTGAGCGTTTCCACTTCTTCCTCGCCGACCACCCGCGCGCCGTGCGCCACGCCGCCGGGAATGACGACGACCGTCCCCGCTTCGCCGAGAATCTCGACGTCGTCGACGACGAACGCCAGCCGACCACGGAGGACGACCGTCACCTGTTCTTCGGGGTGCACATGCACCGGAAACACTGCGCCGGGCGCGTACCGGTACCGGACGAGCGTCTGCCGCTCTCCGTGCAACGTCTGCCGCACCACCCCGGGCTGCGGCGTTTCCTCCGGAATCGACGACCAGTCGAACAGGGCGACGCCCGGACGCATCGCTCCCCTCGCTCCCGTCAATCGAGCGGCGGCAAGCCGAGCCCGCACCGCTCGCGCACCACCGCCATCTTGGCCGCCGCCAACTCGCGTGCCTTGGCGGCTCCTTCCTGGAGCGTGTGGATCACGATCCCAGGATTCGCCACGAGCTCCTCCAGCCGCTCCTGGATCGGCGCGAGAGCCTGGACGATGACCTCGGCGAGGTCGCGCTTGAACTCGCCGTATCCCTTGCCGGCGTACCGCTGCTCGAGTTCCGGGATCGGGATGCCCGACAGCAACGAATAGATGGTGAGCAGGTTGGAGATCGCCGGCTTGCGTTCCTCGTCGTACCGGATCACCGTCTCGGAGTCGGTGACGGCCTTGCGGATCTTGCGCCGGATCACGTCGGGCGGGTCGCGCAGCTCGATCCGGCTGTCAGGATCGGGGTCGCTCTTGCTCATCTTCTTGTGCGGGTCGGTGAGCGACATGATCCGGGCGCCCGCCGGCTTGATGTCCGGCTCCGGCACGACGAACGTCTCGCCGAACGTATGGTTGAAGCGAATCGCCAGGTCCCGCGTCAGCTCGATGTGCTGCTTCTGGTCCTCGCCGACCGGTACCACCGCCGCGTCGTAGAGCAGGATGTCGGCGGCCTGGAGCACCGGGTAGAAGAACAGCCCGGCGCCGACGCGCTCGTTCCCCTTCGACTTTTCCTTGAACTGCGTCATGCGCCGAAGCTCACCGAAGGTCGCCAGCGTCCCGAGAATCCAGCACAGCTCGGTATGCTCGCGCACGTCCGACTGCACGAACAGGATCGAGCGCTCCGGATCGATCCCGGCCGCCAAGAGCACGCTCGCCACCTCGAGCGTGCGCTGGCGGAGTTCCCGCGGATCGTACGGAACCGTCATCGCGTGGAGATCGACGATGCTGAAGATGTTCTCGTACTGATCCTGCTGCAGTACCCAGTTGCGGATCGCCCCGAGATAGTTCCCGAGGTGAATGCCTCCGGTCGGCTGGATTCCCGAGAACGCACGCGGCTTCCCCGTCATCCTCGCTCCTCTCGTTCCGACCCTTCAGGATACCATGTACCGCCGTCCGCATCCGTTTCGAAGCAGGTACCGACCCTCGACGACGATCGGTTCTGCGGAGACCCCACACGACCCGAATCCAGCACGAGAGAGACGAGATCGGCTGCCAACCCGAGCGGGCGAGCCATGACGAGCGAAGCTGGCCACGTAGACGCTGAATCGGAAGCCAGCATCCGGTGAGCCTGGTTCATCGAGCCACCAGAGGCGGGATGCTACTCCCCGCTGGCTGCTCCATGAGAGACCAGAAGAAGCGCTGACGCCGGTGCGACCGAGATCCCTGCTGCCGAGAACTCCGGATTCGTGCTCGGGAAAACATCCACTCGGCAATACCCTGCGGTAGGTACCGGAGCCACCAGATCACCTCGGCCAGCGCACCCGCGGCACACGGACTCCACCGACGGGACAAAGATGGCTGAGCCCGGTCACGCTCGCCGAATTTCGCTCAAGACGGTCCAGCCGTCGAGCGGACGACGGCGGAACCGACCGAGGCAGTGACAGGATCGGAGACTCGATGCCGGGCGCTGCTCTCCGGTCCCCCGCGCGAGCAGGATCCCCCGGGATAGCGCACGAACGGAAACACCGCACCGACCGGGAGCCAGCGCGTCCAGACACAGCGAAACAGTGCACGGCGCAGGAACCTCCAGCATGCCGATGGGCGGCCACGGGAGATCGTCACTTCCCACGCGGCGACCAGCGGGCCGAAGGCAGCGAGATCGGACGTACCGTCGAGGAATCGCGCCGACTGTGCCGACACGCCGAGCACGCCCTGCGCAGCGCGAGCCTCGGCGTAACCACGCGGACCATGACCATCCGTAAGGAGCGAGAAAAAACGGGATGAATGCCGCCGTCGGTCCAGTAGGCCGGAGGTAACACTCCCCGACGAGACCGCTGGGAGATCCCGTCTCGCTGCCTACCCGACGACGGGCTGCCTTCGCACCGCGTACCCGGCAGCGAGCCCCGTCTCCGCGCCCGTCAGCGTCGGCTCGCCTCGGAATCGGCGCTGTCCCAGGAGACGGCGAAGCTCCAGCGGCCGTACCGGATCGCTACGGAAAGCGCCGCCACCGCCACCAGGAAAACCACGACCGGGTACGATGCCACGAACAGCTTCGCTTGCAGCATCCCCAGCGCGACCGCATTCGACATCGCGTGGAAGACCGTGACCCACCAGAGGCTCCCACCCGTACCCCGATACACCCAGGTCAGCAGGACAGACATGGCGACGAGAAAGACCGCCTGCAGCGGCCACGACAGTTGCGACATCGGCGACCGAGGGTCGAGGAGTAACGGCAAGTGCCACAGGAACCCCACGAGTCCGAGCCATACCGAGGCGACGAGATCGCCCCAACGTTCCGCCAACCTCGGGAGCGCAAAACCGCGCCAACCGATCTCTTCCCACACGTTCGAGACAAGAGATCCGGCGAACCCCGGAACGAACTCCGGCCACGCGAACCAAACGAAGAGCCGTGCGTCGACAGTCCCGGACGCGACCACGAGCGCCGCGACGACCGCGACCGCGATCCAGAATCCGGGAACGACGACGCACCAGACCGGGTTCACCCTCACACGAAGGAGCGGACGGAACACCTGCTCGACCACGCCGCGACCGACGAGCGCGCCGACGAACAGTGCCGAGAGCATCGGTCCCAGCCCGCCCAAGATGGCGAGGCTCGGGACGGCAACCGGAAGCCACCCACGAGCGACCAACGTCGATGGCATCCACCCCACCCACGATATGACGAGGGTGCAGCCGACGAAGGCAGCGACCGGATGCGCCCGGATCCATGCGCGGAAACGACCCAACAGCAGCCACCCCTCGGCTCTCTGCAGTCCTTCGCTGCCTGTTCGCGGAGCGAACTCGGTCAGTATCCTGCGCCATCGGCCTACTGCCGTCAATCGGGATGCCCGCCAGACTCCAGCGCCCTCCGCAACGCCTCCGGAATCGGCACCGGCTGCATCGTGCGCGTCTCGACGAACACCTGCACCATGTGGCCGCGTACCGCCGGCTCCGTTTCGCCCTCTTTCACCAAGACGAAATCGAGGCGGAGCGAGGAACGGCCGATCCGGCTCACCCAGAGCCGGCAGACCCCGCGGTCGTAGACCCAGAGCGGTCGCTCGTAATCCACCTCCACGTGCACGCGCGGGTTGGCGATGCCGAGCTCCTCCATCATGCGGATCGTCGAAAAGCCCATTCTGGTGAAGAGCTCGTGCTCGGCCTGCATCACGTAGCGGAAGACATTGGGATAGAAGATGAGTTGGGCAGGATCGGCATCGCCCCAGTAGACCACGAACGGCACTTCGACCTGCTGCACGTTCTCCCCTTTCCTCGCGCGAGGCCACGCTCACGGCAGCACCGGCTCGGCGGTCGGCTGCTCCACCGGTCGCCGCTCGGCTCGGCGCATCAGGAGCGCGGCCGGCAGCGCCAGCGTGAGCAGCGTCGCGCCCGCGACGACGAAGGGTACCCACGCACCGTGCGCGTACAAGATCGAACTTCCGAGCGCGGCCAGTGCGGCACCCGAAATTCCAGCCGTCGTGTACGCTCCCTGCACGCGTCCCTGATACCGCGGCCCGGCGAGCGACGAGAGGTACGCATCGACCGACGGCGTGAGCACGCCGACCAACGCACCCTCGATCGCTCCCAGCAGCAACACCGTCGCGACCGACGGTATGCCGTAGCCGCAGACCGTCACGCCGAGCAGCAGCGCGAGCACGACGACCCGGCGCCAGCGCGGTCGACGACTCGCCAGCCGCGCCCCGATCGGCAACGTGAGGAGATTCGTGACCGAGAAGGCCGTGTAGGACAATCCCAGCATGAAGTCGCTCGCGCCGAGCTCGTTCAGGTAGATGCTCCAGATACCGGTGAAGATCCCGACCGGTACCTCGAACGCGAAGGCGAACAGCATGGCCGCGACCAACCCGCCACCCAGGATCGGCCAGAAGCCTCCGGCAGCGACGTCGTCCCGCGAGGCCCCGGTCGCGGCAGCGAACCGGCGGAACGCCAGATAGGCCGGGAGCGCCAGACCGACCTCGCCGAAGCCGCTCGCTAGGAGGAGTGGCACCTTGCCCACGAGACTCGCGAGCGCGCCGCCAAGCGCCGGGCCGAGCAGCCAGCCGACGTTCAGCATGCCCCAGAACGCCGCATAGGCCTCGCCGCGCCGCTCGACGGGCGTCAGGTCGGCGATGAGGGCGCGCATCGCCGGATAGACGAGCGCCAGCCCGATCCCCTGGAGCGTCCGCAGGAGGACGAACGCTTCGGGCGAGCGCGCCCAGACAAAGCCCGCCGTCGCCAGTCCCTCGACCACGAGCCCGGCGACGACCGGTTTCGCCCGCCCCACTCGATCAGCCAGGGCTCCTGCGGGGAACTGGAAGACGAGCTGCGCCAGCAGGAACGCCGAGGCCATCAGTCCGACCGTACCGTAGGAGGCGCCGCGCTCGCGCGCCACCAGCGAGAGGAACGGAACGACGAACCCGGTGACGAGCCCAGCGAGCAAGGTCAGTCCGAGGACGGCGCGCAGCACCGGCTCCTGGAGTACCCACGGACGCGGGATGAGCTGACGCATCGTCCCCGCTCCCTTCGCCCGGGCTCAACGGAGACGCGAAGCCGCACCGGCAGCCTCGGCGGAGAGCGAAGCGCGGCGCAGGACCGGAAAACGGACAGCGACCGCTCCGACGGCGACCACGGCGAGCAGCGTCAGGATCGTCACGGTGAGCGGCGCACCCCAGGCATCGGCGATGGCGCCAGCCGGCAGGGTTCCGACCGGCAAGAGCCCCCACGTCAGCAGATAGACGCTCAGGACACGCCCACGGATGGCGTCCTCCACCGCGAGCTGCAGGAGCGTGTTCGTCGAAGCCATGTAGACGGCGCCCGAAATACCGGCCAACAGGAGGAACAGCCCGGCGAGCCAGGCGACCGGCGCGTGCGCGAAGGCGAAGACGCTCCCAGCGAAGGCGAGGACGCTCGCGACCAGGATGCGCGGCGATTCCCCGTAGCGTCGGCGAGCAGCCACCGCGATCGAGCCGACCACCGCGCCAAGTCCGTTCAAAGCCATCAGGAAGCCGAGCCCGGTCGCGCCCAATCCGAGCTCGTCGCGCGTGAAGACCGGCATGAAGTTCATGTACGGGAAGATGAGCAGGGTCGGGAGCGCCGCGAGCGCCATCAGGGCCAGCAGGTGCTCGTGTCGCCACACCGTCGCCAACCCCTCGACGAAGGCCTGCCAGAACGACCGACTCCCACCCGACGGGCGAACCCGCGGCAGGCGGGCGGTGATGAGGACCGACAACGCCTGGAAGACGGCACAGACCGCGAATGCGCCGGTCAAACCGAGGGCGCCGACGAGCGGTCCCGCGATGGCCGGTCCGACGATCCGCGGGGCGTTCTGCGCCGTCGAGGTCAAGGCGACGGCGTTGGCCAGGGCATCGCGCCCGACGAGGTTGGCGACCAGCGCGCTGCGCGTCGCGAAGACGAAAGCCATACCGGCACCGGAGAGGAACGACAGGACGAGCAGGTGCCAGGGTGCCAAGCGATCGGCCGCGAGCAGCACGACGAGGACGACCGTCACCAGCGCGACCACCACCTGCGCCGCGAGCAGGACGAGTCGCCGGTCGAAGCGGTCGATCAACACGCCGGCCGGCAAGCTCACCAGCAGCATGGGTATGCCGTGGAGGAACCCGGTCAGGCCGACGAAGAAGGGCGAATCGGTGAGGACCAGCGCCAGCCAGCCGGCCAGGAGCGACCACATCCAGAAGGCGGCATTCGTCGCGAGCGTCGTGCCGAAGAGCAGCCGGAACGCTGGATAGACCCGGAGCGAGTACAGCGCACCGACACGACCGTCCACCGGCCGCTGGGCGCGAGGACCCTGATGCATCACGCCCCCCACACGCGCCTCATCCTACCATGCGGCCGGAGCCGCAGACGAACGCCGCAACCCAGCCGTCGTCAGCGCCTCGTTCAGCATTCGCGAACAGCGCGCTTGCGCTGGCGTGCCGCTCATCTTATGCATAAAGCGAAAGTCTTCCGGATCGCCAGTGGAGGAGGTCAGCGTGCGACTGGGACGGTTCATCATCGACACGCATGTCCATGCGCAGCGTTTCGCCGCCGGTCCGCGTCTCCAGGGGAGCAGCAGCTATACCGATCTCGCCCAGGCCATGATGGACATGACCCCGTACGACAACTCGGCGCGCCTGCTCTACGACATGGAGCGCTACGGCGTCGACATGTGCGTCCTCCTGCCCGGCCAGTGGTTCACGAACGAGATCAACGCGCAGCTCGTCGAAAAATACCCGGACAAGTTCGTCGCCTGCTGCACCGCGTGCGAGACCCATCACAAGGCGATGCGCGGTGAGATCGAGTGGACGATCGAGGCGGCGGCCCAGGAGATCGCCCAGCTCCTCCCCACCGGCAAGTTCGTCGGCATCGGCGAAGGAATCCCCAGCGACCCCACCCGCCGTCAGCGCGGCAAGTCGATCGGCATGACCGAGCGCCTCGACGAGATGCGCGTCATCCTCCAGGTCGCCCGCAAGCACCGCGTCCCCGCCCGCATCCACACCGGCGTCGTCCACGGC
>JANZZC010000024.1 GCA_026419575.1 Thermomicrobium sp. | reverse complement strand
ACCCCGCGCTCGGCGAACGCTGCGTGCAGCTTGCGCGCCACCGAGGGATCGATCGTCGACATGTCGATGAAGAGGCTGCCCGGCCGGATCCCCTCGATCACCCCGTCGCGCCCGAGCGCCACCTCCTCCACCTCCGGGGAGTCCGGCAGCATCGTGATGACCACCGTGCTCTTCTCGGCGACTTCGCGCGGCGAACTCGCTCCCTCGGCCCCCTGATCGACGAACGCCTCGATCTTGCGCCGATCGCGCGTGTACACCGTGAGGGGGAATCCGGCGCGCAGGAGGTTGTGCGCCATCGGTTGCCCCATGATCCCGAGACCGATGAACCCGATCCGTTCCATCACGACCAGCCTTCCGCTCGACACCGTGTGCCGCTCGACCATCACCGAGTTACCGCAGGGACGCACGATGCGCAAGAGCGTCCTACCTCGTTCCCGCGGGGCGGCCGGCCGCGCGCTCCCGCACGCCGGCCGGCGCGGCGCCGGACGTCCGCGGAGCGACGCGGCCCGATCCGCTCCCGGATCCTTCAGCGGGGGAGCAGCGACACCGCCTGCGGATCAACGCCGCAGTGCGAAAGGAGCTTCCGCGCTCGCTGGATTACTGCAGGCGCACTTCCGTGACTGTCCAGGTACAGCCCGTTCGAGAGCACATGGAACGACTTGATCGGCTTTCCAGCCGGGTAGACCGGCTCGCTATGCACGAGCGCGGACTTGGGAGTCTTCAGGATCGGGCAACGGTCCGGCGTCAGGAGCCCCTTCCGCACCAGCCACTCGGCGGTGACGACGACGATGTCCTTCCAGTACGCGAGTTCGACTTCTTCGCCGTCGGGGAAGTGGATCCGCTTCGGTGGCCGCGACCCACGTGTTCCGGAGAATGCGGGGAGCACAACCCACTGCGAGCCGTTCGGTGGTGGCGGTGGCTGTCCGTTCTCCCAGAGCCGCCGCCAGAGTACCTGCGCGAGTTCGAGCGCCAGCGTTTCCGGCCGCGTCTGCTTCTTGGCGAGGTCGACGACGAGGCGGGGGCTCTTGAGGCTGTGCGGCTCGGCCAGCACCCAGCGGACACCGTCGGTCACCCCGACCAGCTGCGGCGGCGTTTGCGCCCGCACGAGCTCCCAGGCGTAACTGACGGCGGCCGAGCTCGCGAGGTCGATCTTCCCGCCCAGCGCCTTCGCTTCCAGCACGATCACCGGTCGCCCGCCGTCGTCGTAGAGGACGTAATCGGCTCGGCCACCCTCACCTCCACCCGCACCTGATCGGGGTCGTCCGGCGACCAGCCCAGCGCCCGCAGTAGGGGATCGATCAGCGACACTCGCGTCTGCGCTTCGTTCTCCCCGAGCAGCACGCCGCAGCGCTCCGCACGTTCCCGCACTCGTGCGATCGTCGCGGCGAGTTCCGCGAGGTCCAGAAAGCACTCCCCTAATGGTGCGGCGAACCTTCGACCTGTTCGAAGACTACAGCAGATTTCCGACTACCGTGCAAGAGCAGGCAGGCTGCGCGGGAGTGCCCGCTCCACCGCTCGGCGAGCCGGTGTCCCCATGGTACGGATAATTCCGCGCGCTCGGCGCGCGCAACGCGCTGTCCGATCGAACCGGCCGGTCGGTCGTGGTACCGCGACCGGCTCGTCTCGCCCGACGGGACCGGCCGACGTCGTGGCGGGGAAAGAGCCTTTCGGGCGATCTCCGGCCGGGCCCACGAGTCTCGAGCCACCGGCCGGGCGCACCGGAGCGCCTCGCGCGAGGCCGCGCCGTCCCGGCCCCGGGTCGCTCGTGGGCTCGCTCCACGACGACACGGGACGATGCCGAATCCCGGAGCGCTGCTGTCCCGCGCGACACCAGAAGCCGGCGAACTCGGGTTCGGCGGTGCGTTCCCTACGTCCGCGCCACCCTGTCCGGCACGTCCGGGAAGGAGGCGACGACGACGTTCCCGTACTCCTGCTGCACCCGCTGGACCCGCCGGATGAAAACCGTCAGGATCGGTCCCTGCGTTTCCGGGTCCATCCGATACCGGCCGGTCGGCCCCTGGAAGTCGAGCGAGCCGAGCGCCCGGAGGAAGGCATCGCGCGAGTAGTCGCCGTCGAGACGCGACAGCGCTTCTTCGAGCACGCGCGCGAAGATGTATCCGTTGTAGGCGGTCACGCCCGGCCAGGCGTCGTGCCGCTGCCGGAACGCCGACACGAAGTTCTGCATCTCCACCGTCTGCACAAACGGCGAGTAATGGAACGACGTGACGATCCCTTCGGCCGCCTCGCCCATCTCCGGCAGCACCGGTTCGTCCGTCACCCACCCCGACCCGATCAGCGGGATCTGCCCCTTGAGCCCGAAGTCCTCCCACTGCGTCACGAAGCGCAGCGCGTCCGCCCCGGCGAACCACGCCCACACCGCATCGGCCGTATATCCGCCGAGCTGCTGGAAGTACGGAGCGAAATCGACCGTGTCCAGCGGCGCGTAGAGCTCGCCGACGATCTCGCCCCCGAGCTCGCGGAACCGCTTCATGAACCCGGAAGCGTGCTCGCGACCGCCGGCATGGTCCGTCGCCATCACCACCACCCGCCGGTACCCCAGGGTCGAGTAGGCGTACTCGCCCATCGGGTAGTTGAGCTGTCCGTTCGCGTAGGACGTGCGCCAGATGTAGGGGCTCTTGAGCTGCGGATCGAAGATCAACCGGTGCGGCCCGGCCGTCGTCCCGATCAGCGGGAGGCCTGCCTCGTGCACGATGTCGCGCACCGCGTAGAGGACCGTGGACTTGAGGATACCGGCGAGGATGTCCACCCGATCCCGCTGCACGAGCTTGAGCGCCTTGTTGAGGCCGTCCTCGACCGACTGGCCTTCGTCCTCGACGAGGAGCTCGACCGGGAAACCACCGAGTTTGCCCTCGCGCCAGTCGAGCAGGAGCTGGGTCGCCCGCACGTGCTCTTGCCCCAGCGCGGCATACACGCCGGTCAGCTGGACCAGGAGCCCGATCTTGATCGTCCGCCGTGCTGCAGCGGCTGTCGGTGTCGCCGCGCGCTGCGACACGGGAGTCGGCGTGGGGAGCGAACCCGGTGTCGGCGTCGCCGCCCCGCCCGACGCTGGCGTCGCTGTCGGTACCGCCGGCGTCGGCGTCGTCCCACCACCGCCGCAACTCGCCAGCAGCGCCCCGCCGGCCGCGACGATCGTCCCGAGCAAGCGCCTGCGCGTCGTCCTCATCCTATCCTCCTCACGTCGAACGGTTCCGCCGAGTCCACCCCGTACACGCGCGGCTCCGTGCTGCGACAGCCGTCCGTTCGCCCGGTCTTCCGGTTGTGCGATGAAAGTGATTTACGCTTCAATTTACGAGCTGAACCACTGCCTGTCAAGACCTGGCGACACGCTGCGCAGGCGGTCTCCGTCCGCGCTGCGCTGGGGACCAGCCACCATGGTTCGTTCCGGCGCACGACGGCGACGGTTTCGGCGACCGCTCGACGGCTCACCCGCGGACGAGCACCACACCGGCCAGCACGAGCGCGAAGCCACCGACCTGCCGACGGTCGAGCCGCTCGCCGAGGATCGCGACGCCGAGCAGCACCGTCACCGCCGGATAGAGCGAGGCGAGAAAGCCGCTCGATCCGACCGTTCCCCGCGCGGCCGCGAGGACGAGCGCCGCGTTCGCCGTGGCGTCCAGTACGCCCGCCCCACCCAGGAGGGCGAGCGCACGGCGATCGCTCCCTCGCCCGGCTCGCCGCCGACGCCGCGCGACCGCGAGCGCGACCGCGCCGGCGAGCGCCGCCGCCACGAGCCGGACCAGTCCGGTGGCCGCGAACGGACCGGACTCGCCCGCCGACCCGAGCAAGGCGACGGACGAGCCGAGCCCGAGCGCCGCGACCGCTCCATGCGCCACCGCTCCGACGAGCGGACGCTGCCCCAGGCTCGTCTCCCCGCGCTCGCTCGCGGTCAGCGCGACGATTCCGACGAGCCCGAGCGCGACGCCGGCCGCCTGCGTTGCCGAGAGCTCCTCGCCGCGGAACGCGCCGAAGACCACCGGCACCCCGGCCCCGAGCGCGGTCACCGGCGCGACGATCCGGATCGGCCCCCGAGCGAGACCGCGGTACAGCGCGCCCAGTCCCACTGCCATCGCCAGTCCGGCCGCGACCAACGGAGCGTATGCGGATCGCCCTCGGTCCAGCACGACCCAGAAGGGCACCACCGCCGCGAGACCGATCGCCTGCACGGCGAAGACGACGACCGCCGGATGGTGCCGGCGCGTGGCGACTCCGGCGAGGAAATCCGCCGTTCCCCAGGCCATCGCCGCGCCCAGTGCGAGAAGCTCCTGACTCGCCTGCATCCTGACCTCGCTCTCCGTTCCTCCCTCGCCCGGTCGCGCGGCACCGCTCGGTCCCTCGCCTGAACACGGTACACTTTCCTGCGGAGACGAAGGCCGGGAGAGCATGTCCGAGCGACCGATCGCAGGCTTCCTCGTCGACGTCGACGGCGTCCTGCACATCGACGGCGAGCCGGTTCCCGGCGCCGTCGAGGCGCTCCGGCGGCTGCGCGCGCTCGGTATCCCTTTCGTCCTCCTCACCAATACGACCATCCGCACGCGTCGCCAGCTGGGTGAACTCCTCCGCGCGCTCGGCTTCCCCGTCCAGGACGACGAGATCGTCACGGCCGGCGCAGCGACCGCGGCCTACCTCCGCGCCCGCTACCCGGGTGAGCCGTGCTATCTCCTGGTCGATGGGGACGTCCAGGAGGAGTTCTCCGGCATACCGCTCGTCGAGGACGACTCGGCTGCCGTCGTCGTCTTCGGCGGTGCCGGTTCCCCGTACACTTACGAGCGCCTGAACCGTGCCTTCCGCCTGCTCCTGCGCGGGGCGCACTTCGTCGCCATGCACCGCAACCTGGTCTGGGAGCGGCGCGACGGACCAGCCCTCGACACCGGCGCGTTCCTCCTCGGGCTGGAGGCTGCGCTCGGCCGGCAGGCGCACCTCGTCGGCAAACCGTCACCCGATTTCTTCCAGGCCGGCCTCGCGCGCCTCGATCTCCCTGCCGGACGCGTCGCCATGATCGGCGATTCCCTCACCGCCGATGTCCTGCCTGCGCGGGCGCTCGGCATGACCGGGATCCTCGTCCGGACCGGTCGCTTCCGTCCGCAGGACCTCGAGGAGGGACGCCCCGACGTGCTCCTCGATTCGATCGCCGAACTCCCCGACTGGCTCGCGCGTCGCGCTCCCTGAATCGCGCCGCCCGAAGCCGCCCCGGCGCCGCAGGTCAGCGATCGACCGCGACGGCCGCTCGCGCCTCGAGGATCTGCTCGGCCGCCCGCAAGCCGCTCTCGATCGCCCCGTGCACCGTCGACGGCCGCTCGACGCTCGTGTGCTCACCGGCGAAGAGGAGACGCCCTCCGACGACCATGCCGAACTGCTCCCGGAGACCCGCGCCCCCCGGCGGCACGACCGAATAGCCGCCCCGGCACCAGGGGTCGCGTCCCCAGTCGACGACCCGCCCGCGCCGTACCTGGCCGGTGAGTTCCTTGCCGAGCACGCTGCCGAGCGCCTGCACGACCTCGCGCACCGCCGACTCCTCCGCCATCGCCCCGAGCCGCCGCGCGTCGCTCCCGCCGACCAGCAGGCTGAACACCGGCTCGGCCGCGGCGAACCCCAGACCCGGTCGTTCCCAGATCCCGTGCGGCGTGGTCACGAACAGGCAACCGATCTCGGGTGCCCATGGGTCTTCCGCGAACTCGACGACCACCTTGAGCGAGTACCCGGGTTCGAGTCGGGCGATCGCCTCGCGGAGCTCGTCAGGTAGGCCGGGCTCGAACGCGACGGCGCCCGCCTTGAGCACGCCCAAGGGCAGCGCGACGATCGCCCATGTAGCCGCATGTTCCCCATCGGACGCCGTGACGCGCACGCCGTCGTCGCCCCACGCGATCCGCTCGACGACGCAGCCCAAGTGGACGCGCTCGCCGAGCGCGTCCGCCAACCGCTCGGCCAACGCCTGCTGCCCCGCGACGATCCGCCAGTTCCGCCAGCCGTCCCCCTCGTACGTCGCCTCGATTTCGCCGTAGACCCCAATCTCCTCCAGGTCCGCCGACCACCCGATGGCGCCCAGCGTCCGCCAGAGTTCCCAGAGCTCCGGCGTGACCTCGATCCCTTCCTTGCGTGCCCACCAGCGCAGCGCCGTGGCGAGGTCGGTGTCGGGCTTGCCGGCCGCGTACCAGGCTTCCGAGGCGCGGACGAGCGGCATGAAGATCGCCTCGCCGGGCGGTCGGGACAGCTCGGCCGAGGGCAGCACGCGCCGATCGAATCCCACGTAGCGCCGGTCCTGGCTGGGATCGTCGATCGCTCGCAGCCCGAACCGCTCGAGGAAACGCCAGGTCACCACCCGGTCTCCGTGGATGAACTCGGCCCCGAGTTCTACCGGGAACGGCCCGTACCCGCAGGCCGTCCACAACCGGCCACCCACACGGTCGCGCGCCTCCAGCACCTCGACCGCGATCCCAGCCTCGGCGAGCCGCCAGGCCGCGACGAGGCCAGCGATGCCGCCTCCCACCACCAGCACCCGATCGTTCGTTCCTCGCTCGCCCACCTCGCTCCTCCTTCCCGCACGCTCGGTGCGGTAGGTCCGTCGCGATTCAGTGTGGAGGGAGCTCCTCGACCTCGGCAACCCGTGCCACTTCCCGCCCCAGCGTGGCGAGCGCGGCGAGCGTCACGACGATCGGCCCGCTGAGCCACATCAC
>JANZZC010000122.1 GCA_026419575.1 Thermomicrobium sp. | reverse complement strand
TCGCGCTCGCGGCGGCGACCCTGTTGGCGCTCTCGCCCACGGCGATCGTCGCGAGCACGCGTGCCGACGGGGCGATCCTGCTCGCCCTTCTCGCGCTGGTCGCCGCCACGCTCTCGACCAGCGATGCCTCGCCGGCTCGCGCCACCTTGCTCGGCGCGGCCGTCGCCGGCGCGGCGCTGGCCCACCCGCTCGGCTGGTTCGTCGTCACGGGAGTCGTTCTCGTCGCGGCGGTCCGCACGCGCCCACGCGCCGCCTTTTGGGTCCCCTTCGCCGCCGGCACGCTCGTGACGCTGGGGCTCACGAGCTCGCTCCTCTTCACCCGACCCGCCGGATTCGCCGCGTTCCTCGCCGCCAGCTGGTCCTCCCTCCGGCACGACTACCTCGCGCCCGTCGGGACGGCCTGGCACCGACCGCTCGTCCTGCTCGCGACCGACGAGTTTCCCGTCCTGGTGGCAGGAATCACCGGAGCGGTACTGGCGGTGCGCGGTCGGGTCGACCGCTGGCATCTCTGGCTGTCCCTCGCCGTGCTCGTGCTCGCCGCCGCCCTCGGCGGTGGCTCGCTCGCGGCGTCCACAGCCGTCACGCTGGCCGTCGGCATCACCGGTGCCTTCGGACTCGCGGCTTCCATCGCAGCCGTACCCTGGACGAGCCTGCTCGATCGCTGGAACGCCGCGACCACCGGTGCGGTCGCGCTCACCGTCTTCGTCGCACTCAGCCTCATCGGCCGGCTGTTCGGTGGTCCGGCCGGAGACACCGTCGCTTGGCTGACAGGTCTGGTCAGCCTCGTCCTGCTTCTCCTGGTCGCGCTCTGGGTGGTACGGAGCCTGTGGCCGTACGCCAGCGCCGGGCGATGGATCCCGCTCGTCCTCGTGCTCCTCGCGCTGGCCACCCTGGCGTCGCGCAACGCGATGCTCGCCAACGCGACCACGAGCTACCGCCCGGGCACGCTGCTCCACGCCAGTGATGCGAGCCCCGGTCTCGTCGTAGCGGTCGACCGTCTCCGACGCGCCAGCATGGACCTCACCATGTTCCAGTTCGATCCCCGGGACCCGACCGGTGGGCACGGGCTGATCGTGGTAGTCGCCGACGAGATCGGCCAGCCGTTCGCCTGGTACCTCCGCGATTTCCCCAATCTGCAACGCGTGCCGAGCGACCGTCTCGACCAAGCGGTCGCCAGCGCGCAGGTCGTCATCGTGACGGCTGCCGACCAGGCCCGCGTCGCAGCGCTCCGCCCCGATCTGGTCTGGCAACCGGTACCGTACCGACTCGAGCCGCCAGCGAGCCTCGCCGCGCCCGACTGGCGTCGCCTCGTGCTGAGTCTCGTCGATCCTCGCGACTGGCGAGCCTACGTCTCCTTCCTGCTCTACCGGCGGGTGAGCGTCCCGACACCACCGGAGTCGATTCTCGTAGGATTGTCGCCGGAGGTCGCTGCACGCGCTGGGTACCCAGCGGTGCCGTGAGAGCGGGATGGCGCGCATTCTCGTCGTCGAGGACGACATCCGCATCGCGAAATTGCTCGAGCTCTACCTGCGTCGCGACGGGCACTCCGTGGTCACGGTCACGGACGGCACGCAGGCCCTGGCGGTCTTCGAGCGCGAGCGCCCCGACCTCGTGATCCTCGACCTCCTCCTCCCGGGGACGCACGGCCGGGACGTCTGTCGCGCCATCCGCACCCGGCACGCGACGCCGATCCTCATGCTGACGGCGCTCGACGACGAGCGCGACATCGTCGAGGGGCTCGACCTCGGGGCCGACGACTACGTCACCAAACCGTTCAAGCCGAACGAACTCCTCGCCCGGGTCCGTGCCCTTCTCCGGCGCGCCAGCGGACCACCGGTGCGCGAACTCGTCGTCGGCGACCTCCGGATCGACCGCGAGGGGCGGCGCGTCTTCGTCGGCGAGCAGCCGATCGCTCTACGGCCGCGGGAGTTCGATCTCCTCGTCGCCCTGGCGGTCCACGCCGGGCGCGTCATGCCCCGGCAGCGACTGCTCGCACTGGTGTGGGCGGACGAGGAGTTGGACGAAGGTTCACGGACTCTCGACGTGCACGTGAACCGCTTGCGGCAGAAACTCGAGCGCAGCCGCGTGCGCATCGAGAGCGTGCGCGGCGTCGGCTACCGCCTCGCGCTCAGCGAATCCTGAGCGTCGTGTTACGTTCCGTTTACGTGCGGCGACGAGACTCGAGTGTGGCAGGCGGGGTGGGAACCCGCCCCGGTTGCCGGATTGGGTGAGCCGTGGTCAGGAGCTTGCGTGCACGGTTGCTCGTCAGTTTCGTGGCGGTGGTGCTCGTGATGGTGACCACGACGACGGTCGCAGCGATCTGGCCGATCGTGCGGGTGCAGCGAGCGCTCCAGCAGCACCAGTTGAAGGAGCTGGCCGCCCAACTGGCCGCTGGCGTCGACACCGTCTACCGTCGCCCGGGACTGCGGCCGCTCCTGGGCGAAGAGATCCTCCACGAGCTCGGCGAGCGCACCGGCACGCGACTCGTGATCATGGACGCGCGAGGAGCAGTCCTGGCCGACTCGAGCGAGGAGCCGCTGCCGGAACCGGCCAGAGTCGCGCTCGCGACCTTCCTCGCGGGCGGCGTCGATGGGTCCGATCCGCGCCGCGGTCGTGGCCTGCCGGCACGCTTCGCCGGTGCGGTGAGCGGCTACTACGTCGCCACCGCACCGCTCGCCAGCGTGCCCGAGGCGACCCTGGTCGTTTTGGCGCCGGCACCGACCCGCGCGCTGGTCCGGGCACTCCTGCCGGGCCTGGGGCTCGCCGTGCTCGCCGGCCTGAGCGTCTCGCTCGCGGTCACCTGGTTCCTCGCGCGCTCGATCGCCCGCCCCATCGCGCAGCTGGCCAGTGTCGCCGATGCCATCGCTGCCGGCGACCTGAGCCGCGAAGCGCAGGGCGAGGGTCCGGAGGAGGTGTCGCGCCTCGTCCGCAGCTTCAACACGATGGTGAGCAATCTCCGGCGCTTGGTGGAAAGCCAGCGCAACCTGCTCACCAACGTCGCGCACGAGCTGCGGACGCCGTTGACCGTGATCCAGGGCTACGCCCAGGCGGTGCGCGAGGGGTTGGTCGAGGAACCCGGTCAGCGGGACGAGGCCCTGCGGCTCATCGCCGAGGAGAGCGAGCGTGCCGCGCGCCTGCTCACGCAACTGCTCCACCTGACGCGCCTCGAGTCCGGGCAGGCGTCGCTGGAGGCACAGCCGGTGCGCCTGGCGACCCTCGTGCAGCGGATCGTCGCGCGCCACCGGCTGCAGTTCCAGCAGCACGCGATCGCGCTCGCGGTCGAGGTCCCGGATTCCCTGACCGCGGCAGGGGATCCGGACCTCCTCGAGCAAGCCGTCGAGAACCTCGTCCAGAACGCGCTCGTGCACGGGCGCGACAGGATGGAGGTCTCGATCGCGGCGTCCACGCTCGCCGACGATCCCGCGCGCGTTCAGCTCACCGTCCGGGACACCGGGCCGGGTATCCCGCCGCACGTCCTGCCGCACATCTTCGACCGGTTCTACCGGGGATCGGACGAGCGGAAGAACGGGTTCGGCCTCGGCCTGACGATCGTCCGCGAAATCGTCCAGTTGCACGGCGGAACGATCGCCATCGACAGCGCGCCAGGCCGGGGAACGACCGTCACGCTCACGCTCCCGGTCTACACCGGGCGAGACTAGACGGGAGGTTGCACCGATGCTCCGACGATTGTTCTCGTTCCGCCGGACGCTCGCGCTGGCGTTCGCCGTCGCAGCGCTCGCCGGCCTTCTGGTGACCGCCGGGCTCGTGGCTGCGCAGACCGGAACGCCCACCCCCTCTTCGGGGACGACGACCAACCCCTGCAGCACGATCGGCACGAAGCAGGGTGGCCGGCTCGACGACCTGCTCACGGCCCTGGTCAACGAGGGGATCATCGACCAGGATCAGGCGAACCGGATCCGGGACTACCTCACGAGGCAGGCACAGAGCCGCTGCTACCAGGCACAAGTCCTGCCGCCCGGCGATATCCTGAGCACCGCCGCGAACAAGCTCGGACTGACGACGAGCCAGCTCGTGCAGGAGCTCCGGCAGGGCAAGAGCCTGGCGCAGATCGCGAGCGAGCACAACGTCTCGCGTGACGACCTCGAGAACGCTCTGCTCCAGACCGCGCAGACGAACGCCAACGCGCTCGTCCAGCAGGGCGTCCTGACGCAGGAAGAGGCGAACCAGGCGGTCCAGACCGTCCAGAGCAACCTGGACACCCTGCTCAACCAGTCCGGCCTGCGCGGTTTCAAGGGCGGTTTCGGCTGGGATCGTGGCTGGCACCAGCGGTTCGGGCACGGCTGGTTCGGTGACCAGAACCAGCAGGGGCAGTCCGGGCAGTCGAGCGGACTGCGGTCGGCAGCCGGATTCCGCGTCTTCCAGCAGTAGCGCACTCGTCCGGTCTCCTCACTCACTCCGCAGCGAGGGGGAGGGACATCCCTCCCCCTCGTGACGCACCAGCGCCCCGTTCGTCGCTGCGCTCCAGCGGGGAGAACGCTCGGGTGTCGCCGAAAGGCGCGCCGGTCGCTGCGCAGTCGCTTGTCGCCGGATCGGCGACTTGTTACGATCACCCTGTCCCGCACCGCCGAACTCCACTCGGAGCGAGTCCGGCGGTCCGCGCGAGGAGGAAGACGATGTACCTGGAACGGGTCGACGGGCCGGAAGACCTCAAGCGTCTGACGTTGCCGGAGCTGGAGAAGCTCGCCGAGGAGATCCGCGAGGCGATCATTGAGGTCGTCCTCGGCAAGACCGGCGGGCACTTCGCGCCGAACCTCGGTACGGTCGAGCTGACGCTCGCGCTCCACTACGTCTTCGACTCGCCGCGCGACAAGATCGTCTGGGACGTCGGCCACCGGGCCTATCCGCACAAACTGGTGACGGGCCGGCGCGATCGGTTCCACACCATCCGCCAGGAAGGCGGCTTGAGCGGCTTCCTCCAGCGCGAGGAGAGCCCGCACGATCAGTTCGGGGCCGGCCATGCCTCGACCTCGATTTCGGCCGCCCTCGGGATGGCGGTCGCGGCGAAGCTGCGCGGCGAGCGCTACCACACCGTCGCGGTCATCGGCGACGGCGCCTTGACCGGCGGGATGGCGTACGAAGCGCTGAACCACGCCGGCGCCCTCCAGGTCCCGCTGATCGTCGTGCTGAACGACAACGAGATGTCGATCGCTCCCAACGTCGGTGCGCTCGCCAGGTACTTGACACGCATCCGCACCGACGCACGGTACCGGCATGCCAAGGTCGAGATCGAGCGACTGTTGCGGCGGCTTCCTCAAGGCGAGCGGCTGGTCGAGCTCTCGCACCGCTTCCTCGACGGCCTGAAGGAAGTCGTCTACCGAACGATGATCTGGGAGGAACTCGGGTTCACCTACATCGGCCCGATCGACGGCCATGATCTGAGGGAACTGATCGAGACGTTCCAGCTCGTCAAGACGATCCCCGGCCCCGTCTTCGTCCATGTCCTCACCGTCAAGGGCAAGGGTTATCGCCCGGCCGAGGACGACCCCTTCAAGCACCACAGTGCCGCTGTCAAGGTTCCCGGCGCGCCACCGAGCCCACCGCGCTACCAGGACGTCTTCGGCGAGACGCTGGTCCAGCTGGCAGCCCGCGACCGGCGGATCGTCGCCATCCCCGCGGCGATGCCCGACGGCACCGGCCTCCTTCCCTTCGCGGCTGCTTTCCCCGACCGTTTCTTCGACGTGGGGATCGCCGAACAGCACGCGGTGACCTTCGCGGCGGGCCTGGCGACGCAAGGGTTGCGTCCGGTCTGCGCTATCTACTCCACCTTCCTGCAGCGGGCGTACGACCAGGTGATCCACGACGTCGCCATCCAGCGACTGCCCGTCGTCTTCGCGATGGACCGCGCCGGACTGGTCGGCGAAGACGGGCGGACGCACCACGGGGTGTTCGACGTCGCCTATCTCCGCTGCATCCCCAACATGGTCCTCATGGCGCCCAAGGACGAGGACGAGCTCCGGCACATGCTGGCGACCGCTCTCGCCTACGAAGCGGGGCCGATCGCGCTCCGCTATCCGCGCGGCAGCGGCGTCGGGGTGCCCCTGCTCGGCGAGCCGCGCGTGCTGCCCATCGGTCGTGCCGAACTTCTCCGCGAAGGACGCAACGTGGCGATCGTCGCCCTGGGGGCGACCGTCCTGCCGGCCGAGCGTGCCGCCGACATTCTGGCCGAGCGCGGTATCCAGGCCACGGTGATCAATGCCCGCTTCGTCAAACCGCTCGATCGCTCGCTCGTCCTCGACGCAGCGCGCGAGTGCGGCTGCTTGGTCACGGTGGAAGAGGCGCAACTGGCCGGTGGTTTCGGCAGCGCTGTCCTGGAAGCGTTGAACGACGCTGGCCTCCGGGTCCCGGTGCTCCGGCTCGGTCTGGCCGACCGCTTCTACGACCACGCGTCGCAGGCCTCGCTCCGCCGCCAAGCCGGGATCGACGCGGAATCGATCGCCGAGCGGACGCTGGCTTTCCTGGCCGCCCAGGGTCGGGTGGCCGCCCGACCGCGCTGAGACCGTGGACGAGCGAACGCCCGCTCTCGAACTTGTCCGGCGAGTCGCGCAGGAACTCGGGGCACCGCTCGCTCCCGAGCAGGAGCGCGCCTTCCGCCGCTACGCCGAACTCCTCCTGGAGTGGAACCGTCGGATCAACTTGACGGGGATCGACGACTGGCCGACGATCGAGCGCCGGTTGCTCGCCGAGTCGATCGCGCTCCTCCCGCTGATCGACCGCGCGTGCGGTGGCAGCGCTCCCTGCCGGCTGATCGACGTGGGGACGGGAGCCGGCATCCCCGGCATCCCGCTCGCTATCGTGCGCCCCTCGCTCGCCGTGACGCTGCTCGACGCCACCGCGAAGAAGGTCCGCTTCCTCGAGCTGGTCACCCGAGAGCTGGGCCTGACCGGCGCCCGACCGATCCACGAGCGCGCCGAAACGCTCGCCCACCAGCCGGAGCACCGCGGACGGTACGACGTCGCGACGGCGCGTGCGCTCGCGCACCTGGCGACGGCGCTCGAGCTGACGCTTCCCTTCCTGCGCGTCGGTGGACTGGCCGTCTTTCCCAAGGGACCGGACGTCGAGCGGGAGCTCGCCGAAAGCCAGCGCGCGCTGGAAATCCTCGGCGGCGAACTCGTCGCTACCGGCCTCTTGCCGCTGGCCGAACTCATCGGCACGGACAGCACCGTCGTGACCGTGCGCGCGGTGCGGCCGACCCCCTCCCAGTACCCGCGCCGCACCGGCGTTCCGGCGAAACGGCCGTTGCGCTGAGCCGCGAAAGGAGCCATACGACGATGAAGCGGGAACGCATCGTCATCGTCGGAGGCGACGCTGCGGGAATGAGCGCCGCCTCGCAAGTCCGTCGCCTCCTTCCCGAGGCCGAGGTCATCGCCTTCGAACGGACGACGCACACGTCCTACGCCCTCTGCGGTCTCCCCTATCTCGTCGCCGGTCTGGTGACCGAGCCGAGCCGACTAGTCGCTCGGACTCCGGAGGCGCACCGCCGGGCCGGAATCGACCTCCGTCTGCGCAGCGAGGTGACCGGACTCGACCTGGACCGGCACGAGGTCGTGGTGTGGGACGCCGAGGCGCGGCGCGAGTACCGTCAAGCGTTCGACCGCCTGGTGCTGGCCACCGGAGCTCGTCCGCGGACGCTCGCGGTACCTGGACGCGACCTCCACGGGATCTTCACGCTCCACTCGCTCGACGACGCCCTCGCGTTGGCCGCCTGGCTCGAGCAGGTGCGGCCGCGCACCGCCGTGGTCGTCGGTGGCGGCTACGTCGGCATCGAGGTCGCCGAAGCGTTCGTCGCGCGCGGACTCGCGACCACCCTTGTCGAAGGAACGTCGCAGGTGCTTCCGATGCTCGACGCCGACATGGCGGGGCTGGTCCAGCGAGCGCTCGAGGAAGCGGGCGTCCGCCTCGTCACCGGCGCACCGGTCGTCGGATTCGAGGCGCGGGGAGGACGCATCGCCGCGGTCGTGACGACAAACGGCACCTTCGAGGGCGAGGTCGCGGTCGTCGGAATCGGCGTCGAGCCGAACAGCGAGCTGGCGCGCGACGCCGGCCTCGAACTCGGCGACCGCAACGCCATCCACGTCGACGAGCGGTGCCGGACCTCGGCACCCTCCGTGTGGGCCGCCGGTGACTGCGCCGACGCCTACCACCGGATCCTCGGTCGCTCGGTCTACTTCCCGCTCGGCACGACCGCGAACAAGCAAGGGCGCGTCTGTGGGCTCGACCTCGCTGGGCGACCGGCGCGTTTTCCCGGCATCGTCGGCACGGCGATCACCCGATTCGCCGAGACCGAGATCGCCCGTACCGGACTGACCGAGCGCGAGGCACGGGCAGCCGGCTTCGAGGTCACGGTCGGGAGCGTCCGCTCGACCACGCGCTCCGGCTACTTCCCCGGGGCGACTTGGATGACCGTCAAGGTGGTCGCCGATGCGCGGTCGGGTCGGCTGCTCGGTGCGCAGATCGTCGGAGGTCCGGGATCCGGCAAGCGGATCGACACCGTCGCGACCGCGCTGACCGCCGGGATGACGCTCGAGGAGTTCATCTATCTCGACCTCGCCTACGCGCCGCCGTTCTCCCCGGTCTGGGACCCGGTCGTCGTCGCCGCGCGCAAACTGGCCCGCGAGGTGTGAGCCGTGCCCGCACGAGCGATGTCCTCTCCCTGGCCGGGCGTGCGCCTGCTCCGGCACGTCGCCGTCCCGACCCGTGACGGCACGATCCTTCGGGCCGACGTCTACCTACCCGACCGGGACGACGGCCCCTGGCCGACGGTGGTCGAGTACCTCCCCTACCGCAAGGACGACCTCACCGCGGCACGCTGGAACGTCCCGGTCGCGCTGGCCCAGCACGGGATCGCCGTCGTGCGGCTCGACGTGCGCGGCACCGGCTCCTCGGAGGGGCTAGCGACCGACGAGTACAGCGAAGCGGAGCTCCTGGACGGCATCGACGCCCTCCACTGGTTCGCGCGACAGCCGTGGTGCGACGGTCGGCTAGGGCTGTGGGGCACGTCGTACGGCGCGTTCAACGCGCTGCAGATCGCCATGCAGCGGCCAGCCCCGCTGGTCGGGGTCGTCGCGCACGCCGGCAGCGACGACCGCTACGCCACCGACGTCCACTACTGGGGCGGCTGTCTCCAGGCGCTGGAACTCCTGAGCTATCCGCTCTGGATGCTCGCGATGAACGCGCTGCCGCCGGATCCCGAGACTCCCGGAATCGCCTGGGCCGACCAGTGGCGGCTGCGTCTCGAGCGAGGCGAACCCTGGCTCCTCGCGTGGCTCCGCCACCAGCGTCGCGACGCCTACTGGCTGCGCGGCTCGGTCGCGCACGACTACGGTGCCATCGCCTGCCCGGTCTTCGTGGTCGGCGCGTGGCACGACGGCTACACCGACGCTGCCTGGCGACTCCTCGAACACCTCGCCGCGCCTCGCCGCGGCCTCATCGGCCCCTGGACGCACCAGCGCCCCGACGCGAGCCCGGTCGGCCCGCGGATCGACTTCCTGCGGGAACTCCTCGCCTGGTGGCGGAGCTGCTTCGCCGGCCGATCGGACGCCGAGCCGTCGGTGCGCATCTTTCTGCAGGACGCCCACCGGCCGGACCGCTTTCCGGCTTCCATCCCCGGGCGCTGGTACCTGTGCCGGCAGTGGCCACCGCCGGGGATCCGCGAGCGACGCTGGTACGCGACTGCCGACCGCTCGCTCGCGCCGGAGCCACGGCCGGACTCGGCGGAACTCGCCTTCCTGAACGACGTGCGCATCGGACTGGCCGGACCGACCTGGTGCCCGACGAGCCCGCCCGACTCGCTGGCCGACGGCCAGCGCTGCGACGACCTCTTCGCGCTCACCTTCGACTCCGAACCGCTGCCGGAACCGCTCGCTATTCTCGGCGCACCGGTCGTCCGCGTCGTCACGGCCGCGAGTGCTCGGGTAGCCTTCCTCTGCGTGCGGTTGAGTCACGTCTGGCCGGACGGCGCGGTGACGCTCGTCACCCGCGGCGCCCTCGCGCTGACGCGACGGCATGGTCTCGACCGCTGCGACCCGCTGGTTCCCGGCGAATGGGTGGAGATCGAGGTGCCGCTCAAGGTCTGCTCCTACCGCCTCCCAGCCGGCCACCGCCTGCGATTGGCGTTGAGCGGAGCCGATTTCCCGACCATCTGGCCGGCGCCGTTCCGCGCGCCGCAGCGCGTGCGCGTCGGCGGGCGCGCGCTGGAGCTCCGCCTGCCGACCCTGACCGGCACGGCCGGGTTCGCACCCGTCGAACTCGCGCCACCTTCGCCGCTCCCGACGACCGCCGATACCTGGTCGGCTGCACCTGTGCTGGAGCTGTTCACCGAGCACCTGGGACGACGGGTCGGCGTGCGTCGAACTGTGGAGGAAACCGTACGGCCGCTCGGACGCACGGTCATCGCGCACGAGCGCACCCGGACCGAACTCGTGGCCGACCTCGACGAGCCGGCGCGGTGCCGAGCCGACGGCGAGCAGTATTACCGGCTGGAGTGGCCGGTTGGAACCGCCGAGGTCGCGGCCAGCCTCTCGATCCACAGCACCGCGACCGCCTTCCACGTCGCCATCGAGGTCGAGGCGAGCTGGAACGGACGCCGGGTCGCGCAGCGGCGGTGGGTCGAATCGGTGGTGCGGGACGGCCTCTGAAGGAGATCGCCGGCCGGGCGTCTCCCCGCGGCCCGGCCCAGGGTGCGGCGCCCCACGCACCGTCCCTGCTCGTCGGAGCTGGCCGACCGGACAGCGCCGGCTCACCGTCGGCATGCGCCGCGTCTCGCGACGCACGAGGGAGACCACCCGCTCGGGGTCGCCGACACAGGGGGACACGAGCGGACGCCGGCCGTCGCTCCCGGTACCGAACGACCTTGCGGGCAGGATCGGGCCGGTCGCGCCCATCGGGCACCCCGGCGTTCCCGCCCCTGGCGGCCAGGCACCGGTCGCCGCAACGGCTTCCCCGCGGTCGGACCGGCCGTTCTCCAGGGGACATCGGGATCGACCGCCCGCGGGCTACGTGCGCGGCGACGACCGTTCCGCTCGCCGGTTCCGGCAGCGCGACCGACCGCCGCGCATCGCCGGGCCGCGGCGCCCTGGCATCCGGTTCGGGAGCGCGGAGGCGGCACGCCCGTCCTCGTCGACGGAACCCACCGGACTGCCCCGACGCGCGCTCGACCGTTCCGCGCGCGCCCGGCCGCACGCACCGAGCCGCCCCGTCGACCGAGCGCGAACGACCGGCGAGAGGGAGACGAGGGTGCGGCATGCAGCGAACCGGACACTTGACGTCCAGCATGCCGACCGGTACAGTGAGCGTAGTCGGCCTCACCGGGCTGGTGAGCAGCAGCTGAACCGCTTCCTCGGTACCCTTCGGAAGGGGAAGTGCGCATCGTCGGACCGATTCGGCAGCGGAACCGCGCGACGAGCGTGTTGGCGAGGGACGATGGTCGTTCGATTGGTCATCCGCCGCCTGTTCTTTCTGGTCTTCGTGCTGCTCGGTCTCTCCTTGATCACCTTCACCCTCTCCCACGTGGTGCCGCGCGATCCAGCGCGCATCATCGCTGGCCCGCGGGCGAGCCCCGAAGCGGTGGAGAAGATCCGCAAGGAGTACGGGTTGGACCAGCCGCTGTGGCGGCAGTACGTCCGGTACCTCGCTGGGCTGGTCCGTTTCGACCTGGGTAAGTCGCTGACCTCGCGCCGACCGGTCTCGGAAGACCTCGCGCGGTACCTCCCCGCGACGGTGGAGCTGGCGCTCGCCTCGATGGCGTTCGCGATCGCGCTCGGCATCCCGCTCGGCGTGCTGTCGGCGATCCGGCGCAACTCGCTCCTCGACCTGTTCGGCCGGACGATCTCGATCCTCGGGCTGTCCGTCCCCTCCTTCTGGCTCGCGCTGGTCCTTCAGTTCTTCCTCTTCGCACAGCTCGGGCTCCTCCCGGACGGCCAGCGGCTGCCGCTCGGCGTGCGAGAACTGCCGCACGTGACCGGCCTCTTCACCGTCGACGCGCTCCTCGCCGGCGACCTCCGGCTCTTCTTCCTGGCGGTCGAACATCTCCTCATGCCGTCGTTCGTCCTGGGTCTCGCGGCGCTGGCCATCGTCACGCGCATGGTACGGTCCGGCATGCTGGAGGTGCTCGGGCAGGACTACATCCGCACTGCCCGCGCCAAGGGGCTGCAGCCGCGGACCGTCATCCTGCGACACGCGCTCAAGAATGCGCTGTTGCCGGCGGTGACGGTGATCGGCCTGCAGTTCGGACTTCTGATGGGCGGCGCGGTGCTCGTCGAGATCATCTTCTCCTGGCCGGGTATCGGGCGCTACGCCTTCCAAGCGATCCAGAACTTCGACTACAACGCGGTGATCTCCGTGACGCTCGTCATCGGTGCTGTCTACGTCCTCGTCAACCTCGTCGTCGACATCGTGTACGTGCTGCTGGATCCGCGGATTCGGGTGACCTGAGATGGAACGGACGACCTTCGCCCCGCCCAGGACGATGATCATCGCCGGCGAGCGGGCCGTGCGCCGACAGACGATCCTCGGGGCGGTCCGCGCGTTCCTCGCCCAGAGCCCGCTCAACGTCGTCGGCGTCGTGCTGATCGGCCTCTTCCTCTTCCTCGTCGTCTTCGGCGATCTGCTCGCCCCGCACGATCCCGTGCAGCCCAACGTCGCCGTCAAGCTGCAGCCGCCGTCCTCGACTTACTGGTTCGGCACCGACGAGCTCGGGCGGGACGTGCTCAGCCGCGTCATGAGCGGGGCCAAGTACTCGCTCGGCGTCGCCTTCATCATCCTCTCGATCGCCGTCGTGGTCGGCACCGTCGTCGGCCTCGCCGCCGGCTACCTCGGCGGTCTCGCCGACGAAATTCTGATGCGCGTCACCGACCTCTTCCTCGCCTTCCCGGCCCTGGTGCTGGCGATGGCCATCGCGGCCACGCTGGGCCGGAACCTGGAGAACACCGTGATCGCGCTGACCGCCGTCTACTGGCCCTGGTACGCCCGGTTGGTCCGCGGGCAAGTGCTCTGGCTCAAGGAACGCGAGTTCGTCGAGGCCGCTCGGGCGATCGGTGCGTCGCCGGTGCGGATCCTCTGGCGACACATCCTCCCCAACACGCTGGCCGTCATCATTGTGCAAGTGACGCTCGACGTCGGTTACGCTGTCCTCGCCACGTCCGGCCTCTCGTTCCTGGGCTTGGGGGCCCAGCCTCCCACGCCGGAATGGGGCACGATGATCGCGGGCGCTCGAACCTTCTTCCGCGAAGCCTGGTGGTACATCACCTTCCCCGGACTCGCCCTCACCCTCACGGTCCTCGGCTTCAACCTGTTGGGTGACGGGCTGCGCGACTTCCTCGACCCACGAACGCGAAGACGGTAGCAGAGACCCGAGAGGAGGAGGCACGATGGACCCACGACGACCGGAAGACGCACTCGGTTTGCTCCTGGCCGCTCGGAGCGGCCGCCTCACCCGCCGGCAGATCCTCAGCCGCGGTCTGGCCCTCGGCCTCTCCGCGCCGGCGATCATGGCCCTGCTCGCCGCGTGCGGCCGCGGCGAGCCGACGCCGACCGCTGCGCCGGCGACCACCCCGCAGCCCGGCCAGACCCCGACCGGTCAGCGCCGGGAGTCGGCGAACCGCGAGTTCGTCGCCCTCTTCTTCGGCGGTGTGCCCGACCTCGACCCGCAGTCGGCGTACGACAACCAGGCCTCAGCGCTCTTCCTCGCGTGCTACGAGATGCTCATCCGCCTCAAGGGCGAGTCGACCTTCGACTACGAGCCGATGCTAGCCCGCGAGTGGTCGCACAACGAGGACTTCACCGAGTTCACCTTCAAGCTGGCGCCGAACGCCGTCTTCCACGACGGTTCGCCCTGCGATGCCGACGCGGTCAAGCGCTCCTTCACCCGCTTCCTCAAGATGGGTCGCGGGCCGGTCAACGTCATCTCCCGGTTCGTGGAGGACCCGGATCAGCAGATCCAGGTCATCGATCCCACGACGATCAAGTTCGTCATG
>JANZZC010000086.1 GCA_026419575.1 Thermomicrobium sp. | reverse complement strand
AGATGTGTATAAGAGACAGCCTCGCAGCCGATGAATCCTCCTCCGACGACCACGACACGCTCCGCTGCCGCGAGCGCCTCGCGCAACCGCCGCGCGTCCTCCAGCGAGCGCAGCACGTGCACTCCCGGGAGCTCGCTTCCTGGTACCGGGAGACGGTTCGGGATCGGCCCCGTCGCCAGCACCAGCTGGTCGAAGCCGTGCTCGCGACCGTCCGCCGTCCGCACGCAGCGCCGACGGAGGTCGATCTCCTCGACGGCCGTCCCCAGCGCGAGCTCGATGTCCCGCTCCGCGTAGAAAGCGTGGGGGCGGAACAGCAAGTCCTGCTCGTCCTTCTTGCCGATCAGGTACTGCTTGGAAAGCGGTGGACGCTCGTACGGCGGAACCGGCTCGGCCCCGAACACAATGACCCGGCCGGTGTACCCCGCCTCGCGGACCGCGTTCGCGAACCCGAACGCTGCTACCCCGGCCCCGACGACGATGCACGTCTCGACCACCGCTCACCTCCGCGCCGCCATGCCCGACCCACCGCGCGGGGGCCGGCATTCCCGTCGCCGAGTCAGCCACACGCCTCGCGCCGCTCCTCGGTCCGTCGGCGCAGCGCTCGGGCAGCCCACCGCGGTGCGCCGTCACCCACCCGTGCGCGGCCGGCGCGACACGTACACCGTCCCGTCGCGCACCTGGACGTCGTACACCGGCAACGGCCGCGTCGCCGGGAGCGCCGTCACCCGTCCGGTCGCCAGCTCGAACCCCGAGCCGTGCAGCGGGCAATAGATTACCCCGTCCTCCAGGTCCCCCTCGGCGAGATCCGCCTCCTCGTGCGTGCAGATTCCGTACACCGCGTAGAGCCGGTCACCGAACCGCACCAGGATGCGCGGCTCGCCGTCCACCTCGAAGCGGAGGAGTCGTGCCTCCGGTACCTGCGCGAGCGGCATCACCGCGACGTAGTCGTCCGAGCCACCCCCTGCCTGCGGCGTTACCGTCGTTCCGGCGGCCGTCGAGCTCGCAGGTCCCTCGCTCCGGCGCCGCACCTCGACGCCCAGCTCGCCCTGGAAACCGATCCTCCGGTGCGTTCCGTCGCAGAACGGCTTCTTCGACGACCCGCCACACCGGCAGAGCCAGAGCTCGTCGCCCTCGTACGGGATCTCGTTCCCCTCGTGATCGACGAGGACGACCCGTCCATGCACGTGATAGGGACCGTTCTTCCGTACCGTGATCCGGACCTCGCTCACCGTTCGCCCTCCGGTTCCCGAAAGTCGCCGCGACCTCGAACGCAACTATAGCGTTGCGGAATCCGCCTGACGACGGTGACCGCCGTGCACCTCCGGGCCGACAAGGTGACCGGAGACTGCCTCCGCGCCACCCTACCGAGAACCGGAAACCGCGCTCCTCCTTGCGGTCGCGCTCGACCCGATGGACCCGTTCGGGAGGGACGCGACCGCGAGCTCGGGTCCCGGCGTCCCGCCTCGACACGCGCTCTCGGACACCCACCGCCCGGCCCCAAGGAGCTAGCCCGCGTGCGGCCGTCCCGGCCCGCGCCTCGTCGCCGCAGCCTGGGGCGCGTGCGACGCTCCGCGAGGCGCGCGGCGCCCTGGGTTCGCCCGTTCCGTGGGAAGCAACGAGAATCCAGCCGGGCGACCTGTCCTCACCCGCCAGGGCTCGTCGCACCCCCTTGCGGGCGAACGGATCGGGTCAGCACCGGGCCGACGGTGCCGGGTTCGGTCGTCCTCTCACCGCTCGCCGTTCTCTCGCGAGAGGACGCGTGCCGTGTCCGTTCCCCGAGGCGGTGCCTCGTCCCTCGCGGAGCGCCGCGCTCGCCCGCACCGCGAGGCACGGCAACATCGGGCGAGTCGGTGCCGCTCCATCGGGATCGCCCGTGATCGGTCCGACACCGAAAGCACGCCATGGAGACCGAATGGCCGTCGCGCAGCACCAGCCCGACGCCGTCCGCCCCGCACCGTCGTCGGGGCACGGACGGTATCGCCAGCCGTGTCGTTCCCCTCGTGACGCGCTGCATGCCTCGGCTCCATCCGGCCGAGGGTCGGCTGACGCGTCCGCGCCGGCCGGCTCGCGCACACCGACTGCAGAAGGATCGACCGCGCGGCATGCCGCTCGCCTCCGTTCGTCGGGAGCGCGATTCCGCGCACCCGCTTGACCCCGTGCTCCGCTTTCGTTACAGTGCTGAAGGAACCAGCCGTACGACATCGAGGACACATCCGCAGTCGCGGGAAAGGAGGCGGAGCGTGAAGACCCGAGCTGCGGTCCTGTACGGTCCCACCCGTCGGTTCGTCGTCGAGGAACTCGTGCTCGACGAACCCAAGGCCGGAGAAGCGCTCGTCCGCATGGTCGCCAGCGGTATGTGTCACTCCGACTGGCACTTCGCCACGGGCGACTTCACCACCCGCTACCCGATCGTCACCGGCCACGAAGGTGCCGGCATCGTCGAGCGGGTCGGCCCCGGCGTCACCGAGGTCCAGCCCGGCGACCACGTCATCCTCACCTTCATTCCCTCCTGCGGCAAGTGCCGCTGGTGCCTCACCGGCCTGCCCGTCCTCTGCGACCGCGGGGCCAACATCACGGGTGGTGCCCTGCTCGACGGGACCTACCGTCTCCACACCAAGGACGGCCAGGACGTCGGTCAGCTGGCCGGAGTGGGCTGCTTCAGCGAGTACATCGTGGCGCCGGTCGAGACGCTCATCCGCGTCGAACCGGACATCCCGCTCGATAAAGCGTGCCTCGTCGCGTGCTGCGTACCGACTGGCTTCGGGGCAGCGACGAAGCGCGCCGAGGTCCGACCCGGTGACGTCGTGGCCGTCTTCGGGCTGGGTGGCGTCGGCATGAACGCCGTCCAGGGTGCCGCCCTCGCCGGCGCCGCCAAGGTCATCGCCGTCGACGTCGTCGACTGGAAGCTCGAAGCCGCCCAGGAGTTCGGCGCCACCCACACCATCAACGCCAAGTACGACGACCCCGTCCAGCGCATCCTCGACCTCACCAACGGCGTCGGCGCCGACAAGACCATCGTCACCATCGGCCACGTCGAACCCGAGCACATCGGCATCGCCTACCGCGCCACCCGCAAGGCCGGCCGCTGCGTCGTCGTGGGTTTGGCGTCGGAGACAACGGATTCGATGAAGGTTCCGCCGGCCGATCTCGTCCTCCTCGGTAAGGAGGTCGTCGGCACCCTCTACGGCCACGTCAACCCGCGCGTCGACTTCCCCTACCTCCTCCAGCTCTACCGCGCCGGCCGCCTCAAGCTCGACGAGCTCGTCACCCAGACCTACTCCCTCGACGAGATCAACAAGGGATACGAGGACCTCATCGAAGGCCGTGTCATCCGCGGCGTCATCCGCTTCTGATGTCGAGCGCTGCGGCGAGTCGCCCGCAGGCCGGGCGACTCGCCGCCTCTGTCGGCGTCGGTTCCAGCGGTAGCGCAGCGCGGTCGGCGTTCCGCTCGGTCGCGACGGACACTATCGGCGGAGCATCGACCGGTTCCACGGAGCGTCGTGCAGGTTCTGGCGACGCACCGGACAGCGAGGGATCACGCGCGGTTGATACGCGGCCAGTAGAGACGCAGCTCCACCTGGAGCGGCCGCAACGTCCGGTAGCGGAGGCACCCGGCGAGCAACCCTGCGTTGTTCGCGAGGTCGTCGAGGACATGCGCGAGGACGAACCGGAGCGGATCCAATCGCGGCCGCTTCCGGACGAAGTCGGCGCTCGCCGTCGCGAGGAGACTGCCCCAGGCCAACGCGAGCAGCCAGCGACCGGCCCCTTTGGACCGCAGGAGCGTCCCCGCGAGCGACAACGGCCAGGCGAAGTACCGGCTCACCGTCCGCCCGATCCAGTAGAGTGCGGCGAGTGTGCCGCGGAGCTCCGCCCGCACGACCGTCGCCGTCGGTACCGGCGCACCGAGCGCGCGACCTCGCCCTGCGGCGAGGACGAGGTCGACGACGAACGGCACGACCGCGAGCGTCGCGCACGCCCGTCGCCGGCGGACGCGAGCGGCCACGACCGAGAGCACGCTCGCCAGTATCGCGACGGGTATAACCACGGCATGGCGGTACGCCGGGTGCCGTTGCACCAGCACGACTTCCGACGTCGCGTAGGACGCCCGACGCGTCGCGAACGGCCACAGCCGGTCCCGGTGATCGTGCCGGACGATACCGTTTGGCCGGTAGAGCACACGGCCACCGCGCTCGCACAGCCGCCAGACGAGGTCGACGTCCTCGCCCGGATGGATGCGCGCGAACCCGCCGGCCTCGACGAACGCCTGCCGCCGCACCAGCAGGTTCGCCGTCACCAGGTACGGGACGGCACCACGCGGTCGTACCCGTGCCGCCTCCCACCCGTGCATGAGCGGCGAGGCGACCGCCTCGTAGCGATCCAGCCAGGACGACTCGTCGGCCGGCACGACCGCGCCGCCGACGGCGACGACGCCGGGGCGGACGAACTCGGGGACGAGCTCCCGCAACCAGCGCGGATGCGGCAGGCAGTCGCTGTCCGTGAACGCGAGAATCTCGCCCTGTGCCACGAGGGCCCCGCGATTCCGGCACTCGGCCGCACCGATGCGACGAGCCATGCGGAGGACGCGGAGCGGCAAACGGTCCCGCCAGGCTTCCGCCCGGGAAGGAGTCTCGTCCGTCGATGCGTCGTCGACGACGATGACCTCGAGGCGTTCGCGTGGATAGTCGAGACGAGATACCGCCTCCAGGCACGCTGCGAGCGGCCCAGGCCGGTTGCGTACGGGCACGATCACCGACACGGAGGGAAGGAGCTCATCCGGCAGCGACCACCGGAGTTCGACAAGACCCTCGTCGCTGAGTCGTTCGAGGAAGACGATCGCCGCCTCGCGGTGGAGTCCGGCAACGCGTCGGAGCGCCTCCGCCACGTCCGGATTCGCCCGCAGCTCGCCGAGCAAACGCGCCGCCGCGGCGTGCACCCGGAGCAGCTGCAAGGGCCGCTCGGCGATCACCCACGCCGCCCCGCCGGCCGAAACCAGCCGGAAGGGTCGGGGAAACCGGCAGCGCACGCCGGGAACGGTCGCCGCCCCGTCGCGCGCTCCGTTTCGTGCCTCGATTCCCGAACGTGCCGTTTCCGTCAACCCATCGCCCTCGTGCGCGAGCGGCGCTCGTCGTCTACTCCGCCGCGGGCACCGGAGCGGGCCGACGCGGACGCCGCACCGGCCGCGGGTGGAGACGGAGCGGCAACACCATGTCGGTCGGCCCAGTTTCCGGCGCGAACACGCACTCCGGATCGGGGGCCTCCAGCGGGGTGCCGGTGAAGTACTTCACCGCGAAGCAACCGCTCTGGCAACGCGAGTAGGCTGAGCATCGCTGGCACGTCGCCCCGGCCTCCCACTCGCGCAAGCGCTGGAAGAGCGGCGAATTCCGCCAGATCTCGGTGAACGACTGCTCGCGGACGTTCCCCGCCTTGAATTCTTCGGTGAGGACGAACGGACAGGCATAGACGTCGCCCCGCGGATCCACGCAGCAGACGATCCGGCCGGCACCGCAGAGATTCAGCCCATCCAACGGTTGCCCGAGCGCCGAGAGGTGGAAGAAGGAATCCCCGGTCAAGACGTCGGGATGCGCCAGCAGCCATCCGTAGAGCTGGTGGCTCTGCGCCCGCGTCAACCGGAGCTCGTTCCACACCTCGCGTCCGCGACCGGACGGGCGGAGCCGGGTCACGCGCAGCTGAGCGCCGTACGATTGCGCCAGCGCGTAGAACGCGTCCAGTTGCTCGAAGTTCCGCCGCGTCAACACTACGTTGATTTTGAACGGGAAGCCGCGCGCCGCGAGGAGATCCATCGCCTGACGCGCCAGCGCGTACGACCCCTCGCCCCGGATCGCATCGTTGACCTCGGCCGTCACCCCGTCCAGGCTGATCTGGACGTCGAGATACGGCGTCCGCGCGATCCAATCGGCGACCGCCTCGTCGATCAAGCTGCCGTTGGTGCTGAACTTCACGCCGATACCACGGGCGATGGCGTACTCCATGAGCTCGAAGAAGTCGGGCCGGATCAGCGGCTCGCCGCCGCCGACATTGATGTAGAAGACGCGCAGCGCCGCCCACTCGTCGATCAAGCGCTTCGCCTCCTCGGTCGTCAGCTCGTCGGGCGCACGCTTGCCGGAGGACGACAGACAGTGCACGCAATTGAAGTTGCAGGCGTACGTCATCTCCCACGTGAGACAAATCGGGGCATCGAGCCCACGGCGCAGGATTTCAGTCCACATCGACGACCCCCCTGCGGCGCAACCCCTCGAGAAGCGGCAGGAGCTTCTCGACGGCGTCCTCCGGCAACGCACCCGACGCCCGGAGGCGCTGCGCCATCTCGCCGATCGTCTCCTCGCCCGTCCCCTCGACAAACGGAACGAGCCACGGCGGGATGAAAAACAGCCGGCGCTCGTGATAGGTGTAGGCCAGCGCTCCGAACGGCTCGGGCCGGAGCGCTGCCGTCCGCGCCAGCCGCGTGCGGTTCTCCCAGCGCATCGCGCCGATCAGTAGACGCCGCACATCCCGTCGATCGTGATCTCCTTGAGCAAGAGCTCGACCAGTTCCTCCTCCGCCCTGACCTCGTCGGCGTGCTCCACGATGGCCGCGGCCTCTCGCTCCTCGACCACGATCGCCTGCTGCTCCAGCGTCTCCACGGTCGCTTCCATCGTTCGACTCCCTTTCCGTTCGATCGCACCGCTCCGCTCCAGGATGCCAGCCGGAGTATAGCGACGGCGTGCTCGGCCGTCAACGTATCGCCTACGGACTGAAAGACCAATCCCCCCACTCGCCTTCCGAGGAAGAACATGACCGAGACGAGACGCACACGCTTGACAGCTCTTCAGCTGTCTGCTATACTGATCTTAGATAACATTCTCTGCATCGAGACCGTTAACGAATAGAGAGTGCAGGGTCGATGGACGCACGAAAGGGGGACCCATGAAGACGCGGGCAGCGGTACTCTATGGTCCGACGAAGTCGTTTAGCGTTGAAGAATTGGAACTGGATGAACCCAAAGCTGGCGAAGTCCTCGTGAAGATGGTCGCCACCGGGATTTGCCACTCCGACTGGCATTTCGCGACGGGCGATCATCCAGCGCGCTACCCGATCGTCTGCGGGCACGAAGGTGCCGGCATCGTCGAGCGGGTCGGCCCCGGCGTCACCGAGGTCCAGCCCGGCGACCACGTGCTCCTTACCTTCATTCCGCCATGCGGCAAGTGCCGCTGGTGCCTCACCGGCCTGCCCGTCCTCTGCGACCGCGGCGCGCAGGCCACGATCGGCGCCCAGCTCGACGGCACCTTCCGCCTCCACACCAAGGACGGCCAGGACGTCGGTCAATTCGCCATGATCGGCTGCTTCAGCGAGTGGACCGTCGCCCCGGTCGACGCCGTCGTCAAGATCGACCCCGATATTCCCCTGGACAAGGCCTGCCTGGTTTCCTGCTGCGTGCCGACCGGCGTCGGCGCTGCCGCCAAGCGCGGTGAAGTACGCGCCGGTGACGTCGTGGCCGTCTTCGGGCTGGGTGGCGTCGGCATGAACGCCGTCCAGGGTGCCGCCCTCGCCGGCGCCGCCAAGGTCATCGCCGTCGACGTCGTCGACTGGAAGCTCGAAGCCGACCAGGAGTTCGGCGCCACCCACACCATCAACGCCAAGTACG